>CAYFUT010000080.1:0-1884 GCA_964346395.1 uncultured Halobacteroidaceae bacterium
GCGGGCAGCTGTTAGTATAAGGAGTGATAGCCGTGTTAAAACGAAGATTGGTCTGTGGGGTAGCAGTAGTAGTGATGGTGGTTGGTTATTCCTTGCCGCTGGGGGCAAGTGAAAGTTTATTGGAGCAAACTGATATAGCAGTTACCAATTGGGAAGAACAGGTAGTTCAAGCCCGGGGGTATGGAGTAGCACCGGAGAAGATTCGCAGTGAATCGCAGGCGTTAATATTGGCGCGAGAAGCAGCGATTACAGTAGCCCAGCGCCGCCTGTTGGGAAAAATAAAAGGAGTTCAGATTGATTCTGAACAGCGTGTAAAAAATGCTCAAGTGCAGTCTGATGTAATTACTAAGCAGGTGCAAGGGATTATCAGGGGAGCTCGGATTGTAAAAGAGAAGAAGATAGCAGACAATGCTTATCAAGTAGTGATGGAAGTCAAGTTTTACGGAAATAACGGGCTTATGAAAGCAGTTTTCCCCCGGTTAAAAGAGGCAGCTGATGATTCTTTAGAGCAGACAGGATCGGAGCCACAAGGGGAAGTTGAGGCAGAGACTGGTGATTATACCGGTGTGGTGATCACTACTGTCGGTCTGCAGGTTGAGCCGGCATTAGCTCCTAAAATTTATAGTACTGCCGGTAAATTAATTTACGGCCTGGAAACAATAGAGCCACAAGGCGTGGTTGACCGGGGACTTGTCGGTTATACCCGCAGTTTAGCAGCGGCTAAAGCCAATTCGCGGGTAGGAGAACAGCCCTTAATATTAAAAGCGCAGCAAGTGCGCGGCAGTTATAGGACTGATTTAGTACTGGCTGCTGCAGAAGCTCGGCAGCTGCAGCAGGTAGGTAAGCGGAATAATATTTTTGCGAAACATAAAATAATTATAGTGTTGGATTAATTTAGTTTTTAAGGAGGTATATGATAGTGATTTATAAACGGATACTGACAATTGGCTTATTACTTTGTCTGTTGATCAGTTTTACCGGGGCTGAGTATGCCTTAGCAGCAGAACAGGCACCGCAGGTTCAGTTCTCAGCTAGTGGTGGCGATAGTGAGCAAAAATTAGTTAAAGGAGCGGCTCTTGGCGGACTGGTCGTGTTAGGAATTTGGGGTGTTTCCCAATTAATTGGCCATTATCGCGCTGAGAAATACCAGCAGCGGCTGACGGAGGGGCAGGCCGCCCTGCAGGATGGAGATTACGGGCAGGCAATTAAAAAAATACAGCAGGCCCAGACGGTGAACCAGACTGAAGAAGCAGAGCAGCTGTTGGCAGAGGCTAAAAATAATTACCAACACCATCATTATCAGTTGGGAGAGCAGTATTTAGCAGCAGAAAATTGGGAGCAGGCTTATAAAGAATTTGAGCGGGTGAAGCAGTACGGAACTTATCGGGAAGTAGAGGTTAAGTACCAGCAGGCCTATAAAAAATTAAGAGAGTTGAAACTGAAGCGGATAGCTGTGCTTAAATTTAGCGATAGCAGCCGGCGGTTTGATTTAGGTGGCAAGGTGACCAGTTTATTTACTGCTAAATTATTAGAAAAAGATCCCAAATTCATTGCAGTAATTGAGCGGGAACAGTTAACTGAAGTTTTACAGGAACAGAAGCTGCAGGCGACCGGTTTAGTTGATTCTGATACTGCTCAGGAACTGGGCAATATTTTAGGAGTTGATTACCTAGTAGTGGGTAAAGTAATTGGCGGCAGTGTAACTACCAATGAAGAAGAAGAGTGGGTTGACGTGTATTATGAAGACGAAGAGAAGAAGCAGTATATAATTCAAAAGCGGGCCTATACTCAGATTTTCTTCAAATTACTGGAAGTCAATAGTGCGGAAGTGGTACTTAGTAAGCGGGTGAAAAAGGAAGAACTATATGAAGATAGTTATTATCA
>CAYFUT010000080.1:1984-11147 GCA_964346395.1 uncultured Halobacteroidaceae bacterium
GGAACTAGCTTATTTATTTAAATTAGCAGTCAAAAAAGAGGCCCGAGAGGGCCTCTTTACTAATTCAAGTTATTAAAAATTAATTGTCAGCGAAGAATTCAATGCGCTTACAATATTAAAGATTATTAGTCAAAAAACCTGCAAAATGTACCATAAAGTTTACCTTTTTAAACAATTGATAGAGTATTTGTATTGTGAAAAAAGAAGATAATATCTTTTGTAATAAGTAATTAGCGAAAAAAAGAAGGAATAATATAATAATATCTGAAAGTACAAATACTAAGGAGAAAGTGGGACAGGCTTTTAGTAATTTAGCTAAATTTGTCTTTAAAGGAGGGAACAGACGTGATAAAATTATACCAGTTTGCCTCTTGTCCGTACTGTAAGCGGGTACGGAGAAAATTAGATGAGTTGGATTTAGAATATAAGAAAATTGAGGTACCCCGGGATAGGTCACAGCGGACGACGATCAAGGAACTTTCCGGCCAACTGAAGGTTCCCGTCTTGCAGGATGAGGACGGCACTGTAGTTTATGATTCGAAGCGGATAAACAAATATTTGGAACGACAATATAATTGAGAATGGAGAATTAAAAATGAAAAATGATAAATTAGAAAAGAGAATGAAAATTGGAAAATTAAAAATATGAAATAATAAATACTAAATAGAAGTCAAAATAGTAAATAAAAAATATAAAATGAGGTGGTCAATATGCTGAGCGGAATTTTGCGTACTTTTCTTACTGCAGTTTATTTAGTAGGCTTCTTTTTATTTTCTCTGATATTATGGCTGCGCGTCAAGTGGATGGAATTTAGAGGTCGGGAAGAGCAGGCTACTGAATCTGTCAATCAGCTTGCTACTACGTGGGGCCAACAGGTGCTAGGGGTGACCGGCAGTCGGGTGCAGGTCTGCGGCCGGGAAAATATTCCGGACGAGCCGGTAGTAATCGTTTCTAACCATCAGGGAGCGCTGGATATTCCGCTGCTGATGGGCTATGTAGATAAAGGAATGGCCTTTGTGGCCAAAGAAGAACTACAGAAGATTCCCATTTTAGCTACCTGGATGCGGCAGATCAAATGTATCATGATTGACCGCAGTGATATCCGCCAGACTTTAAAAGCCTTTGGTAATGCCGGAGATGTATTTAGCGACGGGCAGTCTTTAGTTATTTTTCCGGAAGGAACCCGGAGTAAATCTTCGGAATTAGGCCGCTTTAAGCGCGGCAGCTTTAAAATTCCCCTGCAGCATGAGGTGCCCATTTTACCGGTGACGATCAAGGATTCTTATCAGATTTGGGAAGGAAATGACGGGTTAGTCCAGTCAGCCGAAGTAGAAGTAATCATTTCTCAACCGATTTATCCTGAGCAGCTGACTGAAGAAGAGAAGGATAATATTGGGGAAAGAGTGCGGGGGATTATAGAAAAAAACCTAGAAAGTTGACAGTTGACAATTGACAGTTGATATGAATTCTATGGTTTTCGCAGCCAGGATTTAAAGTTTAATCCTGGATGAGACAGTTAAAAATTCCAAACAACTTTACAACCTTTAAATACTAAGGGATTATAAAATTCACTGTTTTGACTGTTGACTTTCAACTGTATATTGTAAATTGTAAATTGTAAACTAATCTTGAGGTGTAGCCGATGGAATTACCGATTCTTCATGTAGATATGGATGCTTTTTATGCTTCCGTCGAACAACGGGATGATCCAAAGTTAAGGGGCAAGCCGGTGATTATCGGTGGTCAGAGCAAACGGGGAGTAGTCAGTACTGCTTCCTATGAAGCCCGGGAATATGGGGTTCACTCGGCGATGCCGATGGTTAAGGCTCGGCGTTTATGTCCGGAAGGGATTTGTCTGCAGCCTGACCACGAAAAGTACAAACAGGTATCAGCTAAAATCCGGCAGATTTTTCATCAATATACCGAGTTGGTAGAACCTCTATCTCTAGATGAAGCTTATTTGGATGTTAGTGCTGCCGACGAAAACAGCGTGCAGATTGCCCATCAGATCAAGCGGCAGATTCAAAATCAGCTTAAGTTGACTGCTTCGGTTGGTGTTAGCTACAATAAATATCTGGCTAAACTGGCGTCTGATTTAGATAAACCGGACGGTTTTGAGATTATTTCTCCCTTTGAAGCCGAGGAAGTAATTTATCCGCTGGATGTAAGTGAACTATGGGGGGTGGGGCCGAAGACGGAAACGAAGTTAAAAGAACTGGGCTTGGAGACCATCAAGGATGTGGCTGAAGCAGATATCAGGTTTTTAATGCGTAAGTTAGGTAAGCGCGGCTATCAGCTGCATAAGTTGGCGCAGGGAGAAGATAAGCGGGAAGTAACTCCGCCGGGAGAACCGAAGTCAATCGGGAAAGAAACCACCTTTCAAGCGGATACTGATGATAAGCAGGAATTAACGGAATATCTACAGGAATTAAGTACTAAAGTAGCTACTCGGGTGCAGAATCATCAGGTGCAGGGGAGAACAGTAACCTTAAAGCTGAAGTATGCTGATTTTGAAATCATTTCTCGTTCGCAGACAGTGGAGAGGGACCTATCAGAAGCGGGAGATATTTATCAAGTAGCGGAAGAATTGCTGGCGGCAGTGGAGTTGGATAAACAAGTGCGGTTGATTGGAGTTACTCTTTCTAACTTTAAAAATCGCAAGGTTGAACAGCTGCGTTTATTTTAAGCGGGCAATCAGCAAAGGTTGCCTTTAAATTTAGTAATGTATGTGTTAAAATGGTAAGCAGTGAAGAAAAAACAAGGTTGAGATTGAGTTTAAGCTGGAGTCAAGTAAGTAAGAAACAGAATAAAATTAAAGAGCTATGTTTTTATTTTTTTGTAGTTTATAGTTGAGAGCAGATAGCTTTTAGCTAATTATTATCCGTGAAATCGTTTGAACAAAATTAAAAGGAGGCAGAAGTAAACATGAGTGAACAGCCGAATGTGGCGTATTTTTGTATGGAGTATGGCTTAGAGACAGATTTTAATATTTATTCGGGAGGATTGGGAATTTTAGCGGGCGATCATTTAAAAACAGCCGAAGATTCTAATTATCCGTTGGTAGGAATCGGTTTGCTGTGGAAGCAGGGCTATCATAAGCAGGAGTTTAATGAAGATGGTGAGCCTTATAATGCGTATCCGATTTATGAGTATGACTTTTTAGAAGATACAGGAATTAAAGTTAAGGTAGAAATTAGACAGCGTGATGTGTACGCTAAAGTATGGAAAGTTGACAAGTTTGGCAATGCAGACCTTTATCTGTTGGATACAGATATCGAAGAAAACGGCGGTGCTGACCAGTGGATTACCGGGCAGCTTTACGGCTGGTTTGGAGAAGAAAGAATTGCTCAGGAAATGATTTTGGGAATTGGCGGCGTCAGAGCTTTACGCAAGTTGGGCATTGAACCTGATGTCTATCACTTTAATGAAGGTCATGCTGTATTTGCTGGTACGGAATTGATTAGAGAGAAGATGACCGAAGAAGAATTGGAATTTGAAAAGGCCTGGGCAACTACTCGCGATGAGATTGTCTTTACTACTCATACTCCGGTTAAGCAGGGGAATGAAGAACATCCGCATAATCGACTGCAGTATATGGGAGCTTATCAGAATTTAACTACGGAACAGATGGTGGCTTTAGGAGATGCACCGTTTAATATGACAGTAGCCGGCCTGCGGTTGGCCCGGAGAGCAAATGGAGTAGCCCAGTTACATAAGCATACAGCCCGCGATATGTGGGATTATGTAGACGATAGACCGCCGATTGAAGGAATTACTAATGGAGTTCACCGGCCTACCTGGGTAGACAATAGAATGGTAGAAGCCTTTGCCGACGGCTCTGATGAAGAAATTTGGAAGACGCATCAGGAAGTTAAGAGTGACCTGATTGATTATGTAGCAGAAGAAACTGGAACTCAGCTGGATGAGGAAAAACTACTAATTGGATTTGCCCGCCGAGCAGCTCCATATAAGCGGAGTGACTTGATCTTTACTGACCCCGATGTAATTGATGAGTATTTAAATAGCGGCCGAGTCCAGATTATCTTCTCGGGTAAAGCCCATCCCTTAGATGATAAAGGAAAAGAAATTGTGGAAACGCTAGTAGAGATGAGCGAAAAGTATCCTGACAGTGTAGTCTTTATTGAAGACTATAATATGAAAACCGGAAAGATGCTGACTAGAGGCTGCGATGTCTGGCTGAATAATCCGCGCCGGCCGAAGGAAGCCAGCGGGACTTCCGGTATGAAGGCAGCTATGAACGGAGTCTTGAATGTAAGTATCTTAGACGGCTGGTGGCCGGAAGCCTGCCGCCACGGAGAAAACGGTTGGGCAATTGGTACCGAGCCGAAGACAGCCCAGGATTTTGCTCCTGATAATTTAGAGGAGCTAGATGAAGAAGAACGGGCAAAAGCAGAGAAGAAGATGAAAGAAAAGTTAGATGAGTATGACTTAGAAAATCTCTATGATGTACTGCTCAATGAAGTAGTGCCTACTTATTATGAAGATCAGGATAAGTGGGTAGAGATGATGAAAGAAAGTCATGCCGATACTTATGAGAAGTTCTCAGCTAAGCGGATGCTGGATATTTATTACGATCTGATGTATTCGGTAGAAGAAGAGTAAATAGATATTAATTAATAAAATGTAGATTTAGAGGCTAAGCCCTTCTGTTGAAGAAATGGAGGGGCTTAGTTTTTTTTGATTAGTGTGGAGGGGGTAGATTTTAAAAATCATCGTTGAAACAATAATAAATTTGTGATACAATTTGTAATACAAATTGGAGGTGATTGTAATGCTAAGTGTAAGACTGCCAGAAGAATTAGAAAAAAAGCTGCAGATTTTATCAGAGCAAAAAGGAACTACTAAAACTGAATTAGTAACTGAAGCTTTAGAAAAATATTTGGTAGATAAGGAAGAAGAGTTAACTCCTTATGAATTGGGGGCAGATTTATTTGGGCAAGCAGGAACTGGTGAAGCAGATAGTTCAGTAAATTATAAACAAAAAGTAGGTGTTAAAATAAATGAAAAACATTCAAAACTCAATAATTGATGCTGGACCTTTAATTGCTTTGTTTAATAAAAATGATAATTATCACCAGCAAGCAGTGAAATTTATTAAAAAGTATAGAGGTGATTTATTTACTACTTGGCCTGTAGTTACTGAAGTAATGCATATGTTAAATGCTAATTTTAAATGTCAGCTTAACTTTTTAAAATATATAGATCGTGGTGGAATTGAAATAGTAAATTTATCACTTCCATTTATTTCTCGACTTATAGATTTATTTACTCAGTATTCTGATGTACCAATTAATTTAGCTGATGCTACTTTAATTGTACTTTCAGAAAGAAAGCAAATTAATAAAATAATTACTATTGATTCTGATTTTCATATTTATCGTAACAAAAATACAGATTATGTAAAAAATATATTTAAACAAAGGAGATAAAATCTCCTGCGGAGAAAAGAAAGAAGAGGTTTGTAATGAATAAGTAAGTAATGTATAATTGTAGGTGATAAAAGCAAGGGAGGATTCGAGTATGCAGAAGAAAGAATTATTTTCATTATTGGAGGATTATAGGCAGCGGGCGCAGCAGAGGAAAGAACAGCATGATTTACCGCCGCGCCCCTTGACGGAAGAGGAAGTCGAAGGTGTAGTTAAGGGACTTATATTACCGGTTTTGGACGAGGAAGAATTTACCGTTTTTGCTGAACCGGAAGCGGTATCTGATCTGTTAGTTAGGCTGCTGACGGAAGAAGTCAGACGGGGAACATTTCCTTCTTCGTATGCGAAGGCAGAAGGACTGGCTGATTTTGTTCGGGGAGAGTTAGAGAGTGATTATTTATCGCCGGAAGAGGCTCTTGAGTATTTAGAGGATATGAAAGGCGGAGCAGCAGCTGGAGAGTTAGTTGATTTATTGGCAGAAGGCTACTTTGTCGAGCAGATCGTTGATATTTTGCAGGATACAGTCTTGATTAACCGGGATGAATTTGAACAGTTGACTGACTTGACTGAAGAAGTGCCGGAAGTAAAAGAAATAATCACAAGCTGGGCCAACCGCGAATTTGCAGCTGATTGGGAGCTAGATAGTACATATTGGGGTCTGGCCATTACGGTAGGAGATAATGTGACTACCGGCCATATCAGTCCTTCTAAACGGGCTGACAGCCGAACTGATCATCCGCTCCATGCCCAGTATATTATGGAGGGTCGCGATGATGAAGCTGATTTTCTGGACCGGTTGGCTGACTTAAAAAAGAAAAGCAAGGATATTTTCTTTGTTGCTGGCGAAGCTCTCGGGGAAGGTTCGTCCCGGAAGTCGGCAACTTATACTATGCTGCAGGTATTAGGGGCTCCGGTACCCGGCGAGCCGGAGAAGAAAGCCGGCGGGGTAGTAGTTGCTAAAAGTATTGCCCCAATTTTTGAAAATTCCTTAATTGCCTCCGGAATTTTACCGGTTAAGTGTGATACAGATAGGATTGAAGAGGAAGATAGTCTGGAACTTGATTTGGAGGCAGCAGAATTGATTATCAATGAAGAAGAAAGAATTGACATTGAGCTGCCGATTCAGTATAAACTAGATAAGATTGCTGCCGGCGGGATGACTTATTTTGACGCCGGTAATGAACTACAGCAGTGGGCTGTAGATTACTGCCAAGCAGAAGATATTGCTTATGACCAAGATAAAGTACCGAGCGGAGTAACGGTGCCGGAAGAGAAGCCGCCCCAGACTCTGGCGCAGAAAATTGTCGGCAGAAATCGGATTGACGGCAAGGATACAATTTTACCGGGCGAAACAGCGACGGTAGAAATCAGAGGCGCTTATTCGCAGGATACTACCGGACCGATGACCTTGGATGAATATCAGGCGATGGCTGGTCAGGACTTTGGAGCAGAATTTGTCGTGCAGTCACTCTGCCATACCGGCGAATGTCCATCGAGTGAAGAGCGCGATCAACATGAATTCATGCGGGAGTTTGTGACTGAACGCGGCGGCGTCTGTTTGAAGCCGGGGGAAGGCATTATCCATACCATCGGGAATCGATTTGTACTGCCTACTGATGTGATTGTCGGCGGTGATTCGCATACGAGGACGCCGACCGGAATTTCTTTCCCGGCTGCTTCCGATATTATTGCCGGAGTTATGAAGTACGGCAAGCAGGACTTGACGATGGATGAATCAGTTAAGGTTACCTTTAAAGGAGAACCGCAGCCTGGAATTACAGCTCGTGATTTAGTCTCTACGCTGGTTACTTATGCCCAAAAAACAGTCGGCAAAGATGTTTATAACGGCCGAATAATTGAAATGTACGGAGTAGAATTTTTAGATCACGATCAGCGCTATATTTTGACCAATGCGGTAGCGGAAAGAAGTGCTTCGGCGGGAGTTGTACCTGCCGATGAGGTTACTTTAGAAGCGATTGAAGATAATTTAGAGTATTTAAAGTCGCGGTCGGATGCCGAGACTAATCCTTCTGTACAGCGGACAATTGCTGCCATTGAGGAATTTTTAGCTGATCCAGTACTGCCGCGGCCTGATGAAGAGGCTCAGTATGCAGCAGAAATTGAGATTCCGCTAAGTGAAGTAGAAGAACCGCTAGTGGCTAAACCGCACCATCCCGATAATGTAGCTCCGCTCTCTGAAGTGGGGGGCGAAGAAGTAGACGAAGTCTTTATCGGCAGCTGTGTCGGCGGTAATATTGATAGTATTCGGGCGGCAGCTGAGATTGTAGCTGGTAATCAGGTAGCTCGCGATATCAATTTTGTTGTTTCTCCGGCTTCGCTTGATATTTATACTGAACTAGCAAGCGAAGGCAGTTTAGCTGACCTAACTGCTGCGGGAGCAACAATCATTATGCCCGGCTGTGGATTATGTATGGGTAATAAACGCCGGATCGGCTCTGGAGCTACTGCCTTTACGACGACGACTAGGAATTATCAATCGCGGATTGGGCCAGCGGATTCAGAGACTTATCTCGGCAGTGCTCATGTAGCTGCCATGACAGCTGTATTGGGGAGAATTCCGGATGCTGAAGATTATTTTAACTTGTTTTAAACAGATAACCCTCTTGCTTAGCAGCAAGAGGGTTGTTTCTAGTTAAAGCTTATAGTTTTGAATTATTAACCTTTAAAAGGAAAGCAGTTCTAATTCATTAGGTAGAGTTTGAAAATCAATTTCCAAGTAGGGGACTGCCTCCTCCCTTGTAATTTCGGCTGTTAAATGGTAGCTGTTGTCAAAATGAGTAGTTAGCTGCCCTTGCTGATAATGGGCCTGCAGCTGGTTAGGCAGTTCGTGTTTAGTAAAATCAGCAATCAGCGGATTCGGTTCAGCAATTAGTAAATAATAAGGCTTAAAGCCAATTAAACATTTAAATAGCCTGTGGACGATTTGTTTATTGTTTAGGTCGTTAAGTGTTGTTGCTAATTGCTGTAAAGCCTCATTGGGTTCAGTAGATTGAGAGTCGAAATTAAGTTCTAAACCAGTGATTGCCTGTAAGCGCTGGATTAAGTCGTTTAGTTTTACTTTTTTCAGATTGTTTATTTTAGGAGATACTTTTAAATTTAAATCGTGCGGGTGATTCTGGTGATAAAAAGTAATGCGTAAATTAACTTGCTGTTTGGTTTTATAATCGGGGATGCGGTCAATAATTATTTTATTAAGGTCGGAGGTAGTAAATTCTGTTTGCAGCCACTGTAAGATTTTTGTGCCGAATTGCTCATACTCTTCTTTAGTTATTGTTGGCAGTTGATTGAATTTTGCTTTGCTTTTCTGTTGTTTAAGTCTAGTTCGCTTGGTGAACTGTACAATTATTCTAGATTGTATTGTTTTATCTAACGCAGCTAATTTTTCACAGATAATAAATTTAAGTAGATTAGCGGTAGTAGCCGGAAAAAAAGCTTCTGGTTTATTTATTAATGTAAAGTTGCGCTGATTTTCGCTTGATTGTTGGTGATGGTTATTGAAGGCAGCTAAATGTTTAGGGAAATTATTTTGTTTAGTGGTGAAAAAATCAGTTAATTCTCGAATTTTCATTTTGCTCCCTCCTTCAACTAATAGCGTTGCGTCAAATTACATTCTATTTTTATTATTATATTAGTTAGCGGTTGAAAAAGAAACCCCTCTTTTTAATTTTAATCTTCAGAGCATTGGTGCTAACCT
>CAYFUT010000081.1:0-6062 GCA_964346395.1 uncultured Halobacteroidaceae bacterium
ATAGAAAGGGGGGAGAATTTGTGTTCCAGTTTGATAAAAAACTAAATTTTTCAGCTAGTGAACTAGATGTATTAGCAGTAGGAGAAGTATTAGTCGATATAATTTCTTCTGAGCTGGTTCCTTCTTTTAAGGAAGCTGCTAGTTTTGACCGTTATTTTGGGGGATCACCAGCTAATATTGTGATGAATACCAGGCAATTAGGAGCTAAAACTGCTTTAATCAGTAAAGTAGGTGCTGATGGTTTAGGAGATTTTTTGCTCGGTAAGCTGAAAGAAAGAGAAGTGGATACGCGGGGAGTAATTGTCAGTCCGCAGCATAATACTTCTGTGGTGCTAGTTACTCAAAGCAAAGAAAGTCCGGAGTTTTTAGCCTATCGAGAGGCGGATAAGAATTTACGACCAGGGGAAATTGAAGAGCTGGCGGGTATAATTAAAGAGACGAAAATTATTCATTTATCTACTTTTGCCTTATCAGCTCCTCAGACTCGGAAAGCAATGCTGAAGGCAGTAGAAATTGCTGAACGGCAGGAGAAAATAATCAGTTTAGATCCTAATTATCGGCCGCAGCTGTGGGAAGGACCTGAGGATGGGCAGCAGTTTATTAAAGATTTGTTAGCAAGAATTAATATTGTAAAACCTTCACTTGATGATGCAGAAGCGCTATTTGGATCGGGAGAACCTGAAGATTATCTCCGGCAGTTTCATCAGGCAGGAGTGGAACTAGTAATTTTAACTTTAGGTGCTGACGGGGTATTAATTTCTACAGGACAGGAAATGATAAAGCTAGATAGTTTTGCTACCGAAGTAATAGATACAACAGGAGCCGGGGATGCATTCTGGTCTGGATTGTATGCTTCCTTAGTTGATGGCGACTGTTTAACAACTGCAGTTAAAGTAGGGAATGCAGCGGCAAGTTTAGCTTTACGGCAGATTGGAGCTTTAGCTGAGTTACCGGAAAAAGATAAGATAATCAATCAATTTAAATTGAAGGAGGAATAATACAATGGGGCAGCCAGAATTAGTTGCTTTTCTAAATCCACAGGGGAATTTTGATCCGGCGGATAGCTATTGGACGGAACATCCTGACTTTGGAGGTCAGCTTGTGTATGTGAAGGAAGTTTCAGTGGCAATGGCGGAAGAATTTGATGTTCAGGTAGATATTATAACTAGGCAGATAAAGGATGAGGAGTGGTCGGAATTTGCCCGCAAATTTGATTCCTATGCAGTTAGTGATAAAGTAAGGATCATTCGGATTCCATTTGGGGGCGATCAATTTTTAGCTAAGGAACAGTTATGGCCTCATTTACATGAATATGTAGATAATACAATTCAATTTTATCAGTCAGAGGGTAAACTGCCGGATATAGTTACTACTCATTATGGAGATGGCGGATTATCAGGTGCTATTTTACAGCAGAAAACAGGAATTCCGTTTACTTTTACTGGACATTCTCTAGGAGCGCAGAAGATGGATAAACTGAATGCTGACCTTGATAATATCAAAGAATTAAATGATAGATTTAACTTTCACCGGCGGTTAGTAGCAGAAAGAATTAGTATGAGTAATTCTGCTAGTATTTTTGTAAGTACTAATCAGGAGCGGGAAGAGCAGTATACGCATCGAGCCTATAAAGGGGCAGTACAGGTAGATAATGATCATAAGTTTGCAGTAGTACCACCGGGAGCTAATACAGATATTTTCAATCCTGATACTTCTAATGAAGCAGAAGAAAAAATTCAGAATAAAATTGAAGAAGTTTTTGCCCGGGATTTGGCGGAGGAAAGGCGAGAATTACCGGCAATTTTACTGGCTAGCCGGTTAGACCATAAGAAAAATCATGTAGGAGCGGTCAAAGCTTTTGCCCAAAGCGATGAACTACAGAAAAAGGGAAATTTGGTAATCACTTTGCGGGGGATTAATAACCCGTTTGCTGATTATTCTTCAATCAGTGGAGAAGAAAAAGAGATATTAGACGAAATCATGGGAATTATTGATGAATATGATCTGCAGGGTAAAGTTAGTATGTTTTCCCTGGCCAGCCAGAAAGAATTAGCAGCTTGCTATCGTACTTTAGCTGACTATAATTCGGTATTCTGTTTAACAGCTTATTATGAGCCGTTTGGTCTGGCGCCTGTGGAAGCAATGGCCTCTGGACTGCCGGCGGTAGTTACTAAAAATGGAGGACCGTCAGAAATTATGCGGGAAGGCGATAAAAAGTTTGGTATTTTAGTAGATCCTGAAGATCCAACTGATATTGCCCGCGGGCTGTTGGAAGTAGTTGGTGAGGAAGCTGCCTGGCATAAGTATAGAACAGCAGGCCAAAAACGAGTAGAAGAGAAGTATACTTGGGCCAGCACTGCCGAAGGATATTTGGATCGGCTGGAAGCAATTTTAGCTGAACCGGAAAAATATGTACCGACTACTCCCCAGGAAATACCGGAGTACTTTTTAACTGGTGACCAAACCCAGGATATTTCATTAGCTTATTTAAAGCAGTTGTATCTGGAGTAAGATAAGCCGAGAGGAACTTTTTGCGGTTTTCTTTCTTTTTTTCTGCCGGTATGGTATAATTGATTTAGTTTATGCAAACCATTGCATAATTAAAAGAAATAAAGCTAGATAAGAAAATAAGGAGGCAAGATGAAATGTCAGAAATAAGGGAAGATATCATTACGGGAAATCATGTAGTAATAGCTTCGGAACGAGGAAAACGCCCTCATGATTTTGAACATGAAGAAGAAACTAAACAAGATGATGGGTACTGTCCGTTTTGCTACGGCAATGAAGGTGATACACCGCCGGAAATTATGGCTGTTAGTGATGACCCAGAGCGGAAAGAAAATGAATCAGGCTGGCAGATAAGAGTAGTGCCGAATAAGTTTGCAGCTTTAGATATTGATGAAGATTTTTATCATCAGGATGGATTTTATAAGAAAATAAGTGGAGTAGGAGCGGCTGAAGTATTAATTGAATCTCCAGAACACAATAGTAGTTTGGGAACTCATGAATTAGATCATGTAACTGATATAATTAAGTCGCTAAAAAAGCGGTATGTAGATCTCAGTTGTGATGAACGGTTAAAATATGTTCAAATTTTTAAGAACCACGGAGGAACTGCGGGAGCTTCTTTGGCACATCCCCACTGGCAGATTATGGCTACTCCCTTGGTGCCGGCTGCAGTTACTGGGGAACTGGATGGTGCTCAAGACTATTACCAAGAAAATAAAAGTTGTGCTTATTGTGATGTTTTAGAACATGAATTAAAAAATGAAGAACGAATTGTAGATAAAAGTGAGAAATTTGCTGCTTTTGCCCCGTATGCTTCGCGTTATCCTTTTGAAACCTGGGTAATGCCCCGCGGACATCAAAGTTGTTTTGGGGCAATTAAGGAAGAAGAAATTGAAGATTTAGCTGAAGTGCTGCAGAAAATAATTAGAAAAATAGAAGTTGGTTTTGATTATCCGCCCTATAATATTGTTTTACATACAGCGCCGTTTGTAGACGGGGTAGAGGAAAAATACCACTGGCATGTGGAAATTTTACCCCGACTATCAATTACAGCTGGTTTTGAATTGGGAACCGGTAATTTTATTAATCCTACGCCGCCGGAAGTTGCTGCCCAATCGATTAAAGAGATTAAAATATAACTGATTAAGAAAAAAGATAGCCTAAATTGCAGGCGGAAAAGTAGTAATATTTGTTGCTAGTTCAGAGTGAGAAGTAACTGAAAGGAGAATTGCTGAATTAAAAAATAAAAAAAGTAGAGTTCCTCTTTGAGAGGAACTCTTTTTTATTATATAATGTAGAAGGATAGCCATAATTTTAGCAAATAGTTCTTCATTATCGCTTATAAACTATATACTTCAATTTTAAAGGGGGTAATTCAGTGAATTATAAATTAGTAGCTATTGATATGGATGGAACTTTATTAGATAAAGAAAGTCGAGTATTAGAGAGAAATCGAATAATGATTGAAAAATTAGCTGACCGAGGAGTAGATTTTGTATTGGCTAGTGGGAGGCCCTACCAATCTCTACATCCTTATACGGAAAAATTAGAAGTTTATTTGCCGTTGATTAGTGCTAACGGTTCAATTATCAGATGTACTTTAACGGATAAAATTTATCATAAATCTAGTATCTCCCTGGATTTGGCTCGAGAAATACTTGAGTATGGAGAAAAGAATGGCTATTCAGTGAGCTTGTATTATCCGGATAAGATTGTCACCCGGGAGGAGAAGATGGCAAAGGGACATCGAGAGGAAGAAGGGGTAGAACCCAAGGTAGTGGATAAATTTTCTATTACTACTCCGCCGGCTAAGATAATTTATTATGCTGCTCCTCCTAAAATTAAAAGAGGAGTAACTTACTTATCTGAAAAATATAAGGATGAATTATATGTTACGCAGTCGGATGATGAATACCTAGAAGTTATGAATTTAGAAGTTTCGAAAGGCTCTGCTTTACAATATATGATGGAACGAATGAATTTTTCTGCTGAAGAAGTAGTCTCGATTGGGAATAATTATAATGATGTAGCGATGTTTAAAGTAGCGGGTTTATCGGTAGCTATGGAGAATGCTCCCGAAGGGGTTAAAGAAGCGGCGGATTTTGTTACTAAGAATAATGAGGAAGCTGGAGTAGCATATGCCCTGGAGCAGATATTTTTAAAGAATAATTGGGGCTAAGAAGGTTTAAAGTAAACTTAGTTATTTATACTGGAGGGAAAATAGTGGATTTATTTAGCCAACAAGCCGGAGAAAATAATAGTAAGCCCTTGGCTGCTAGAATGCGTCCCCAGACATTAGATGAATTTATTGGTCAGGAAGAAATAGTGGGGGAAGGAAAGCTGCTGCGGCGGGCTATTGAAGCAGATAGGCTGCAGTCGGTTATTTTTTATGGCCCGCCGGGGACGGGGAAAACCACTTTGGCCCGGATTATTGCTAATACTACGGAAGCAGAATTTGAAAGTTTGAATGCAGTTACTTCGGGCGTCAAGGACATTCGAGAAGTGATTAATCGGGCCCGGGAAAGGCAGGGGATGTATAGCACAGAAACGGTTTTATTTATTGATGAAATACATAGATTTAATAAGTCGCAGCAAGATGCTCTGCTGCCGGCAGTGGAAAAAGGGACAGTGGTATTGATTGGAGCTACTACGGAAAATCCTTATTTTGAAGTTAATTCGCCGTTAGTATCGCGCTCTCGGATTTTTAAATTAAATCCATTAGCGGAGGAAGAAATAAAAGATATTTTACGTTGGGCTCTGGAAAATAAAGAACGCGGACTGGGAAATTATGATTTTGAGATTACCGAGGCTGCTGTGGAACATTTAGCTCAGGCTTCTGATGGTGATGCCCGGCAGGCTTTGAATGCTTTAGAACTTGCGGTGTTGACTACTCCCCAGCAGGAAGGAGAAAAAAGGATAGATTTAGAAGTGGCCGAAGAATCGATTCAGCAAAAGGCTATTAATTATGATAAAAGTGGTGACCAGCATTATGATGTGATTTCGGCGTTTATAAAGAGTTTGCGCGGCTCTGATCCCGATGCTGCGTTGTATTGGTTAGCTAAAATGATCAAAGCAGGAGAAGATCCCCGGTTTATAGCGCGCCGGATGATTGTTCATGCAGCAGAAGATGTAGGAAATGCTAATCCGCATGCCTTGATGGTGGCCAATGCTGCTGCCCGAGCAGTGGAATATGTGGGGCTACCGGAGGCTAGAATTCCTTTAGCTCAAGCAGCAATTTATATTGCTGCGGCCCCCAAAAGTAATGCTGCGGTAACGGGAATTGATCAGGCTTTACAGGCGGTAGAAAAAGAAACCACTTCGGGAGTGCCGCCCCACTTACGAGATGCTCATTATCAGGGAGCAGACGATTTAGGGCATGGGGCAGGCTATAAATATCCGCACAGTTACCCGGGGAGTTATGTTGCTCAACAGTATTTACCGGATGAATTAGTGAACAGCAAATTTTATCAGCCGAGCGGCAACGGATATGAAAAGAAAATTGAACAGTTTTTAGATCAGTTAGAGTAAAAATTGAGCTTGAGTTTGAGGCTGAG
>CAYFUT010000081.1:6162-11026 GCA_964346395.1 uncultured Halobacteroidaceae bacterium
GTAGTAGTTTACTCAACCTTAACCTCTGACTTAGACTCAATTCGATATATTCTCGAACGGACATTTGGCTGCAGGAAAAATATAGTTTTATGGCAGGAACAATTAGATGTGTATAACCTTGGAGGGAGAAAATGATGGAGGATAGTTATAAAACAGTAGCTAACGATATGCGGGTGCGGACTAAAATAAAAAAGTGCAAGTTCATAACTTCTATCAAAAATGTAAATACTGTTAAGGAAGCAGAAAATTTCATAACAGATACTGCTGAAGAATTTGTTGATGCAACGCATAATGTTTACGCATTTAAAGTGGGTTTGGGAGACCAGGCAGTGACAAGATGTAGTGATGACGGCGAACCGTCTGGTTCATCAGGGCCGCCTGCTTTACAGGCATTGGAAGGTGAAGGATTGACTAATGTAGCTGTAGTAGTAACTCGGTATTTCGGCGGGGTTAAGCACGGAGTAGGGGGATTGATTAGAGCTTATGGCGGTTGTGTGCGAGAAGCGATTACAGAAGCAGGAATTGAAGAAAAGGATAGATATTTAGAATTAAGCATTGCTATTTCTCCTGATTTAATGGGGCGAGTCATTAATGATTTAGAAGGATCAGCAGGGGAAGTTAAAGATACAGTTTATGATGATGAAGACGGACTAAAAATTATTGCGGTGATGAAACCCAGTCGGGTAGAGCCGTTTACTGAACGGATTAAAGAAGTAACTGGGGGACAAGCTGATGTGGAGCAGATAGGAGAGGAATATGTATGACTAAAGAAAATAGTTGGCCGAGATTTATAGTTGGTTTATTGATTCTCAGTGTTGGGTTAGTATTGACTATTAAAGCTAAATTAGGGGTTTCTCCTTGGAATGTATTTCATATTGGATTAACCAAACATTTTGACTTGACTGTCGGAAGAGCTAATCAATTGACGGGGTTAGTAGTAGTGGGATTAAGTTATATTATTGCCCGGGTGAAACCAACCATTGCTACTATAGTTAATATAGTATTAGTTGGGATTTTTATTGATTTGATTATGCCGTTACTTCCTGTTGCTCAAGGGATAATTGAGAAATACTTGTACTTGTTTTTGGGGTTGTTTATTTTTAGCTTAGGAGTAGGGATGTACATTTCATCTCAGTGTGGAACAGGACCTAGAGATAGTTTGATGATGGCTTTAGACCGCAAATTAGATATTAAATTGGGATTAGTCAGAAATGGGATTGAATTGACGGTATTAGTAATAGGTTATTTTCTAGGTGGTCCGGTAGGAATAGGGACTGTCTGTATTGCGCTGGGAGTTGGCCCGTTGGTAGAGTGGTCACTAAATTTAATGAATGGTTTATTTAGTACAACTTCGGTTGAGTCAGTTTAAAATTAGGAATTGACAAAAACCTAGTATTATGGTATGATTAACTGCAAAGAAACCCAACCATAAAGGTAGGAATTAGGAGGGGAGGAGCATGAATCTTTCTACTAAAGGCAGGTATGGTGTTCGAGCTATGTTTGACCTAACATTACATCAAGGAGATGGGCCGATTCCTCTCCGCAATATTGCTGACAGACAAGGAGTTTCGGAGAAATATTTAGAACAGTTGATTGGTGCGCTGCGTAAAGAAGGGCTAGTCAATAGTGTTCGGGGAGCCCATGGTGGTTATTTGTTAGCAAAAGAGCCGTCGGAAATAACTATTGGCGATATCATTCGGGCGTTAGAAGGCCCGGTAGCTTTAGCTGATTGTGTAGGAACTGATCTAGAAGACTGCGAATATGAAGATGACTGCGTAATAAAATTAATCTGGCAGCAGATAAAAGATAAGATAGATGGAGTGCTGGATTCGATTACTTTAGAGGATTTACAGCAAGAAGCCGTCAATGCGCAGCAGAAGGGAAAACAACCTGGTTACATGTATCATATTTAAATTTAAGCTCATACGCGTTAACTTGATGTATATTTTTCTAAACAACTTTAATTTAAATACTAAGGGATTATAAAGTTTATTTTTTAGTGTCAACTAATTTAAGTTAACGGCTATGAGTTCAAGCTTGTATTTTACCGAAGGGAGGAATAAAATTGAAAAGAGTATATATGGATAATGCTGCTACTACGCCGACTGATCCTAAAGTAGTAGCAGCAATGAAACCTTATTTTGAAAAGATATACGGCAATCCTTCTAGTTTTCATTCTTTTGGACGGGAAGCTCGCAATGCTGTGACTGAAGCTCGAGATAGATTAATTCAGTTAATAGGAGCTGATAAAGCAGGCGAAATAGTATTTACAAGTGGGGGTACCGAAGCTGATAATTTTGCTATTAAAGGTGCGGCTGAGGCTTTACAGAAGGAAGGAAAACATATTATTACTTCGGCAGTGGAACATCATGCTGTGTTGCATACTTGTGAATATTTAGAAGAAGAAAGAGGTTTTGAGGTTACGTATCTTCCGGTTGATGAAGAGGGAAAGGTAGATCCGAAGGATGTGCAAGAAGCAATTAGAGAGGACACTATTTTAATTACGATTATGTTAGCTAATAATGAAGTAGGAACTATTCAGCCGATAGCAGAAATTGGTGAGTTAGCAAAAGAGGCTGGAATTACCTTTCATACTGATGCTGTGCAGGCAGTGGGCAATATTCAGGTTGACGTAAATGATTTGCAGGTTGATTTGTTATCTTTATCGGCGCATAAATTTTACGGTCCTAAAGGAGTAGGGGCGCTTTATATTCGTTCAGGTACTAAGATAAATAAATATTTACACGGCGGAGCTCAGGAGAGAAATAGGCGGGCTACTACGGAAAATGTGCCGGCGATTGTAGGATTAGGGAAAGCGGCTGAGATGGCTGAGAAAAATTTATCCGAAAAGCAAAGTAGAATAACAGAGTTGAGAGATAAATTAATTGCGGGAATTGAGGAAAAAATTAATCATGTAAGATTAAATGGTTCCCGCGAACAACGTCTACCGGGAAATATTAGTTTTTGTCTTCAGTATATTGAGGGTGAATCAATTCTGATGAAGTTGGATTTAGAGGGGATAGCTGCTTCTAGTGGTTCGGCTTGTACTTCCGGCTCGTTAGATCCTTCCCATGTTTTGCTAGCTATGGGTTTATCTCATGAAGTTGCCCATGGATCTTTACGATTAAGTTTAGGCAAGTATAATACAGAGGAAGATGTGGATAAGGTATTGGAAGTATTACCTAAGGTAGTAGCTGATTTACGAGCTATGTCTCCAATTTATCAGAAAGAAATAACTGAGGGGTGATTTAAAATGGAACAGTATTCAGAGAAAGTAATGGATCATTTTGAGAATCCACGGAATGTAGGAGAGATTGAAAATCCGGATGGGGTAGGTGAAGTTGGTAACCCGCAGTGTGGCGATATCATGAAGATGTATATTAAAGTAGATAATGAACAAATTAAAGATATAAAGTTCAAGACGTTTGGCTGTGGAGCAGCAATTGCTACCAGCAGTATGACTACAGAATTAGTAAAAGGAGAATCTCTTGAGTCAGCTCGCGAATTAAGCAATCAGGCGGTAGCGGAAGCGTTAGGAGGCCTGCCGCAGGTGAAGATGCACTGTTCTAATTTAGCAGCTGATGCTCTACAGAAGGCAATTGATGATTATTTAGGTCTTGAACGAGAATATGAAGACCATCACCATGCTGAAGGAGAAGAGAAATGACAGAATTAAATAAAAATCGAGTAGTAGTTGCTATGAGTGGCGGAGTGGACAGTTCGTTAACTGCTGCTTTACTGAAGGAAAAGGGTTACGAAGTAATTGGCATTACAATGCAGATTTGGCCTGATGAAGAATCTCCTGCAGACAATGAAAACGGCTGCTGTTCGTTTTCAGCTGTCAATGATGCCCGGCAGGTAGCAGGTAAATTGGATATTCCATTTTATGTAGTGAATTTTGAAGATTTATTTAAGGAAACTGTTATTGAAAATTTTAAGAACCAATATGCTCAGGCGCGGACTCCTAATCCCTGTGTAGTTTGTAATAAGAAAATTAAATTTGGGGCTTTTCTGAGAAAAGCTAAAGAATTAGGAGCTTATTATATGGCGACGGGGCATTATGCTAAAATAGAACGGAATGCTGCCGGGCGTTATTTATTAAAAAAGGCTGCTGATCCGAAAAAAGATCAAACATATATGTTATATAATATGACGCAAGAGCAATTAAGCCATACTTTGTTTCCGTTGGCGGAGCACAAGAAGACAGAAGTTAGAGAGTTGGCCCGGGAGTATGAATTGAAAATTCATGATAAGGAAGAAAGTCAAGAAATTTGTTTTATTCCTGATGATGATTATAAAAGGTTTCTAAAGGAAAATTACCCGGAAATATATACGCCGGGCCCTATCTTTGATAAAAATGGGAATCAACTGGGGGAACATGAAGGATTACCATTTTATACTATAGGCCAGAGGAGGGGACTTGGCTTAGAAAGTAATAAAAAGCGGTATGTAATAGATTTAGCCCCTGAAAGAAATGCAGTAGTAGTTGGGGATAATGAGGATACCTTTGCTAAAGAACTAGTAGCAGAACAATTAAACTGGATTGCCTTTGCAGAATTGACGGAGCCTAAGGAAGTAAAAGCTAAAATTAGATATAATACTCCGTCCGCTAGAGCTACTATTTACCCGATGGGAAATGAGGTGAAAGTAGTTTTTGGTCAACCGCAAAGAGCTATAACCCCTGGTCAATCTGTTGTTTTTTATGATCATGAGCTAGTGGTAGGAGGAGGAATAATAAAAAGGTAGTATAATTAATAATAAAGTGTACCGTTGAAATTGAAAAACTTTAAAATTAATTCTTGACAATTTAAAGATCAGATGTTAATATAGTTAGTGCTGCTTATGAGAAAAGTCCTTAATATTT
>CAYFUT010000082.1:0-10883 GCA_964346395.1 uncultured Halobacteroidaceae bacterium
ACCTATAAGCAACTAATCCAACATTAGGCAGCGGCATGGCCAAGCCATGCCGCTAAATCGATTACTAACCACACTTATTATACAACATTTCACCAGTCCCTGCAAAAATTTAAATTTATCCGTCTAGATAAAATCCCCCTCGAAATCTAACCGGGTGGGAGGGTATTTGCACTTGACTTTTCAAAATTTTTGTTTGCGGTTATGGAATATCAACTAAGCTAAAATTGGGGACATCTGACCAGGCAGGTGGGTAGTTTCACCTGACCTTTAAAACTTTTTTGTTTACGATTATAGAATGTCAGGTGGACTGAAATTGGGCAAAAAAGAATTTTTTTATTTCCAAAATCTGACCGGTTGGGAGGGGATTTTCACCTGACTTTTCAAAATTTTTGTTTGCGGTTATGGAGTGGAACGTGAAATTAGCTACGATTAAAATAAATCTAAGATTTATTTTAGCTAATTTTACGTGGAACGTAATAAACAAAAATTTTGTAGGAAGGTAAAATCCCCTCCCAACCGGTTCATTCAATAACTTCAGTACTTGAAATCTATCTGCCAGTCAAACCTCTCCTCCAGCTGATCAAAGTTAAAGTTAACCTTGAAACAGTCATACTCGCGGGTAGCAGAATATTCAAGAGTACTCAGTTCTTCCTTAAGCAGATCATACCCAGCATCTACTTTCACTTTCCAGTAAGGCCACTCCTGCTGATTAGTCTGGAAGCTGTAACTACCGGAAATTTCATTGGCTACCTCTAGATCTTCTTCCTCCACAAACTTAATTTCCTCTGCTACATCATCCAAATTATCTGCTTCCCGATTGATTTCCGGTCCCGGCGGCCGACCGGTCAGCCGCTGCTGATTATAGCCGAGTTCCAGTTTATTATAGTCATTCAATTGGTAAGTAACACCGAGATTGCCGCCGTAGCGGCCGAATTCATGGCCGCTTTCATAAACTGTCTGCGACCCGTGCAGCTGCCAGTTGGTCTCCAGCCCGTCAGTTAACTGCAGTCCTTTCTTGTTTAGGTCAGCTCCCACCCTATAGCGGCGGCCGAAGCCGTCGTCCAGCATCTGATCAAAAGCAAAGGGGGTAGTTCCCGCTTGATCATAATACTGATAGTCAACCCCCAGCTCCCCTGCAGAGGTCTGCTGCTTTAAATTCAAGTTAAGATCATAACTTTGATAATTATCGCCGGTGCCGTAGTGGGCAGCTACTACCTTTTCTTTAGCCCTTAACTCTGTGCTTTCAGTTAAGGTAAAATCCTGGTTTAACTGGAGTGCAAGGCTGTCCCGCCTGGTAGTTACTTCCGTATCCGTTTCCGAAATCCGGCCGGTTTTTATATCGGCCGCTACTCCTGTCAGGCCCCACTGTTTTTCCTTCATTCCCAGTGTTAATTGGGGACGATAATTCACATCACGATTATAACTCTGTTTTAGTTCCCAATAATACTCCGGCCAATCTTGAGTTAGCGTATATATCTGCTCCACCGGTTCCTCCGCCGGAAGGTGCGATTTCCGCTGAAAATTAGCTGCTGCCTGTAAGTTTTTCCAGCCCTGTTCAAGATTAAGCTCCTGTTCTACCTTCTTTTCGCCGGGAACTCCTTCCTCACGCTTTAAATCTAAATCTGCCGCAAACTGCTCCCAGGTCATATCTAGCTGATAACTACCCTTCCACTTCCGCTCTCCATAGCTATCATCCTCTTCATCTTTTTCAATCAAAGAGCCATACTGCAGGTTACTTTTAATTGGCCCCCAGTCATTCTGTACTTGTCCATAGTAATCCCAGCCGTGCTGATGATGATAGTCAAGCCGGGGATCGAAAGTAAAGTAGTCTCCCGGACTCCAAGTGTAGTCAACTTGAAACTGATGCGTCTCCTTCTGCGCATATTTGCCGTATACTTCCCCGCTCACTTGTTCATTGATGTAGTGGTGGTACGTCGCTGCTCCAAACCAGCCGTCATCTTGATTATAGCCGGCGCTCGGTTCTAAAAAGGTAGCTCGGTCTCCCGCTGCTTCTGCGCCTTCTTCACTTAAATCCAGTTTATAAGTAAATAACGGATATAGCTTGATGTCTTTCACCCAGAACCAAACCCCGGTGGCTATCAGTTTATCCCCCGGATATACCGTTACCGTCTCCGCAGTTAACTTATAGTGCGGTACCTCCCGAATACAGGGGGTTAAGGAAGCATCCTTAGCCACCATAGTCTCCTGATTAACTTCAATTGTTCGTCCTTTAACGGTCAGTTCATTTTCCTCAGCCTGACTGTTCTTGATTACCCCTTGTTGGGTTTCATAATTATATTCCAAGCTCGTCCCCGACACTTCCTGGTCTCCTTGAATCAAAATCACATTGCCCGTAGCTTTAATCAGATTTTCCTCTAGGACAGCTACCACTTTATCCGCCTTAATACTCCCCTGCTGGAGGCTAATCACTACTCCTCCTTTGGCTTCAATTTTATCCTTAGTAATTACTGTTTCTTCCGTCACCTCAATAGTAAACGGCTGCTCTGCTGCTAATAGAGGTTGGCCAGTTATTAAGATTAAAAATATAATTAAGAGTATTACTTTCTTCATTTTTGCCTCTCTCACCCTCTATGTAATTATTTTTTATTATCTTATTTTCACAAAATTAATTATCCTCATCAAATTTAGTAATAAATTAAAACAACTAAACCTCACCTGGATAGCAGGGGGGTTACACCTGACTTTATAAAATTAGATAAATTTTATCGGAAGGTTAACCCACCTGCTATCCAGGTAGTAAAAACACTACTCTTGATTTTCACCTTCATTATAACATCAATTACTCTAAACTTCTATCCCTAACTAATAACAAATACCTACTCAACCAGGAGAAACTGGCTAAGTAGGCAGACTAAAACTTATATTTATAATTAATATACAATTGCTTATTAATTCCCTCAGCCGACAAATACTTATTTAAATCTAAAGCAGTACTTAACTGATGCGCATCCCCTAAGTTGAACCCTAAACTTTGCTTTATTCCTAGCTTCATCTTTTCCTGCCCCTCTAAATCAGTTACTAAACTATAATTAACTCGATCAAATATCTGTTTCTTATATTTTCCATTTATATTCCATTCTCTTTTTAGCTTTCCACTCTCTCGAATCCACTTCTGCCTACCACTAATCTGATAGGGCACTTTATTATAGTCTACACGCATCGAAAGAATTTCTTTATCGGAACTGCCTGCTTGCTTATACTGTAAATAAGTGCTAAAATCCTCAAGTTCGTAACCTAGTTTAAGCCCCAAATTATCGGTTTCTTCAGCAACCACTTGCTCCTGAAGATCATAACTAAACTGCAGATCATAATCGAAATCCAGAGAGTATTCAGCCCCGCTAGACCCGTAATAGCTAACTTGTAAGTTATTATCTATATTTCTGGTAGTTTCCTCTAAACCTTGATTTAAATTATTCCGCTTATATTTACTATTGAAGCTAATTAGTGCGGCCGGCAGACTATAATACACCTGCCCACTGACCTGATAACTGCCGTATCCCACATCACTCGGACTATCCACTGCTTGAAACTCAGGTGATTTATAATTACTAATTATAGTATAAGGCAGCTCCTTAAATTTAGAACTATATCTTAATTTACTTTTTATTCCCACTAGTTCATCTGTTAAATTCACAGCACCTGTGGTCGAAGAATATAACTCCGAATTGAAAATATTTATTTCCCGTTTATAATTCAAATATTGGTTATAAATCTCTTCTTCCGTTGTTTCTTGCCATAATTGATAAGCTGCTTTCTGCTTTTGCCCACTGTAACTAAATCCTAACTGCTTATTATTATCTGCACTGAACAGATTCCGGCTAACAGAATAACCGCCCCACAGTTGATAAGAATTGATATTTATCGTACTTCCAAACACTTCTCCGGGAATTATACGGCTGAATTTATCTT
This sequence comes from uncultured Halobacteroidaceae bacterium, assembly GCA_964346395.1. Taxonomy (GTDB): domain Bacteria; phylum Bacillota; class Halanaerobiia; order Halobacteroidales; family Halobacteroidaceae; genus CAYFUT01. The sequence continues at coordinate 3,931 of CAYFUT010000082.1, forward strand.
CCGGAGCTACCATCCCCAAGCCTACTTTAGATTTGCCTTTACTAATTGCAATTTTATAATTATCATATCCCAGTTCCGGCGATTTTTTAATCCCTTCTACAAACCGATAATCTTTACTAATATCTCCTCTTAACTGCACTTGATAACCGTTTAATTCTCCCGTATAATCCAAACTTAATTGATTACTTATTGTACTAACGTGATCACCTATTTTTATTTGTAAAGAATATTCATTCTGAGGCTGTTTAGCTCTTCCCACTCCTCCTATGAATAATAACAGCCCCAAGAAAAAAAATAAACCTAAAGCCTGTATTTTATTCAAGCTTAATCTCTCCTAATTTTCGATAGTCAATAGTCAAATGATTAATAAACCAACTTCCATTTTCATAAATTAATTCAAAAGTGATGATCCCATTATCTGTTAATAACCGTTTGCCTTCTACCTCTTCAAAAACTTGAAACAAAACTTCATAGGTGGCAGTATGGTCAGTATAATTCCCCTCATTGAGCAGCAACTTATAAGCGTCATTTCCTTTTCGGTTTTCAAACAATAATTTATAATCATACTCTTTTTGAGCGGCAAAAATACTTGTCTGATTTCTAATTTCTTCTACTAAATTTGTATAAGATTTATTGTACTGATAGCCAATAATTGGATTAATAGTTAACACGCTGCCGCGCTGTTCTTTTATCATTTCGATTAATTTTTCTGGCTGATAGCCGGAATTATCAGCAGTAGAGTCATACTCATTATAACTAAAGAAATCCTCAGTTAACTTAGTAGCATCTATCTTTATTTCTTCTTCATCCTCTACCGTTAACGATTGAGAATTATCAACCAACAAACAGCCAGAGAGGAAGACACTAATTAATAATACCATACTTGCTAATATTAATTTATTTCTCATTTTCATCCCTCCTTATTGCCCGCTATTATTAATCAATAATCGGCCAAATCCAAACCCATGCCGATAATTTTCAGTCGTAAAAGTAACGCTATCAGTTACAAGTAAATTATTATTATCCACCACCTGAACTTCCACTGTATTTTCTCCAGCCGGTAGTGAACGGCGGGCAAAGATTAAAATACGGTATTTATTTTCAAAGAATAAAACATCAAAACCTTCTGCATTATAATCTTCATCATTATAGTAACCGTTCTCAAGGTAATTTTCTTCTCGATAGCGACCATCATCATCTGTAGGCAAACTTCTATTATTTACTATTTTACTCTGCTCAACTACTGGAGAATTATTCAAAGTAATCCGCAGTGATTTGCCTGGATTTAAGCCCATATTTTTAGGAATATTAATCTCTAAAGCCGAAGACTGATTAACGTTCAGCCACGCCCCTTCTTTAATACTAAAGTCCATATCTCCCTGAGAATCAGTTACAACTTCAAATACTCGAGTTAATTCTATTGGATTATCATAATTATCATTTTCCAGCACATCTTTAGCCCGTACATCCACTGTATAAACTCCGGCATTTAAGTAACGGACAGATTGAAACCGGACTATATGGTGATCCGAGTTATTTTCATCAGCCTTTACACTCAATACAACTCCGGGTAGTTCCAACCCAGTATTTACATTTCTAAACGTTATCTCTACTCCCTCTCGTTTGATTTTAGAAGTATTATTCAACTTCAATTCAAAAACTGGATCAGCCTGTTTTATTCCGTGCGGATTTTCCTCAGTTAATGTCGTAGAAGAATCTAAATCGGGATACTTTTCTAAATGTTTTAAACTTCCGTCAATATACTCTGGTGAATTTCCATCAACCTTTACCTTAAACTTTACATAAGTCCGTCTCTCTTGCTCTACCCCACTATCAACTTCATTCATCATTGTCTCTAAACTGCTAATATCATTCAGAAAACCATAGTATCGTTTATTATCCTGCGTCAAGGAGCTTTTCAAGTTCGTGAGAGTGCTCTCGTCAATCCCCTCTTCATCTGCAATAGCAAATATTTCATAAGTTCCATTTTTGGCATCTCCAGTATTAGAATTCGTATAAGCATCTACCACAGCACTAGACGAATGATTAAGGTAATCAGTTCGAAAATAGCGGGATACATAATTTAGCCCTTCCCGTAAAGTAACAAACCATCTATCTTCCTCTTCATCTAAATATTTAATCGCATACACAAGATCATCCGTTCCATGGCTTCCTAAATAAAGTTCTAAATTCTGGGAATTAACCGGCAGTGCTTCATCAGAATTTAAAGAAATTTCCTCTTCATTAAAAGTCACCTGATTAATTTGCGGGGAGCTTCCATCTACCCTAAGAGAGAACAAAAACGGAGAAGCACCATGAGCTTGACTTTTATTTCCTGCTTTATCAGTGGCCGTGACTTTCACCAAATACTCTCCTTCGTTTAAGGGATTATCAGGGGCAAATACAACTACCTGTTTATCATGAATAGTATTCCCGCTGTCGTCCACAGCATCCTCTATCTTTTTAATCTCCATTAAATTAGCATCATCATCTGATAAATTAAAGCCGTCGTTTACAAAACTATCCTGATCATTAAAATCTTCTCCAGCTCTTAATGGGCGGTACCTAACTTCCACTTCCGGAGTTAGGGTATCTTCTTTAACACCAGCTAATTTATCAATTATTCGCGCCCGCAGTTGAGGTGTCCGGGTTTCTGCCACTCCTAAGGTAGATGAATTATAATCACCACCAATTTCTTTGGCTTTAATTTCCGGTTTTCCGTTATCCTGAACAAAATAATAATTAGCTTCCGCATATCCAATACTACCGCGAGCCTGAGCTCTAATCCGAAAAGCATGAAAATAAATCCCAGAATTATTTGTAGTCAAGATATCTAATCTATTAGCTCCCGGATTCCCTGCCTCCGGAATTATATATTCACTAGCTCCGCCAAAATTTCCATTTAATGCAGCATCTAAACTCCCGTGATCATCAAAATCCAAAAATGTATCAGTTGTAACTTCTGTTAGTTTCTTGTTAACATTTGGTAACCGTGCCTTTCTCCAGCCCAAGTCATTAATCTGCGATTGAGAAATAAAACTAATTGATAAATCTCCTACCTCAGAACCGTTTAAATAATAAATTTCGTTTTTATCCAACACCCCTAGTTCCGGATAATCAACCAGCTCTACATTAATATCAGGTTGATCAAAAAGGGGTTTACGTTCAAATGAAGCTAAGGTATGATACGTCCCCGAATCATCAGCAATATAAACATAAAGTCGTTCACCATCTATCTGAATATCACTTTCAATTGCTGAAAATTTAACAGTTACTGTATCATTACCTGCATCTTTACTTTCAATCGTAGCACTTTTTCCTATGGTAGCACTTGGATTACTACCAATCTTTAAGTTGGTCTGACTTTCTAAATTAGAAAAATCTTCTCCTGAATTTACTTCCATGTTAAAGACTATTGTTAAGTCAGACACTACTGCCCGATAGTGATAAAAATTACCCCCCTGATCAAAGAAAGCCCGCGTCGGCCGTAAAACAGCATTCCCATTTTTATATCGGGTGTAGATTTCATCCTGGCCAAGAGCTGCCAACGCCGACGGTGAAAGAAATACTAAACTACTCACCGCAAAAATAAAAATAACAGCTAATCCCAGCAGCCATTTATAATATTTATTAGTTTGCATGATACCTAACCTCCTTAAGTGAATAATTCGTTTTTTTTCTACCTAAATCCTCCCAGAATCAGCAAATAAATTGTCCTTTTTCTATCCTTATCATCTAAAATTACAGTTTAGTTATCGATGATGTCACCAGAATCTTAAATTCAGTTATCTTTTATTTAAATCTATTAGCAAGTATTAAAGAGAAATAACATGACTTAACCCTTAATTTAAACCTTTTTAACTTAAAAATATTTCTGCAGTTGCCTTTATTTCTTCTGTACTTTAATTATATATTTTAAATTTCGATTTGTATGTAAGTATTATTACATTTTAACGCAAAATTGAGCCGCTATTAGCGGCTCAATTTAAGCAAAAGAAGAAAGATCAACCCTCCTCTCTACAATAATAAATTTTAAGCTTTCCTGCTGGTAAATACTTAAAATCAAGAATAGTAATCTGACCAGTAAACACAGCCTGCTCTTCTGCTCCTTCAGCAGGCAAATTTTTCTGAACTAACTTTTTTAAAACTCCCATTAAGTCCCCAAACTTCTCCTGCCCGGCCAGCTCAATTAACTGCTCTTCTTCAACTACTATCACTTCACTCTCCGCCTTCATCACCTGCGCTGAAGCTGCCGGCGCCTGCAGCAAAACCACCGCCACCGCTAGCAGAATTATTAATTTTTTCATCACCAACCCTCCTTGTAGTTTCCTAAAATTAATTAGAAGGCTATGTAGCGGCATGATATATCATGCCGCTACATAGTTATTAGTTCTTAACTCAATTTTAGTGTAATTTAAAAAAGGCCCCTGGTTGCCCAGAGGCCTGATAGTTAAACTATTTAAAACTGAATACTGTACTTACCAACAATACTTTCTGTATTGTAGCTATCTGTTTCTTCCTCACCAGTAAAGTCCATCTGCTTATAATCAAGCGTAGCAGCCGAACCTTCTGTTACTTGATATTCAACTCCGGCTTTAGCTACTGCTTTCTGACCAGCAGTATCTACGCGGGCTTCTTTGTTAGCCCAACTGTAGCCTCCAGTTAGAGTTGTTTTTTCGCCTAGTTTATAAACGGCATCCACAGCTGCCTCCTGGTTCAAATACTGTTCATTGTCCAGGTCATAAACAGCAGCTAACTTAGCCTCCGGCGCCAACTGAATACCGGCTACTTCAAACTCCGGTGCATAAGCAACACTAACTACCTTGTCTGACTTATCATTAGTATCGTCACCATCATTTGTCTTTTCGTAATCATAAAGAGCGGCTAATTTTACGTCGCCCAGTTCTTTATTAGCCTCTAAATAACGAGCTTGGTCTTCAGAATTAACTTCGTATTCTAAATTTCCAAAGACATTTACTCCGACCAATACATAAGGATTTTCTTCTTCAACTTCAGCACTTAAGGTTGTTTCGTTACCGCCTTCATAATCGTCAGGCTGAATAGCAGTAAATCCATCCGTAGCATACTGATAGTCAGCTGCTAGGTTAACCTTAGCAATCTTCTTGCTGACACCTAATCTAGCTAACTTTTCTTCTAAATCAGTATCATTAACCGCCACTTCACCAGTTAAATCAACTCCGGCTAATTGGAAAGCTCCTTCAGCGCCGACAACTGCATCCGTACCTTCTTCATCAGCTAATCCCATGAAGACATCCACAGGTAAAGCCAATAAGTTTTCCTGCTTAACAGCTAACGTCTTAGTATCAATATTATCTTCATCCTTGTCTGCTCGACCTAAAGCTACTGTAGAATTACCGGCATTTAAGATTACGCCGTCAATATTATCTTCACCGCCGAATAAATAATCCTTCCAGCCTAAATCCTGGTCATCTCCAATAGCAGCCTTAAACTGCTCAGTAGTTACTGTTCCGGACAGGCTTTCTACTGTAAAATTACTTTCATCAGCTTTATTACCAAAGTAATTGTTAACTGCCTGTAGATTCAAATCAGCAGTTACGCCGTCCTTAGCAATCTTAATTTCAGAATCAATTGTCTGCTTAAAGTTATCTTCAGCTACTACTTTATCGTCATCATCAATATCACCGTCGCCGTCAATATCCTGCTCATAAGGATCTTGATAGGTAGTTCCTTCTCCGCCCACAGTAATATCTTTATATTCAACTCCTGTTTTTCCTGTAATTTTAACAGTCTGCATAGCGTCTAATTCATCATTTACCGCTGCTAGTTCTTTATCAAATTCGCCAGCTAACTGCTGTAGTGCATTAGCTACATCTTGACTCAATTCAGTATCTTCTGCTTTGATTTTATCCAGCACTTTTGAAGTTAACGCAGCTACTTCATAACGACTTAGTGATTCATTTCCTTTAAATTCGCCGTCGCTATACCCTTGAATCAGCCCTGCTTTAGCAACTTGACGCAGCGAATCATGCGCCCAGTGGTTTTCACTTACATCCTGAAACGGCTGCGCCATTACTGGTGCAGTTAGTGTAAAGACCAATATCATAGTTAACACAATAATTAATTTCTTATTCATTAGTTGTTTCCCCCTAGTAAATTCCTGGTTTGATTAGTTATCGCTCTGTACTTAATCACTTATTTCATTTATTAATAGATATTTCAGTTCACCAGTTTTCGTTAGGGAGTTCAAAATGAGTGACCGTGTTTCCTCACCTTTACTACCGCCCTTACGTTCACCAGTCAAGAACTGAAATACCCGGTAACCACTCTCCTCTGCCGGCCTTGCGGGGGGCACCTCCTTTCTCGCCGAGGATAGGAGAGCGTTGAACCGCGAACTTAGTACTACAATGAAAATTGATAATGCATCGAATAAGGTATAATCTCAGTATTAGATTTATGTTCGATGGTTTATAGTTTACAATTTACAATTAACAGTTGATAGTTGACAGTTAAACTTCAAAAACAAAATTCAATAAAATCTGTAGGTTAGATTTTGACTTTTAATTGTCCATTGTCAATTCTCAATTGTCAATTTTCTTTCTGCAATTAACTAATTCTAGCTGCAACATACAAAACCTTTAAGTAAGATATACCAATCAAGTCAATTTTATATGTTTTAGTTGTTTTATTATTCATTTTTTTATCCTTCAGTTTAACAGTTCTTCCTTTCCTGCCGAAAACCTTTAAGAAAATTCCGCCAATAATCACAAATCTGACTAACTGCTCTGCTTCGGCATCTATTCACTTCTAGGGTTTCCTGCCGCAAACCTTTAAGTAGTATTTACCTTTACTACCACAAATAAGCCGCCCGAAGGCGGCTTAGGCTTAATTTATAACAAACATTTACTAACCTGTAGGAAGATAAAATCCCCCCACAGATTAGTAAAACCCCGAGCCAGAAGTTGGCCCGGGGT
>CAYFUT010000083.1:0-3854 GCA_964346395.1 uncultured Halobacteroidaceae bacterium
TTAGCAGACTCTCCATGAAAACCATAAAAAACATATCCATAGAAACCATATCCACGGAAACCGCATCAACTGGTTTTCCAGAAGGGAGGGACTGAGGATTAGCCGCAGCCAAGTGACTGTAATTTTTGTTCTATTGATTTGTCTATTGTTTACCGCCCGAGCTAAAGCAAGTCCCGGTAATTTAGAAGCTGATCAGGTAAAGTATTACCGCCAGCAGAAATTAGTTAAAGCGGTGGGAAATGTATATTTACAGACAGATAATGCCGAACTATGGGCGGAGCGGATGGAAATTAATTTGGAACAGGATAAATTAACTGCCTGGGGAAATGTCAAGTCCAAAGATGAAACTGGGGAGTTTACCGGCAAAAAATTAGAGTATGATTTGCAGCAGGACAGCGGAATTTTTATTGATTCGGAAGGGGTTATTATTGATGATAGTTTGCGGGAACCTATATATATGGAAAGTAAAAAAACTAATTATGGACAGGAGGAGACTAAATTAGCTAGTCCTCAGTTTACTACTTGCAATTTAGAAACGAGCCATTATCATTTTCGGGCAGCGGAAATGATGATTCATCCGGAAGATAAGATTATAGCTTATCACGTCACCTTTTGGGAGTTTAACGGGACTGTGCCTCTGTTTTATACTCCGATCTGGATTTATTCTTTAAAAGATGACCGCAATCGACTGCAGACTCAGTTTGGCCGGAACGAACAGAAAGGTTGGTTTGTAAAAAATACATATAATTATCGGTTGCGGGAAGATTTACCTAGTTTCTGGCTGCAGCCGCTGGAAGGAAAGTTCGGCCAGTTATATCTGGATTATTTCAGCAAGTTAGGATTTGCCGGAGGTTTTAAACACTATTATCGGACGTTAAAAAGCGATCATGCTTATTTATATCTTTATTTGGAGCAGGATCAGCGGAATGAAGGGCAGGGGCCCTGGATTACAGCTGAAGTTAATCGGGAAATAGATAAAGAACAAGTTGATAGAAGCTATATGTTGAACTACAAGAACCATGACAGCAGTTATTTATCCACGGGGGAGGAAACGGAACAGTGGGAATTTGATTATAATCAAACTCTGGAGAAGACTACCTGGAAACGAAACTGGGATATAGATTATGACCGAGATGAAACTTATCAGCATGACCTGGGTGTAAAGTTTGATTTAGACCGCAATGATTGGGAACGGGATAAGTTAGGATTTGATGTTGATTACTTTTTAACTGATAAAGATACCTCCCGGACTGATGACTGGAAAACAAAATTAAATTATAAAAAATACTTTACTGAAGATTTATATCTTAAATATAATTATAATTATGAGCAGGAAAGAAAAGAGAAGACAGAAATAAAAAAAGATTGGGAGTATGATACTGATCTAACTGTAGGTGAAAAGAAAACAGTTTATGATTGGCTGTTTAAAACTGAATTAGACCGCAGTAAACAGCAGATAGAGTCTTATAATTTACCGCAAGCTGAGCTGACTTTTCACCCGGATCAGGTTTGGGATTCAGCCCTAATAGATCCGCTGGATATAACTTTAGGCGGCTTAAGCAGATATCACCACAGTTGGTATCGGGGAATTGAAGAGCCTGATTTTAAAGAAACTTGGTCTTATCAGAGAAAACACGGTTATTTTAAGGTAAAATATGATGATCGACAAGAACTGATCTGGGATAATACACTTAATTATGATCAGGAGTTTCAACAGGATATTTATACTGGCGGTCATCTGCACTGGTCAGCCAGTAGCAAGTTAGATTTAACCACTGAACTACCGTTTAATTGGGAAAATAAACTTAGTTATGACCACTTAGAACAGCGAGGCAAAGTACCGGAGGGTTTTGAAGAAAGCAATCCACAGCAAAAATTAACAGAAGTAGTAACCTGGCGGCAGGGGAAAAGTAATTTTAAGTTAACTACTGGTTATGATTTTCTGGAGCAGGAATATGATGATTTAACGGCAAGTTTAGATTATAATTTTAATCAGCATTATAAAAGTAAAATAACTACTAACTATAATCTGAACCAGAGTAAATTTGCAGACTTTGAAAGTTCTTTAACAGTAGATTATGATAATTTTGAGTATAATACGCTGGCGGAACTTGATTTAAATACTGGCCGCCCGCTCAGTTGGAAAAACAGTTTAGACTGGATGTTCGGCCGAGATGAGTGGGAATGGCATATTAAGGCCGAAACCAATTATGATTATGAAAAAGAAAAGTTTACTACTGGCGCTTTAAATGTGGAAAAGAAACTACACTGCCGAAAGTTAGTTGTCTCTTATGACCATGTTAAGGAGGAAGTCTGGTTTCAGTACCAAATTTTAGCTTTTCCGCAGGCCAAGGCTAATATAGGAGCTAAAGAAGGGGAAGGCATTTTATTTGGAGGTGAGCTAGGGAGGCTCATAGATGAAGAAGATTAAACAGTATTTATTAATTGGAGTTATTCTACTGGGCGGAATTTTTATTTTCTGGCGCGGGCAGCCGCAGAAGAAGGAACAATCTACTGCGGATTACCGCTATCAAGCTGAGAAACCGCGGGTGGTCAGCTATTCTAGAGGAGAAAAAAGATGGGATCTGCTGGCGGAATCAGTTCTGGAGCCGAAGCAGGAAAAGAAGGAAACTCAGAGGATGGTCTTAAAACGGATCAAGAACGGTAAACTCTTTAGCGGGGGCAAAGTGGAGTATAAATTGGATGCAGATAAAATTATTTATTATAATCAAAGTAAAAATGCAACTTTGCTGGGAGGAGTAAGGTTAAAACAGGTAGACGGGCAAGAGATTATAACTAGCAGACTGGAATGGATAGATGCTGAAGAAATGCTGGCTACGGAAGAAGGAGTTAAGATCAAGCTTGCTAACGGCGGGCAGATTACGGCGGAAAAGATGAAGGTAAATGTGCAGGAGGAAATTATAGATTTAGATAAGCGAGTAGAAACGACTTTTGTAGTTGAAGGAGCTGACAAGGATGAGAAATAAGTGGTTTTTACTTTGTTTACTGCTTTTATTAGTACTCAGTCTGCCGGTAACTGCGGAAAAAAAAGAAGACCAGCAGGAGTCGGGCACAAAGACCTTTGATATTAAGTCAGACCATGCTCAGATGCGGAGAAAAGAGAATATTTATACCTGGACTGGGAATATAAAATTCAAGTATGATGATATTAATGTGGAAGCAGATAAGTTAAAGATAAATAAAAATAAAAAGTTGGCTCAGTTTAGCGGAAGTGTCCATTTAATTAGAAATCAAGCGGAGGAAGATTCTACTGGTCAGTCAGAAGGAAATAATAATAAAAGAGCTAAAAACCAACAGGCAAAGGAAGAGATTTGGAGTCAGGAGTTAGATTATGATTATGAAGAAGAAATTTTGCTAGCAGAAAAGGAAGTGAAATTAGAGACTACTAAAGAAGAGAAACCATTAAAGCTAACCAGTCAATATTTAAAATTGTGGACAGAAAGTAATGATATGCAGGCTAAAGAAGATGTTTTTGTAGATTATGATGAGCAGGAGATTAAAGGAGAACATCTAGAGTATACAGCGGCGGAAGAGAAGATGGTAGTTACCGAACAGGTAGAGATTAAAGAAGAAGATAACTGGATAAAAAGCGAGCAGGCTGTGTTATGGTTAGAGGATGATTTACTAGAGGCTGATGGGCAAGTGGAAATGGAATTCGAAGTAGAGGAGTAGTGTTGTTTTCGTGGTGAGCAGGGGGTATTTTACCTTCCGGTAGTCTTTTTTGTTTATTCCATATCAAGTGAGCTGAAATAAAAAAGTTCTTTTTTGCCCAATTTCAGCTCACTTGATATTCCATAATCGTAAACAAAAAAGACTAAATGTCAGGTGAAAAT
>CAYFUT010000083.1:3954-10369 GCA_964346395.1 uncultured Halobacteroidaceae bacterium
CCCCCTGCTCACCACGAAACAAAGTAATGAATAATAATTTTGAGTCGGGGGATTATAGATTATGGAAGGAATACTTTAGATACTCAATTGTACTAGCTATTGACTGTGCCCAGGTGTTTACTCTGGGGGTAGTTAATGATATAATTGGAGGCGGAGAAAGTTGCCCGGCTTACGAACTGAATTTGGCCGCGATATTATAATTTTATTAGTAGTAACTATTGTAACTGGGAGTCTATTAGCGGCAGGGATTGGCTATTTAAGTGATTTGTATTTTGGTGATTTAACGGCTAGTCTGGTTGGGGGTGCAGGCGACCGCGATGTAATGTTAATTGTGAATCAGCAGCAGGAAAAAGCGGCCCGCAGGCAGATTGAACAGATTGCGGCTGATAAACTGCCGGGAGCGGAAGTTACTTCGGGAGTTAGAATTTTAGGGCGGGTTAATTTTTTTATTAAACTTCTGCCCCGGCATAGAGGGCGCTCTACTTTTATAAAAGTAGAGGATTATTTCCGGCAGGTAGATGGTTTGGAAAGTTTTTCTTTGATTACTGAACCGCGGATTACCGTCAGGGGGTTAAAACCTAAGGTGCGCAATTTTCTGGCGGATAAACTTGCCGCTAGGAAAGGAGTGGAGTTTACGGTTCCCGACGGTGATAAATTGGAAATAATCATTACCCGCTCTGAGCAGTTAACCACAGTCAAGCAGACAGTACAGGATTTATTAGACAGTTACCGAGTGGTAACTGTTAATTTCCCGCTGCCTGAACAGCCGGATAATTTATTTGTTATAGCTGAACGGTTAGTCAGTCACTTAACTGCTGAGCGCGAGTATCCGATTTATAATGTAACGGAGGCGGGAGATCAAAAGTTAGAAAAGCTAGTGACTACGATGGTAGAAATGAAGCAATTTTTACGAAGTTATGCTAGTCAAGTTAAAGTGCAGGAGGCAGCAGAAGAAGTAAAACCGGGAGATAAATTGGTAGTGCCCGGACTTAATAAACAGCAGATTGTTCTCCGGGTGGTAGCTGAAAACAGTGACGGGTTAAGCGCTCTGATTGTGGAGGGGGATAGTCGGCAGATAATAAGTAACCAGGCTTATAAATTACAGGATGGTCAATTAGGAACTAAAGTAGGGGAGATTGAAGTGAATAATCCCCGGCAGGAGTTAGCCTATGTAATTAATCAATTAACTACTATTCTTCCTGTGTTGCAGTCGAGTTGGCAGGAGAGTAAAGCAGTTATACCAGAGCTGCTGGCAGCAGTCGGTTTATTTGAAGAATTAAAACCAGCTATTACCCAGTTGAAGGTGACTAATCGACAGTTAAAAGTTTATCAGCAGGAGCTAGACCAACTCCAGCTAGACCAACTGCGGACAGCAGTTACTAAACTGGAGGCTAATTTACAGCGGGTTGCGGAAGTTGCCCGCCGGCTGCAGTTTGTTAAAGACCTGCTGGAGCAGGTGACTGGGCAGTTGGAGCAGGCTGAAGGCCAACTACTGGCTACCAGTCAAGCCTTAGACCCGGCAAGCCCTTATCGGCAGGAGGTAAAGCGGTTAGAAGATACTGTTGACCAATTAGTAACCAGGGTGGATCAAAATACAGCTCCTATTGTGGCTGAAATTAACAAATATAATCCTCTGTTAAAGCAAATTATTACCTGGCAGGCAGAGGTAGAGCAGGTAAAAAAAATTCTCAATCAGGGGGAAAAGTTTACTAGTGGAGAGTTAAAAAAACTGGTAACTAGTCTGACTGACCAACAGGTAGTAGCTCAATTAGAAGATTTGAGCACCAGCCAAGTAAGCAGTAAGCTAAGCCAACTGCAGGATGATTTACAGATTGTTTCTCGGCTTGATATTAAAGCGGTAATTACTGAATTAAAGTCTATTCAGCGGACTCTGCCGCAGCTTAAGGATGAAGAAATCACTGCTAGTATAGACTTAATTGATGAATATATAGCCGGCCGGGTAATTCCGGGGAAGGAGATTTCTTTATTAGTACCGGCTCGAAAAGCTGCTGGGGGGGAGTTAGAGAAAGCTATCAAGCAGTTTATTGCTGAACCTGTATCTTTATCTCGGTCGCAGCCGGGAATTATTGAACCGAGTTTTAGGACTCAGCTGTACCAGATTTTAGGAGAAGTCAGAATGGTTTTAGCAGCAGTAACGGCGGTTATCTGGACTATTTTTTCTCTGCTGTTTGATCAGACGGTAATTATCATTTCTTTACAGTTACTGTTTCAGGATGCTAATCGCCTGCTAGCAGTTGTGGGTGACTTATACGGAACAGCTGTGGGGAGTTTGTTATTGGGTAGTATGTTTAAGTTGGCCCGAATTGATCTGCCGTATATTCCCTGGCCGGCAGTTATCTTTTTAGGCGGAGGTTTGGGACTAATAACTGCTCGGGCTGCCGAGCAAATAACTGATATTTCCACTGCTGAATTTGAGGCAGGTAGGGCCCTGGGATTTAGCTATCCTGAAATTATGCGGCAGATTGTAATTCCAGCTGCTAACCCTGGTTTTTTAAAGTTCTTTAACCAGGCTAAAACTTATTTTCACTAAGGGGTAATTTATGCTAAAAGTAAGGGACTTAGTTAAGTATTATGATGGGGAGAAAATACTGCGCGGGATAGATTTTTCTCTTCACCAAGGGGAAACGCTAGCAATTATGGGGCCCAGCGGCTGCGGCAAATCGACGACTATTCGCTGCTTGAATAGGCTAACCGAGCCTGACCAGGGAGAAATAATATTTGATGGCTTGCCTCTATTGAAATTATCGCGCCGGGAGCTGCTGTCGGTGCGGCAGCGGATAGGGTTTGTATTTCAAAATTTTAATTTAATTGCCCGGCTGACAGCAAAAGAAAATGTTATTTTACCGCTGTTGAAATTTAATTTATCGCCGCAGGAACGCCAGGAGAAAGCAGAAGCAGCCCTTCAGAAGGTCCATTTAAAAAACAAGGGAACAGCTTATCCGCAGAATTTAAGCGGAGGAGAAAAACAGCGGGTAGGAATTGCTCGGGCTTTGGTAATCGACCCCCGGTTAATTCTATTGGATGAACCGACGGCTGCTTTAGATCCTATTCTGGTTACGGAAGTGCTGGAAGAAATTGAAGAGTTGACGGCCGACCAGCAGCGGGGGGTAGTACTGGTGACCCATGAGGTTCGTTTTGCTTTACGGGTGGCTGATCGGGTAGTTTTATTGGAAGAAGGGCGAGTAGTAGAACGCGGTTCTAGCAACCAGATTTTAGCGGATCCTACTTCTGATGTTGGGCGAAAATATAAAAAATTCCTCGATTATTATTGAAAAAATGAAAATTAGACTTGAGATTAGGCGGAAGTTGAAGTAAAATGAAAATTAGACTAGGTAAAAATTAACCTAGTGAATTTATTAATTATAATTGGAATGGGAGTAGGAGGGGCAAGATTGAAGCGACAGCAAAAGACTATTAAGCAGCAGTTCACTTATACTGGAATTGGTTTGCATACTGGAGAAGAGGTGACTATGACTTGTAAACCGCTGCCAGTTAATCAAGGAATTAAATTTAAGCGGTTGGATGTAAAGCAGCAGCCGGAAGTGGAAGCAGTAATTGATAATGTAGTATCTACTCAGCGGTGTACGGTGATTGGAACCGAAGAATGGCAGATTAATACTGTTGAACATCTGTTGGCAGCGTTGAATGCCTGCCAGATTGATAATTTATTGATTGAGTTAGATGCTGAAGAACCTCCGATTACTGATGGAAGTTCGAAAGTCTTTTACCGGTTAATTGAAGAAGCAGGAGTTACAGAACAGCAGGCAGAAAAGGAGATTTATAAACTAAGGGAACCTATTTATATCCGCGATGGAGAACAGTATTTAGTGGCCGCCCCGGACGAAGAGTTTAAAATCAGCTATACCTTTGTCAGTCAGCATCCGGGAGTTAGTGATCAGTTTGCTGAATTTAATTTTGCGGCTGATAATTATAAAACTGAATTAGCACCAGCCAGGACTTTTGGTTTTGCTCAAGAACTTAAAAAGTTAAAGCGGGCTGGTTTAGCTTTAGGCGGTAGTCTGGATAATGCTGTATTGATTGAAGAGGACGGCCCGGTAAATAAACTCAGGTTTCCTAATGAGTTAGGCCGCCATAAGGTTCTTGATGTAGTAGGCGATATGAAGTTAGTACCGGAGTTTAAGGGGCATATTATGGCTGTAAGATCAGGCCATAAGTTGAATTCTGTGTTAGCCCAAAAAATTAAAGCAAAAATAAGCAGGGAGGAATAAAAAATGATGGATATTAATGAAATCAGAGAAGTATTACCGCATAGATATCCATTTTTGCTGGTGGATAAAATTTTAGAGGTGGAAGCAGGAGAGAAGGCAGTAGGTTTAAAGAATGTTACCGCTAATGAAGACTTTTTCAATGGTCATTTTCCTGGGCAGCCGATTATGCCGGGAGTATTAATGGTAGAGGCAATGGCGCAAGTGGCTGGAATTGGACTGTTGGCTACCGTGGAGGAAGAAGAGGAGAAACTTCCTTATTTAGCCCGAGTTAATGATGCCCGCTTTAGAGAACCGGTAAAACCCGGCGACCAGTTGATCATTGAAACTAATGTAGTTAAACTGCGGGGGCGAATGGGGAAAATTGAGGCTAAATGCATGGTAGATGAGGAAGAAGTGGCTGAAGCAACTCTGACGTGCTTTATTGAAGATAAGTAAATTTAAAATGAGGAATAAATATAGGGAGGCAGATAACTATGCAGGAAGAAGGCAAGGAAGACAACGTTGTTCATCTAAGTAACGGCGGACAGATCCATCAGACGGCGGTAGTAGATCCGGAAGCTGAATTGGCTGCTGATGTGGAGATAGGTCCTTATGCAGTAATTGGCGGCAATGTAGAAATCGGCGCAGGTACTGAAGTTGGCCCGCACGCAGTAATTAGAGGCTGGACTAAAATTGGGAAGAACAATGAAATTTTCAACAGTGCTTCTATTGGACAAGAACCGCAGGATTTGAAGTTTCAGGGGGAGAAAAGTTTCTTGGAAATTGGGAATAACAATACTTTCCGTGAATTTACTACTATCCACCGCGGAACTGAAGAAGGTGGCGGGACTACTAAAATCGGCGATAATAATTTATTTATGGCTTATTCACATGTAGCTCATGACTGTCAGTTAGGCAGTGATATTGTAATGGCTAATTCAGCTAATTTGGCGGGACACGTAATAGTGGAAAATGCGGCAGTAATCGGTGCGTTAACGGGAATTCATCAGTTTGTCCGGATCGGAAAGATGGTGATGGTAGGAGCAGGTTCTAAGGTGGTAAAAGATGTACCTCCCTATATTTTAGTAGACGGCCATCCGGCAAGTGTTAATGGAATTAACGTAGTAGGATTAAGAAGAAATGATGTCTCCCCGGGAATGAGGCGAGAAATTAAGAAGGCGTATAAGATTGTTTATAGATCAGATTTGAATGTTTCCCAGGCGATTGAAAAGATGGATCAGGAACTAGACAGCAGTCCCACAATTGAACACTTTCTGCGCTTTTTACGTAATGCTCAGCGCGGGATTTGTAGGTAAATCAACTAATAACAGATGTATGTTGTTATAGTTAGCGGACGAAAGGAGTGGAGATAATAGAGAATGGGTAAGTTAGGGTTAATTGCAGGAGATGGTAAGCTGCCTGTTCTGTTGGCCCGAGAGGTAATCAACCGCGGGCAGGAACTGGCAGCGATAACAGTTACGCCGGAAGCTGAGGCTGAACAGTTAGAACAGTTAGGGGTGGAGACTTATCAAGTCAGTGTTGGGCAGTTGGCGGAAGTGATTGCTACTCTGCACAAGGCAGGAGTGGAAGAAGTAGTTATGCTCGGCAAGGTAAGTAAGGAACTGCTGTATCAGGGAGTTGAATTGGACAGTAAATTTGAACAGTTATTGGCTTCACTGCCTGATCAGAGTGATGATACATTGCTGGTAGGTATTGCTCATGCCTTTCAGGAGGCTGGTTTGGAAGTTAAGGAGCAGGCGGAATTTATAGCTGACTTACTACCTGCCCCGGGAGTGCTGACAGAAAGCGAACCGACTCCGGAGGTAAAAGAAGATATGGACTACGGGTTCCGCATGGCTAAGGAGATCGGCAGTTTAGATATCGGCCAGACGGTAGTAGTTAAAGATAAGGCAGTTATGGCTGTAGAGGCAGTGGAAGGAACAGACCAGGCTATTTTGCGCGGCGGTCGATTGGGCAAGCAGGACGTGGTAGTAGCTAAGGTTAGCAAACCGAACCAGGATCTGCGGTTTGACTTGCCTACTGTTGGGTTGGAGACGCTGGAAAATTTAATTGAAGTAGAGGCAAAAGGATTAGTCATTGAAGCGAATAAAACCTTTATTATTAATCAAACTAGGTTTATAGAGCGGGCAGAAGAAGCCGGAATTTTTGTAAAAGCAATTGAGAAT
>CAYFUT010000084.1:0-10236 GCA_964346395.1 uncultured Halobacteroidaceae bacterium
ATCCTCAGGTTAAGTATACAGAAGATGTTTATGTAGATACTACTGATCCCACTTTCAATATTTCCAATCTTGATGTTATAAGTTTTGATTCTCAGATTAGCTCATTAGAACCGCAGAATAATGAAATTATAATTTCTACTGTTCAAGGCTTAGAGTTTGCTTATAGTATTACTGACGATTACAAAGAGATACCCGAAATAATATTTGAATTAACTAATGTAGAGACGAACAAGCAGTTTAAATTAGATATTTTTCAGCCGCAACAGATGGGAGACCATACTTTAATGTGGAGTGGTAAAAATAAGGAAGGAGATTATTTACCAGATGGGACGTACAGTTTTCAAATATATGCTCAGGATGCGGCTGGGAACAGATCGCAGAAGATTACTGAACTTAACGGAGCCGATAAAATAAAAATAGATCGGACTCCACCGCAGATGTTAGCTACTGCTCAACCAATGTTAGTTACTGACAATCAACCTACCACTGATATTGAGTATGAGTTAAAGTCAGAGGCTAGTTTTCCCGTAACAGTAGAAGCAACCTTGACTTCCAAAAGCGATAGTACTGTTTCTCAGGAATTGCTGACAGAAAATTTATTCACCCAAGGAACTAATCAATTGACTCTAGATACTTCTAATCCTGATCTGGCTGATGGTAGTTATAAAGTAAATTTCACTGTAACTGATAAAGCTAATAATTCAGCTCAGCTTTCTACTACAGTGGTTAAGAATAATATGCAGAGCCGAATCACCGCTCCTCAGACTGATAATCCGATTAATGGTCAGGTAGAAATTAAAGGAATAGCTGCTGACCCTAACTGGTTTAATGAGTATTCCTTTGCTAATTATCGGTTATTTTACCACGATGGAGATTATAGTCCGCAGACTAATTCCGACGGCAGCTTGCAGTTAACCGAGTGGAATCCTATTAGAGTTCCTTTGAGTCACCAAGATGCAGATAGTTCTACTTATCCAGACTCGAATGTTTCTATCAAACCGGTAACTACAGAAGGAACATTAGCCTATTGGGACCTGCAGCAAGCAGGACTTTCCTCTGGAAAGTATACGATTTTACTAGTTACTAATGAAGAAAATACTGATAATTATACTTACGACACTCAGTTAGTAGATGTGCAAACTGATTCTACAGTTACTAAACCGCAATTAGATGTTAATTTATCTATTACCGATTTAGTAATTGAAAGTCAGAATGATGATACTAACTTAAATATTGATTATCAATTATCCAATAAAGAGAGTAAAGTAGAATTAAAAATCGTCCGCATCAAATCAGATGGGACAGTGGGTGAAGTGGTCTGGAGCCATAATGATTACTCCCCTGAATTAGAAACAGAGAAAAATATTACCTGGACAGGTGTTGATTATACGGGAAGTCTTGTTGATTCCGGAAATTATAGATTAATTGCTAAAGCAGCAGCTTCTGATGGAGAAGGAATAGCTACAGAAAATATTAATTTTACAGTGCAGACACCGCTAGCTATAACTTCTGACCAAAGTGAACTTACCTTTAATCCATATCAAAATCTTGCTAGCGGAGAGGAACAGAAATTAAGTTTTGATTATTTGTTGAGCAAACAAGCGGTAGTAGATGCTACAATACTCAATCAGGATCCCCGAGAGGGAGAAGCCCAAGTGGTGAAAACTTTGTTTACAGATACAGAAAAACAAGGGAATACGGAATATACTCTTAACTGGACAGGAACTTCCGATGCTAATCCCAATCAACTTGTGGAGACTGGAGATTATTATTTGTTAGTGGAGGCAGAAAAAAATTCTCAACAGACTGGAAAAGTAGTACCGATTACAGTAACTAATCAAGGCAGCAGTGATAAAGTAGATGCAGAGGTTACTATCAATGGTGAAGATAAGGATGATAATGGAGTATTAGAATCACAAGGAACTTCTGATTTCATTTATCAGGCGAAAGGGAAAGACGGGAGTTTGACTTATTTTCCGCCTAGAGATTATAATGTGAAAGTTACTGCGTCGGGTGATCAAAAAGTTAAGCAGTATGTTAATCAGCATGTGGAAATTAGTTATTTTAAATTTTTTTCTAAGATAAAGTTTAATGTAGAAACTAAGATTAAATGGAGAGGAATAAAGCACAACGGAGAAAAACCTGAAACTAATACTAAAAATTATAATTTTAATAATAAAGTTAATAAATTAGGGAAATATGACTTGGATGGTGAAAATAATATAATAGAATTACCAGATGTTGAAAAAATAGTTGCAATTCCAAGTCGTGAAGAAAAAGCAAATGATTTATTTGATAATGGTTTCTTACGGGATTATGAGTTTAATGATCCTCCTTGTAAATTAGTAAATTTGGTGATAAAAACGGAAGAGGGAATAAAAATTGATAATTCAAAGTTTTCTATGACTGATTTTTATTGTGAACGATCTTCAGATAAGGAGACATCAAGTTTTGATTTATGGCTAGGGTTTGATTTTGATAGTTATGGAGAAAAGGATGTGTTGCTTGAAGGAGATGTAAATAAATATAGTCCGCTACAACTGTCAGAAAAACAAACGGATAAATTTTATATTCATTTAGCAAAGGCAATGTCTAATTTTAAGTTTGGAAATTATGAATGTACGTATAGCTTAGTAGAAGATACTGGGAATAAAAAAGTATATAATGAAAGTCCTGATTTGCCTAGTGAAAATGACTTAACTATAAATGAAGAGACAGGAAATATTGGAATTCCCGAAATAACTAGTAGTGCTTATATATATAGGAAAGATATTCCTTGGCCGGATCCAGAAAATTGGGATGAATCTCCGCCTTCATTATTAGCTTTTAATGATAATAATAGAAATGGGAGCAGAGATGAAGGAGAAAAGTTAAGGGCTGATTATGCCCAACATGGAGAAAGTGAATCTAAAGGAATTAGCTGGAATGAAACTTCTGGAACTTTAGAGTATGGAGATGAAGTAACAATTCCAATTCTTAAGTCCGGGAGTAATTCTGATGGTTTACTGGATGTTTCCGGACAAGATCATTTGTTGAAAGAAAGACTTCAGTTTGCACTTAATATAACTGATGAAGATAAGAAAGATTATTTTCATGTAAATAAAGTAGGAGGAAATAAGCCAGAAGATAAAAAATTAAAGATTGCTTATAATAATAGTGAAGAGCTAGCTGCTCAGGCTGATAACTGGACTACAGCTCAGGATCCAGCTTTATCAGAAAGTAATGGCTGGCTGAAGGCTAGAAGAGAAATCGATTTATCAGAATATAAATTTACTCGGGGAATTAATTTACAAAATAGTTATCCCCAGGCAAAAATTGAACAAAGGGGGGTGCCTACTAGCAAACAAGCTTATACATTTGTAAAAACAGAGGATAATAAAGATCAATTAAATCCTTATTTGGATGTAAATAATTGGGATATTAATTTATATTATATAGATGGCACTCAACACCAGGATTTAGAAGTGAAAAATGTTAATTATAGTAGTAACACGTTTACTGCTCAACTTAAATCGGGAGTTACTCCTAAACGGTTGATTCCATTAAAAGGAAATATAACCGGTGATTTTAAAGAGTATAGATTATTCTACTATAAACAAGAGGGGGACAGCTCTACTTGGCATCAAGTAAAAGTGCCTCCGGAATACCGCAGTTCAGATAGCCCTTATGTTAGTGAGAAAAAAATTAATGGTTTAACTGATGGAGTTGATAATGATAATGACGGCAGCATCGATGAAACTGGAGAAAAGGGAACTCTTGGCTATTTAAATGCCGCTGGTTTAAATGGAGTTCATACAGTAGTAGTTCAATTGACAGATAAAGAAGGAAAAGTAAAAAATGTTACCTATAATATTCAGGTAGGGAAGATAGTTTCACCGGATGAGCAAAAAACTACTGTTGCTTCCTCTTATAATTTGGCTTCTTTAGAGTTAGAGAAAGGAAGTGTAGAGCAAGATAGTTTGCTTTCGATCACCCCTACTACTTTAAGCAACACCAAAGTAGAAAATACGAGCAATATAAAACCAGCAGGACCAGTAATGAAATTACAGCCTTCAGGAATGCAGTTTTCTTCTAGTGCTGACGGTAAAGATAATGATGGAGATGGAGAAATAGATGAAGCCGATGAAGAAAAGCGCCCTACTTTAAAATATAGAATCCCTTATGATAGATATCAGGAATTAAAAGAGGAAGCTGATAGCTTAAACCTTCATTATTTAAATAGCAATGGTGATTTAGAAGTATTAAATACTACTCATAATGAGATTGATAGTGATAATGATGATGTAAAAGAATATGTAGAGTTTGTTGCTCAGGTAAGTCACTTTTCTAGCTTTACCTTATTAGAAGGAAGGGAAGATTTACAGAAACCAAAAGTTGATGTGTCAGTTCCATCTCCAACTAAGCAGCAAACTTTTGATTTACCAGGTATAGCTACAGCTAATAAACGAATAGCAGTTTACAGAAGCTTACAGTCGGGAGATTTTGTTAGTAATGATGCTAAGACCTTAATTACTGAGGTTACTACGGGAAGCAATGGTGAGTTTGCTCTTGATCAGTTGAATTTACAGGAGGGAACGAATCATTTCTATCTGGTTTATCCTGAAGTAGAGAATAGTCCGGTTAACCACTTTAGTATAACTTGTGATCTGACGGCTCCGCAGATTAGCAATGTACAGCAGAGTCCGGCTCCTTATAAATCAAAAGATAAAAAGTTAGCTATTGATTTTACAGCTTCCGAAGCGGGAAAAGTAAGATTTAAGGTAATTAATTCTGCGGGACAGAACGTTTATCAAGAAGAAATAGAAGTCGATGAGGGGAATAATACTGTTAACTGGTCGGGCAAAAATAATCAGGGTCAACTACTACCTGATGGAACTTATCACTACCAGTTAAGTTTATTTGATCAAGCCGGCAATTACGATTCTGACCAGTCCAATTATCAAAATAAAATTACAATAGATAATACTAAACCTAAGTTTAATCATTATCAGTTAAAAAATCGTGTTTTTTCTCCTGATAATAATGGAACTAAAGATGAGTTAGTAACTAAATTTACCATGTCAGAACAGGTAACTTTGCGAGCCATTATTCAAGAACAATCTGGTAATCAGGTAGGAGTAATTACCAATGTGGATCTGGCTTCTACTCTTTATCAGCTAAACTGGGATGGAAAAATAAAGGGTAACCTTCTTGCAGAAGGAAAGTACAATTTATTACTGCAGGCCACTGATGAAGCAGGCAATCAAAAGATTATTCAGGAAGAAGTTACGTTGGATACTACTGCCCCTGCAGTAAATCATAACTTAGAACAGAAATTTTATAGTTCAGATGTAATTCCTAATATAGAAGTTACGGATACTAACTTGCAGGATTATCAACTACGGCTAAATGAGACTGAATACTTTAATGAAACCCTTATTTCCGACGAAGGGGAATATTCGTTACGGATTACTGCTGTAGATCAGGCCGGCAATCAGACAGAAAAGTTAAAAGAATTTGTAGTAGATAAAACGAAGCCGACTGTAAATGTGGAAGGAGTAAGTGCCAATCAATATTATAGCGAAGATATTAACCTTAATGTAAAAGTAACAGATGATCATCTTAACTATAAAGAAATCAAATTAGATGGGAGCCAGATTGCAGAAGAAAATCAGGTGCTAGAGGAAGAAGGGGAGCATACTCTGGATGTAATAGCCGAAGATAAAGCAGGAAATCGGAAAGTTATTAATTGGAGTTTCACCCTTGATAAAACGCCGCCGCAAATTACAGTAAATGGAATTGAAGAAGGTAAAGGATATAATACCAATTTGACTCCTGACATTATTATTGAAGATGCAAATTTGGCCACTAAAAAAACGCGACTCAATGGTATGATCTATGAGTTAGGAACAGAGATTACTGCTAATAGAGAGCATCAGTTACAGATAACAGCCGTTGATAAAGCAGGTAACAAAACTGTTAAGATGCGGAATTTCATCATTGATAAAGTTCCTCCTTTGGCTCCGACTGGTTTAAGCGGTCAGCCGGGAGATAGACAGGTAGCACTGGATTGGGCAGATAATTTTGAGTCTGACCTGGAAGGCTACAATTTATACCGCGACGGGGAAAAAGTTAATGAAACTTTAATTGAACCTTCGGAATTTCTGGATGCTGGATTGACTAACGGTCAAACTTATGAATATTATGTTACAGCTGTTGACTGGTTAGGCAATGAAAGTGATCCATCCGATAAAATAGAAGAAACGCCTGGTTATAATGTGACAGTAACTGATGAGAATTTATCTTTTAGTCCGCATCCGCCTTATGCTGGGCAAGAGATAACGTTAACCAGTATTTTAGAGAATACAGGTTATGTTCCGTTTACGGATTTAAGAGTTGATTATTATGATGGAGAGGTAGGGAGTGAACTGATTAATGAAGAAATAGTAGCTTCCCTTGAATTAGACGAGAACAAGGAAAACCAAACTACCTGGGATACTTTATTAGGGGAATATGGTAAGCATACTATTAACGTGGTAGCAGATCCAGTAAATGAATTTCCCGAAATTGATGAAACTGATAATCAAGCTAGTATAGAAATTGATTTACAGGAGCCGTTAGAATTTGAACGCAAATTAGGAGTTCATCATCCTTGGCTGTTAATTTGGGGTAATACCTTTAAAGAAGAACTTAGCAATTTGTATCAACAACTTGATTATCCGCAGACCATTGTTACTTCCAAAACTGAGTTCTTACAGGAATTAAGAAGTGGAAAATATAATCTGATTATTCTACCGGATAGTAAACCGCTGAATGCTCCTATTTATAGAGAGATTAGAGAGCAAGTATACGGCGGTAAAGCAGGAGTGCTGTCAATCAACTATAAGAAAGCCTATCATCCTATTTTACGGGAAACATTTGGAGTTTATTATAAAGGCAAAATTCCAATTAAAACGCAGGCAGAGCTAAATGTAGTAGATAATGAACTTTTCTCTTTACCGTCTTTAAATGTTGATTGCAAAAAAGTAAATAACTTATGGCCTACTACTGGAGAGAATTTAGGCATCTTTAAAATAGAAACTCCTAAAAAGAAAAAGAAGCAGACAATTCGGGGAATTGAACTGACAGCAGAGCAGCAGAACCTACTGCAGAAAGATACAGAATATCAGTTAACTGCTAAACTACTGACAAAGAAAGATAAAGAACTGGAAACAGAAAAATTAACGTTTGCTAGTAACAACTTGCCGTTAATAGAAAGAGACCTGGTTCATAAACGAGAAAATAATCTTAATCTTCGGTTAGTTGAAATAAAAGATCAAAAAGTAACTGTAAAACTAGAAAATATAACCAATAAAAAGTTATCCAATTCCTATCAGTTATTTGTTAAGCTAAAAAATAAGGAAACTGGATATGTAGTTGAAAAATGGAGTACAATTAGCTTTAAAAATAAATTATATGAAAATAGTCAATATGATGATTTCCGATTAACCAAAATCCAAACTGATATTATTAATTCAGGAATTGTACTCAATTCCTATGGGGAAGGAGAAAGTGTTCATTTCAATTTCAATTTACTAGAAACTGATTTACCGGATAAGAAAAAGTTAACAATATTAGATGAGTTAGTTTCTTATTTAACTGCCAGCAAAGAAGAAAATGAGCCGTTGTTACCAGGCGAAACTCTGGGGGTTAACTCAACAGTTACTAGTCTAGTTGTACCAGTAGAATTGAGGTTATTAGAAGAATTACCTCTGAAAGGTAATGGGCTTAACTATGGTTCAGGAACTAAAACTGGCTCACAAATAGATTGGTACTTCAGTTTAGCTCCTGAAGAAAGTAATAGCGTTCAGTATCATTTGCAGATGCCACTTGAGAAAGGTATATTTGAGTTAAGGTCAGAGATCGAATATCAACATGAGGGCCAATATCTTGATTATAAAGAGTATCCAAAAGAGTTGGAGGTAAAAGGAGTATTTGAGATTATAAACGAAATCCGGAATTCAATAGAGGATTATGACCA
The DNA here is from genome assembly GCA_964346395.1 of uncultured Halobacteroidaceae bacterium. GTDB lineage: Bacteria > Bacillota > Halanaerobiia > Halobacteroidales > Halobacteroidaceae > CAYFUT01. The sequence continues at coordinate 8,000 of CAYFUT010000084.1, forward strand.
GAATAATCAATTGGAAGGGATCACACCTATTTTAACGGGGCTTAATGAAATTAAAAATACTGATATTGAATCTCCAGAAGTATATGATGAGTTGGCTAGAGATGTAGTAGTACTGATTGATAAGTGGAAGAAAGTAACGGCGGATGAAGAGTTTAAGGCCAAAATCCACAATAAGTTAATTAATGTATTAACTGTCTATCAGCAGAAGTGGTATTATAAGCAAGTTAAAAAAGAATAATATTCACATCAGGTATTTAAAGGCCCTAGGTCAACTGAGGAAGTTGGTCTAGGGCTTTATTTAAATAGGAATAGTGTTCATTTGTTACAGAAGTTTTTGGTTAATAAAGTAGAAGTTTATAAGGATGAAGATAACTCTCCTATAAAAGAAACTACTTATGATTATAATTTAACGTATTATGATTATGACCAATTTTATAATAAAAAAACCATAGTTAATGATGAAAGAACTACCAAAAAGTATTATTACGATGCTATAGCTAAAAGTCGAGATAGGTGGATTGATTTATCTGATTGGGGAGCAGAATTAGAAGAGTAGATGAAGAAGGAAGAACTACTGATTCTTATTATAATGATTTAGGGAAATTAGTGAAAAAAGAGTTACCTGAAGATGAGTATGTGGTAGAAGAAAAGTTGACGGAGTCAACTATAGAGCGACCAGTAGTTACAATGACTCCAACTATAACTTATGAATATGATAAAATCGGTAGGCGAATTTCTAAAACAGATGCTCGAGATAACAAGATTGAGTTTAACTATAATGGTTTAAATAAAAGAGAAAAGAAGATAGTAAAGATGCATGGAACCAAGGATAGAATTACTAAGTATAAATATAATGCCCGCGGAGATAAAATGAAAGTAACGCAGCTAAAAGAAAAAGATAAAAAAGAAATAATATTAACCAAGAAAAAGTTTGCTTATGACAGCCGGGGTAATAAAATTGCCGAAATAGACGGTAAAGGAAATGTAACTTACTATAACTACAATATTATTGGTAAGAAGACAGCTCAATATAATCCTCGTGGAGTAACTGAGGTTAGTAGTGGAGGGGATATGACTATTGGAGTAATTGGCCTTAATAGCAATGGGGATCTGGAAATTAAAGAGCAGCAGTATAATTTAGATAGTAAGTATAAAACAGAGTATAAATATGATACCTTAGGTAGAAAAGTAAAAGTAATTTATCCAAAAGGGACGGATGAAAATGGAAATTTAATTAAATTAACTCATAATAAAAAAATCAAGTATAATGATATAGGTAAAAAGAAGAAGGTAATTAAAGGAAATAAAACAGTTAAGTATATTTATAATGATATGTATTGGCTAACGGATAAAAAAATAAAAACTTCTGATAGTACTAGAACTACAAGTTATACTTATGATGATGTAGGAAATAAGATTAAGGTTGAGCGTGATATTAATAGCAGTCAAACCCAGACTATTAACTATGAATATGATGACCTGTACCGAAAAACGAAGGAAATTAAACCAAATGGTACTAAAAACTTTGGCTATGATCGGGTAGGAAATAAGATTTGGGAAGAAGATGGCAATGGTAACCGGACTGAATATAGATATAATGCCCAGGATAAATTAGTTAAGGTTTATGAACCAGGCGTGGATAATCCTACTATATATAGATATGATCCTAATGGTAATTTAGTAAGAAAAGAAATGAGTAATGGGTTGAAGACAAGATATGAATATAACGATGCTAATCAAAAAACTAAAGAGGTAAAGCCAAAAGATGATCTTACTGATGGCCAATTTACTGAGTATAAATATAATCCAGCAGGTCAATTAAAGAAAAAAATAACTGTTCAAGGAAGAACAGAGAAATATAGTTATTATCAAAATGGGGAAGTAGATAAAGTTAAATACTTTGAACACCAAGCTGATAACCAACCACAAGAAACTGTCAATTATGAATATGACAAAGCCGGCAATAGAATTTTCGTAAGTAAGCCAGATAGCAGTATTAATCAGAATTATGATTCACTAGGTAGAGTAACAAAAGAAGAAAGAAGTATCAGCAGTAAGACGTATACCACCGAGTATGAGTATGATAAGTACGGGAACTTATCAAAAATTAAGTATCCAGGTAGTGATGAGTATTTAAATTATAATCATAATGAATTTGGTGATTTAAAGTGGATTGAAGGAGTAGCAGGTAGTGAAAATGATCCTGCATTTGAATACAATAAAGTGGGAGAGATAAG
>CAYFUT010000085.1:0-9897 GCA_964346395.1 uncultured Halobacteroidaceae bacterium
TTCATTATTAATAATTTCGTTTCAATCTCTACTAAGAGATTAACTGCTTTTCAACTGCACCCCTGTTAATTACCTGAAATGACAAGCCTCAAATCGACATTTGCGACGACCCCCTTTTTTTATTCCAAATTTCTTAAATTAACCTCTTCCTCGCCTTAAATTCAAAATTAATTATATTGTCTATTCTTTAATATACTACTATATACTCTAAAATACTAAGTTTCCGACGACCCCCCGGGATTTTGACCCCACCAACAGGTCGTCGCACTGCAGAACAAAAAAATCCCTTTTGCTTATTTATTATAATACCTAACTTTACTTTTATATGCAACCATCTTTTCAGCCTTGATTAACCACTTGACCCATGCCCATTGTAGTTTTATATCCCACACCAGCATAATAACTAAACCGGATTAAACTCTGTAACTGTTTCTGTAAAGTAGCATTATCACTAAAAATTTTCCCAGTTATATAACCTAAAAATCCAACTTCCAGATGCTGTCCCCTATACTTAACAATTTCACTTCTTATTTTATGTTGCGTAATAGCTACATTTTCTCTTACTCCAGTTAATAATTCATCTTCTTCATACTTATAAGGAGCAAATAGATTCCATTTTTTCACTAAACCTTTAAACATAGCTTCCAGATCAGGTAACGGGTTGTTTAACTTTCCCTTTCGAAAAGTAGTCGGAGTTAGAAAACTAAGCCGAAATTTTTTCTCTTCATATCCCAACATATCTTCATAAGAACAGAAATCAGCTAGTTCATCATCCCCAGCAGTTACTACCTTTTCTGATTTTATTTCTTCCCGCCCCAATTTAAGGGGAAAGTTAGCCTGATTAAGACAAGCATGCAGAAAAGTATCTACTAGTTCCTCAGTTAAAAAAGTAAACCGCAGGCACGGATTGCGTCTATAAATAATCCCCGCCGTAAAGGGTTTAATATCATATTCTTGATGTATTTTTTCTGTTAAAGCTTCATCTTCACTACTCAGTAAATTAAATAATAAACCATGTACCTGCTGCCCGTTAAACTGTTTATAATCTCTATCACGTTTTAATTCTAAAATCGTACTGTAAGGCATTTTTTCTCTCCCTTCTAAATTAACAAAAATTCATCTTCATCATCTTCTTCGCCCAGACAAGCCAATAAAAAAGCATTAATATCAAAAGCAATACTGCCTCCTTTATTAAGAAGTCTTCCGTCCGGAGCTCTAAATTTTAATTCATAGAGCTCAAATAGCGGAGGAAGATTTTCCCTACGGCTTACAGCATAAGAGCTTTCTTCAAGGAGATAAACTACTGCCCGCTTTTCCTTTAAAATATCATTAATTGCTGCTAATTCCAACGGTGAATCCTGTTTAGTAGTGATCTTTAACCTATCAGTATTTATAATTTCTCCCCGGGGGCGATTAATAGGTAGCGTAAACTTCACTCGCCGCTTTTCAGATAAAAAATTATTAACTATCAGATAAAAATCTAAATTCTGCTTGTTTACCTGTTTAGCAAACCGGGAACTAAACTCAGGAAATTTATCTCGGTAATTTTCCAACTTTCCCTCAAACTCAGTTTTTGTAACCAATTCAAAATCACATTTTCTAACTATCCAAAGAAGATTATAAAATTTAAAAGGAAATTTATTTTGAACAGCATCCCGCTGGTCAAAAATAGCAGCTTTAAAATTAATCTGCTGTTCACTACTAAACGCAGAGCTGCCGCGAAAACCAAGTAGCCCTTGTAAAACATTTTTTTCTTTTAAGTCTTTATATTTTTCATATACTTGCTGTAGATTCCCACACGAATAAAGGTTCAAGAGAAGTTCTCGGGTCACTTGTTTTTCTCTTTTTACCGTATCATCAGCATTCTGACTAATAATCCAATTCCGAGAATGAACTGCTTCTATCGGCGCATACTCATCAAGATAAGGCTGAAAATTTTCTGCTTCCTGATAGACATTATCCAAAATTTCTTCTAACTCAGCTCGACTAAGCTCTAAATCACAACCTAAATTTTCCTCAAAATAATTATAAACATAATTAGGCACCACCGCTAGCGCCCAATTAGGAATCTCCATTTCTTCCTGTCGGCGGCCGCCCCTACCTAATCGCCCCAGTCGCTGTAAAAATTGACTAGCTGACTTAGCTTCAAAAACCATGAAATTTTTATGCCGCGAACCTTTAAAGTCAATTCCAACTTCAATGGTAGTGGTTCCTACTGTTAATTTATTTTCCAATCCTTGTCGGCGGCCTGCTTTACTCATAAATCCATGAACTTCACCTACTTCTAACCCAAAACGAGAATTTAACTCTTCTGCCAGTTCGCAGGCATCACCTACCGAATCCAAAATAAAAATTCCGCTAGCTTCCGGATAATCAGCTAAATAAGTCTCTACTAAGTCTAAATTTTCCATTACTTTCTCTTTAGCCTGCCACCGCTGCAAGTCTGCCGGTACCAGGCTTAACTTTACTTCTTCCATTACTATGCGCTCTGCTCCATAATCTAGTTCTGTCTCCGGTTCAGCCGGCACTTCTCGGTAATCAATTCCCACTCTGTCCAGCTGGTCGAGGAAAAATTGATTGGGCGTAGCCGAAGAAAACACAAATAAACGAGCAGTCTCAGGGGCCAACTTATCCATCAGCCCCACCATCCAAGCAATATTTCCCACCTGCTTAATATCATACAAGTGAAATTCATCAAAAACTATTAGTGAATATCTCCCCAATACTATGCGAAAGACTTCCTCCGCCGAATAATTACCAATCCGCCGCCCGCCGTAAAGTCCAAACATGATCTGATAAAAAATATCCGGATTAGTTAATACTAAATCAGCCCAGTTGCCGAAAACAGCTGACAGCAATTCACTATTATAATTGAACTGCGGAAAATCCTCTCGTAATTGGTCAAGAGTATGACTGCTAATTTTATGTAACTTCTCCGGAGTAGAAACAAACTCCGTTAGTGCCCGCCGCTGGTCTTCAATTAATTCATTAGTTCCATAAATTCCTATTGCCGGCTCATCCTCCAACAGAGCAGGAGCAAAAGAAGCCAAAGTCTTACCCCCACCAGTAGTAGTATAATTAAACAAAGCTCGGCTTTCTCCTGTCTTGCTTACCTCTTTAAAAGTTTCTAAAGTCTGCTGCTGATGCAGATAGGGGTTGAAATCATCAATATAATCCTGCTGCAAAGTTACTAACTTTTTCGAACTCAGCTCGATCTTTATCGGTGGCATAAATAGTCCATCTCCTGGGGAAAATTAATTTTACCGGCTGGTAATTTAGCTTGATAATAATCGCCAGCTTTATAGCAGGCATTCTCAATCAACTGCGTCGGTAAAGTTTGAGGCAGAATATCAAACACCTGCGGAGTTTCTTGTAAATCTTTCCAGTTAAGCAGACTCTCCACTTTAAACTCACCGCTCTTTTCTGTTACCTGTTCCGCCTGACTGGCTTTCAGCCGGGCTTTGCCCATAAACTTCCCTAATCTAATATAGCGGGGAAAGTCCAATTCTTTATTACTTAAAGCATAGAACCTAAATTTACTTCCCGGCACAAAAGGCTTGATATATCCCCAATTCGGATAACCTAAATTGCGCCCTTTCGATAAATTATAACCTTCATTAATAGTGTTATATTGAATTATCTTCTGCTGACCGGACAATAACTGAGCCGGAGTCAGATAAAAATCTAAATCAGCCAATTCCTCTTTGTAACTCGGCTGTTGTTTCGCCTGAAAACGGGGCGGGAGGTTAGTTTTATCCTCCCACAGAACAGATAAAGCATAAGTAAGAGCATAATTATGAACATAAGGACCTGTTTCTGCTACCTTTCCCCGCTCAGTAGTAGCATAAAACAGATAATCATCCATCTCTAAATCGCACTGATAAATATACATGACTCCCCCCTCCTAGCGAATATCATCTATATAATGGTTAACATCCTCTACCAAATCAGATAAGAATTCCCCCGTACTCTCCTGATTAGAATAAATCTCCTGCACTTCAGCTAATAAGTTAGTTAATCCCGCTTCGGTCTGGCTTAGCCGATAAATTGGAGTATAAACTTCACTTTCAATGTCATCTAATACTTCAGCTAAATAATTGCGCGCCGTTTCTAAATCAAGTTCTGCTTCTTCCTGCTGATAATAATCATACATTCGCTGGGAGAGTTCTAAATTCGAAACTATTTCTGCATCAGAAAAAATAACATCTACAATATGATTTTTAACTGCTCCCTGCCGGTTACTTTCGGCTCCATAGCGAGTAGTTCTTAAGATATTCCCCAATACATAAATGAACTCATTTTCCGTGACATCTACTAGCGTTTCTACTGTCGGCAGATAAACTTCAGGAATTAAGTGACTGCGGGAATTAAAGGCACTTCCGGCTACTCCCCCTTTTGTAGAATCTTCGATAGCATTGAACTTAATATTTTCTTCTAATTCCTCAAAACCGCGGATAGTAAACCCAGAATCAGTAATGATCCGCGCTTTCTGTGAATCAGCTCCGCCGGCAGCATAACCATACAGAATACAGTCGGGACATTCAGTGCACATCCCTTCCATCAAGTAACAGTCATCTTCCGACAGCACATCATAGTCTCTAAGTAAAGCTTTCCCTTTCCGCCGTTCCGGAGCAATCTGCTTTCTCTTATACATTAAAATCCGATCCATAAATCCAGTTTCTTCTCGACCAGCCTTTACTCGCTCTACATCCAGAGTAGAACCTTCCGTAGTAAAGATAGTATGTGATTTAGTCTCTCGCAGAACAACAATATTTACGTACTTATCGCGCGGTGTCGCCGGAATCTCTTCGACAAAACCTTCTCTGTAAGCTTGATTATCAGTTAATAATTCCATAATTAATTATCCTCCTTTTCTGCCCAATAATTTTGTACCAGTTTATCCATCTCAAAATAAACTCCATCCGCCAGGCTATTAACCTCTTCCTCCAGCACAGCATAGCTTCCTTTACAGCGCCCAATGAACAACTTTTCTACTACTAACCGAACAAAGTCTTCTACATCCGCCTGCGAATAATTACATACATAGCCCTGGTCTTTACTTAACCGCTCCAACCGCTTATCAATCTTTCCTGCTACCCGGGCAATAATTTCTTCCTCATCTGCTTCCTGAATATTTTTAATTCCTTCTACTGCGGTTCGGAACAAATCTTCGTAGCGGTGAGCCTTGCCATCCCGGCGGCTAGCAGGAATATACAGTTCAAAGGCCTGCTTCGCTATTTGTCGAGCTAAATTCATCTTCTCACCTCCAAAATAATCTAATAATATCTCCACTGCTTGCACTAACAGATCCGGCGCTTGATAACCTTCTTCCTGCTCATACCGTTTGTAAAAGTGAGCTCCAGCCAAATCATTACTATTTAATTCGTTAAGCAAATTAGCTATCTCCTTATCGCGGCTGGAAATATGATTATTTACTTCCCAGAGGGCTGACCAAATATCTAATAAATCACGTAGTTTAGTTAGCGGGATCTCCCCTAAAGATTCCCCCGCCTGACCTAAGGAAACAGCCGGCAGAATCTTACGCAGAGCATTATGGGTAATATCCAACTTAAGTGCCGTCTTAAATTCTCGGTTAGAAAGTGAATTCAAATACGGGGTATCGCTAATATAAACCCTAACCCCTAGTAAATTCTGCAGCAAACCACCTAAATAAATGGCTTTCATTAACATCTCGATTTCAGTCGGCTGCCGTTTTAAATCTATGTTATCACTAACAGATCTTTCATAAGGAAACAAATGAAAATTCTTAACAACTGGGGAGGCAGAAATATATTCCCCCAGCTTCCGCTGGTCACTATCTTCATGTTCTTCTTTTATCTTTTCGGCTTCAGCCTGAAACTTATCCTGGACTTTCTTTATCCAGTCATCTATTAAACCTTCTGTCAGCCAGAGCTGAGAAAAGGAAGTTTCTTCACCATAGCGCCTCAATTTTAAGCGGGTTTTATTCTTAAACGGATCCAAAAGTTCTTCACTATCAGCTAAAAAATCAGGTGTGAAGAAATAATCAGGAAATAAAAACAAATAAACTCGTCTTGAATTATTTTTATCTGCCGTCGGTGAAAAACCGAGGTCAAACACCTGCCGCAACATAAATTCTAAATAACAGACAGGACACCATACATGGGCTGATACATTACTTAATTTCGGCAGAATCCGATTGGAAAAAGTCTGGATATTATCTTCAATAATCCCCCCTTTAATTTCAGTATCACCTTTAGCAACTTCCTTGGTAATATAGCGGTTGCAGAGAACACATAACCGCTTGTGGCTGCCGCTTTTCTTACGGCTATATTCTTGGTATCTATCACTAGCTTCTAAAGGCTCCTGCTGAAATGATAATTCAAGAGCAGAAGCTAAATAATCTCTAAGATCACTTTCCATGCCTAAAGTATCATTTACATATTCTAACCTTTTTTCCAGAGAATCCAATTCGCCTAAAATCTTTTCTAAAGTTCTAAATAGCCTATCTTCTAATTTCTCTCGGGGAACAGTAAATAAACTCCTTCCCCCTTTATATTCTTTAGTATCTAAAAAATGATAAGCATAAACTAAGCAAGCATCTTTACTCCGCGGATCACTTACATAACGAGAGTTCATATGCTCTTCTACTCTAGTATAGACCTCTTGGTCTAAATTCAAGCTGTCAATTAACCAGGCGTCAACTTCATCTTTCGGCAGATAAAAGCGGGCAATCGTCTTAGCCACCGCTAAAGCACGCTGCACTATCCCCCAGCGCTGGGCTTTATCTTCCTCTTCATCCCAGCTGAGGTCAACAGCAAACTTCTCTTCAAAATCCTCCCGCGAAGAGCAGTACTTTTCAACCCGCTTATCCACTAAATCAGTAGCAAACCCAGGGGATTGATAATTGGTAATAAACTTATCGGCAGCCTCATCAAGCAACTCAGTTGGCCCGCCGAACAAAAGGGCATAATCTTCAAATTTATTGTAGCCTGGTTTAAACGTTCCCTCCACTCCATTCCAAATAGTACCCAAATCTTCTACCCGGTCAAAAAAGTTAGTAGTTATTTCCGAAATCAACTCTTCTTTATTTACCTCTTCTAGTTCCCCAAGATTAAAATAAACTGTTCCGTCCGGAAAGAAAAATAGCGGATACAAATTTAATTTATCAGCTAACACTTCACTAGTAACTTCATGAAGCAAATTAGTCGATACACCGCGGTATTCTTCCAGACGGTGATAAACAAAATCAATTTCCTGAGCTACTTTAAAATTCTCTATTACCTGCTGGAGTAATTTTTTATTCTGCTGGATATCATCAATTGAACTAGAGGAAGCCAATCCATCAGCTAATCTACCTAGCTTAAGCAATTGGGGGTCTACCTTACTAAAATCAGCTGTTCCTTTCTTACTATAAGTATTAATGTGAATAGAAACTGCCCTACACAATTCGGGCTTTATTGCAACGAAATCTGTTAAACTAAATTTTTCTAGTTTCTCTTCGTATGTTCTAATAGGTATGTTAAACTCTTCCCCCTCCGGCGATGTTACATCATCTAATTTATGTATATCATGCAGCGTATAAGCAACTAATAATTTTTTATAATCTTCTGTTGTTAGTTCTATGGCTTCTTGCTCCTTTAAAAAATCAAGCACTCTAGTTACTGCATACAAGCCGTTGAGTATGTGGCTAAATAGAGATTGATCTGTAAATTTTTTCAATTCCGTATGTTCGAAATCAGCACTTTTGGCCGGCCGAAAATTATATTCAGCTCGGTACAACTTCGGTAGCTGTTCCTCTACATATTGAGATAGAATTTCACTATACAATTATTTTCACCTCCTAATTTAAATAACCAACTTAATTTTAACAGCCGTCTGTAAGCACTGCCCCTTACACCCTAAAATTAAATTTGATACTGTTCTACCAATCCCTGCGCTGTTTTCAATAATTCTTTTTTTAAACTCTCTGGTTTAATAACCTTTACCTGAGTACCGAGGCTTAACAGCCAAATTTTAAGCCCCTCTAACCCCCGGACAGTAGTCTGGATTGTAAAACTACCTTTAGTTTCTTCTATTATCTCGTAATAATCGGCGGCAAAATTATCGGTAACTAAAGTTTCAATTTCTCGCGAAAACTTAAGCACTACTTCCTGCGGCTCACCGCTAAACATCCGCCAAGTTTCTGCTAAATAATCCTCCAAGTTAAAGTCTTCCGGCAGCTTCCCTTTCTCTTCCGTCAAATTTAAATCTTTAATCCTATCTAGCCGATAGTTAATTATTTCTTCACTTCCTTCTTCACTACCAATCAAATAACACTTATCCCGCTGCCAAGTAACAGCATAAGGAATTACCTGTTTTGTGCTGGGATTATTAGCAACGGCTGATTCATAGATAAGGTTTATCTTCTTCTCATCTAAAATTGCTTGCTGAATCTTCCCCAGAGAAATCAGTTTCCCTTCTCCTACTGAATTTCCTACTGACAAGCGTTCAATAACTTCTTTTACTTCCTGACGCATTTCTTCCGGCAGTAAAGATAATAATTTCCGCTTTAAGTTATGAATATCTTCTCGGTCTATACTCTGAACTGAATCCAAAGCTAAAAGTAAAAAAATTACTTCCTCTAAGGTAAAACTATTATCTAAATCAGTATAATCCTCACGATAAAATTCATACCCGCCGGTCTCATAATTATAAATAATCGGATAACCTAATTTCTTTAAAGTCCGAATATAATCACTTACTGTTTCTTCAGCCACTCCCCCACAAAGCCGAGCTAAATCTCGCCGCTTGAGATTGTCATTATTCTTTACCGCTTCCACTATAGCCAATAGTCTCTCTAATTTATTTCTATATTTTTTTCTAATCAATTCTAGTTCGCCCCTTTTTTATAAAATTCCCGTTTATTTTATTTTTCTGGGAATAAATTCTTATTCCTTGTATCAACTAAAACTTTTTATTTGTTTCAGGACGAAACTATTATATAAAACTAATCAAGCCCCCTTATTTAAAAGAGGGACTCAAAATTAATCAAACTGATCTTTGGTTTTCTCTTTTTCTTTAATAACTTCCCGTCCTTCTTCTAACCCTTGGTCAGTAAATAAACTTTCCAGCTTTTTTACTTGCTCAGAACTAAAATAAGCATTATCAAAATCTAAAGAAATAAATTGATTGCTTCTAGCTTCTAGTTCAGAGAACCGCAATACAAACTGATGATTTTCTTTATTTTGAGAAAAGAAGTAAAACTGTACCGTAGCACTATTATCAACATAATTATCGCCAGTCTGAGAAAAAATTATTCTAGTAGTAATCTGATCTATTTCTTTCTCTAATTCTACCTCCTGGTCAATAGCCTGCTGATTCCATTCATAATACTTTTCAATTGCCTTTAAAAAAGTAGTCCGCTCCTCCTCCGCAAGCGGAATTAAAATAGCTAAAGTGGAAGATTCAAGGCCAAAAGCTGGTACTTCTAAATCTTCTGACATAAAAAAAGCTTGGCCAGTTTGATCAGTCATATTGCTTAAAATCTCATTATAGCGCATATACTCAAATTTTCCGTAAATTGTATCTTGAGCTGCTGCATTAAAAGTTAACATTATAATCAACATTCCAATAAATATTAAAATTTTACGCTTCATAATTTATTCCTCCCTTAATTTATAATTCTACCTTTATTCTAACATTCCACTATAAGGACACCACCTAATACCCTAAAATTTTTCAAAAAAATAATACTTCCCGGAAACCGGGAAGTATATTATCAAAAATTACTTTCTTTTAGGCTATTAAAATTATTGATGATTACTCATTTCGACTTAAAATTTCAATTTCTAATAAACTGTTTTTAGACTCTTATATATCTTTTGACATTATGTCAAAAGATAATCTGTTTCAATCTCTAGTAAAAGATTAACTGCT
>CAYFUT010000086.1:0-9874 GCA_964346395.1 uncultured Halobacteroidaceae bacterium
ACAAGATGATTTTCTGCTTAATTAAAAAAGACTGTCGGAAAACCGACAGCCTAAAAATTAATAATTATTAATTTTTACTAAATTCCAACCACTTATCTAACGTTTGTTCTCCGCCCATTCCCGAAGGAGCATAATGGACTTCTCCCTCAGTAGTAATTCCCACTACTTTAAACGGGGAATTATTTAATTCATCAATCTTTTTCTGGTCACTAATTGTTAATTGCCAGACATCATCATTGTTGTCATCAGTTAATACATGCTGGTAATCATAATCAGGGTCTTTCGCCCATTCATTAAACTCTCCTGCTAATACTACTCGCTCATAATCATTCACAGCAGCATCTGCAAAATCTGCATTACGGTTAATTGCTTTTTGAAGGTCAAACTTTATTGTATATTCCCCATTTTGCTCACTAACACTAAATGTCTGTCCGTCTACACTTATAAATTTGCTAGTCTTCCAGCTTTCACTATCACTTTGATAAGTTAGAGTATATCTTTCTTCCCTTACTCCAGTTGTTAACTCTACAGTTCCTTTAGTTTTCAACTTTTCCCGATAAGTATGCTCTAAAGAAAAAAACCATTTCTCTGCATCTCTACTTGCTAATTGGTCAGAAATCTTTTCTATTGTAAAAGAACTATTATTAAAAGTAATCTCAGCATCAGAAGCAAATATATTTTTAATTTCCGAAGTTGAATTATCATAAAGAAGTGTTCTATAAGCTAAAATCCCTCCATCCCAGCTAGCAATCCAGTCATAGCTTCCCTGTTCTTTTTCTTTATACTCTCGACCAGTTGTTAAATAAATAGTATTGGGTATAGGAAACTAATAACCACTGTCTACTCCTTCTCTACCCAATATTTTATAATCTGTATCAGCCGGTAAAATAAAATTTCCTACCCAGGAACCATCTGATTTTTTTGTTAAATCATAACTATTTACTTTTTCGTCAGCTTCATATTCTACTACCTCAACACTACTCAAATTACTCAGATCTTTAACCGGATAATCTTCTGCCGGGTCAAATACAACCCTAACTAACTCACCTAAATTATTCTCCCTTTCTTCAACAGTAATTTCTCGTTCTGTGAACTGATTATCATTGAACTTAATTCTCAAATTAGCACTGCCCGTAGCTACTTCCTCCAACTTAAAAGACCCATTCTGATTAGTAGTAGTAGTCTTTTCCCCTACCATTACTTCCGCTTCCGCAAGTGAATTGCCATGGCTATTAGTTAATACTCCGCTTACTGTACCAGTACTTCCCACTTCGTCCTCATTATTAAAGCAAGCTGTAAGTCCTAAACTTATTATTAATACCAGCGATACTATTAGTGTTTTCTTACATTTAGTCATTATTATGTAATTACCCCTTTAAAATAGAATCTAATATTTATTATACTAATTTTAAATGTTTTTTCAATACCAAAAAGGGGGACGCAATAGTTAATTATAAAATCCAACAATTGTATTGGCATGATCCAGCGTTTCTGCCCTATAATTATCTTCAGTCCAGACTCCATTTTCCGTTAAATAATCATATTGGCCCGAATCAATGGCTACCGTAATTAAATAACCCTGGCGCAGCAGTTCTTCTACAGCCTCTATTTCCTCTTTCCCCTTTATGCGAAAAGCATACCCTACTGTTCCTTCACTAGTAGTCTTAGTCCGGTATTGGGGAGCTTCTTTAAAGGCAGTTTCCGTCGGCCAGCTTGTATGGTCCGTATCACTATAAGGCATCTTCGCCAGCGAAGCTACGCCGATATTTTCCAGAACTCTTAGGGCATCGAAATAATGAGAACCGTTATCTATGCCCCCATTTATCAAATGATAGAGGAATTCCGGACTCATTAATTTATCATCACTTACCGTCGCACTTAAGTCCCAACCCCGATCTCTAGCTTCGTAAAAAGTTTGAGCATAATAAGCCGTCGACCAAGCCACACAGGCGCCTTCCCCGCCTTGATCACCTATCGGAGGAAAATGTTTTGACTGGGAATGATCCACTAGTTCTTCGCCGTCGGCGGAAGCCAATATTTCCTCAGTTTCTAATTTCCTAATCAGCCCACTCTCTAAAGCTTCTCGCCATTTAGCTTCGGTCATTGGCTTCCAGCCTGTGCCGTGGCCGTCAACTAATTGATTGTAATTACTTTCCTTTTCCCGGCTCATTTCTTCGATATCAGATTCTGTTAAAGCGCGGGATACATCTCTCAAATTGAAGGTACCCGCTCCTGCCTTAAAACCAGCCGAAGCAGAACTAGCTGATACATTGTCAATACTAAAAGTTTCAGTACCTCCCGCTGCTACTGTTCCCGAAAGATCAGTTCCTCCATACGTATCAGTAGGAGAAGATGAGTAGTCATCATACGTATAAATTTCAAATGATTCAAGCGTATCCAAAGTATCAGAGTTATTGGTAACTTCCAGTTCAATAGTATCCCCATCAAGCGGCAGTAATTCGGTAATATCGAGCACTAACTTATTATCAGGGAATGGTTCTTCTCCACCTTTCTGATACATTAAGGATTCATTATTTTCCGCATCCCAGGGATAAAAATATTTATCATCCTCTTCTCCTACAACATTCACCCGAAATGTCCAGTTGCTCCGCTCAGAATCGTCGACTTCAAACAGAGCAATAGCCTGTGGTTCATAATCATCTCTCGGTTCCATAACAAAACAAATTAGTTCATTCTTAATAGCAGCTTCATAGGTCATATATAAAGTGCCGTCTCCATTTGGCCCCCAGTTTTCTCCCCAGGAATTAACTAATTTAAATGCTTGCCGTTCAAAAACAGCAGTAACCCCTAAATCACCGTCCATAACTATTTCCGTAGGGTTTTCAGTGCGGTCAATACTTCCTTTCCATTTTTTAAATCCCCATTTAGCAACTGTTGACTCCGCTTCCAGAGTAACTTTTTCATTTTTTCTATAAGTATGTTTTCCAGCTGGCGGAGTAACCTTTCCTGCCCCCTGTACGCTGACCTCCAGTTCCTTTTGTGAGGTGCACCCCACCAATAAACCCAGCCCTAAAATTAGAACTGGAATCACAAATTTTCTTTTGTACCTCATTCTCATTATCTCACTCCTTCTGCTAAAAAACTTCATCTTAATTTTAAATTTGCTAATAAAATCTAATATTCCTTGTTTTATCATGAAAAATAACCTTAAAACTTAAGTTTCACTTCTGCCCTTACCTGTACTCCGGAAGTAGCAGTCAAATCTAATGCTTTTGTCTTTAATTTGCAAGTAATAGCTCGATAGCCTAAATCTAGAGTAAAGTATTCTCGATATAAGCCCGGCTCTACCCGGACTGGATCAGAAAATAATCTATAACTTACATAAGGATAGACCTCATAACGATAAAAAATTCCTATTTCACTCCGACCTGCCTGCACCTTAACATCATACTCAGGCTGCAAATGAGTAACATAATCTTCATAACTGTAATTTCCTGTAGTATCAGATTCAGGTCCATCAAAAGAATAAAAACCTAACGAACTATTTTCATATTTCATTACCGAAGTATAGACATCATTCCACTTTATCCAGCTATACAAATTTTCTACAGTCAATTTAACACTCAAATCCTGTTTAATTCTCCACTCCCAATTACCGCCTATACTATATCCATAACTGCTAAACTCTACATTGTTAGTTTTATTTAATTCACTATAAATTCCATCTCTAAACCCAGTCAAATAAGGCTTATCCTCAATCACTTCTACCTTTCCATTATAATGGCGTTGACTCAACCGCTGCCCCTGCAGTAATTTCCCTATTAAAAATAAATCCCACTTTTTTTCAGCTTCCGAGACAACATTTTTTCCCACTACAATTCCTCTTATTTCTTGATAGAGACCAGATAGCTCAATATCATATTTGGGCTGCCGATAGTCACCATCTTTACTTGATTTATCTATCGCAAACTCCAGTGTTTCCTCTTTGGCCTGTAAGTAACCATCTACTTCTTCTATATAGCCGACAACATAATCATTATTTTGAATAAGATAGCGTTCTTCTCGGTCTACTGTCAACTTTCCCTGAGTATTTATCTCTTTTGGTAACTGACCATATTTAGATTCTATCAGAGGCCAGACGGGTAGTTGATGAGTGAAAATCTCCCTCTCGAACTGATAGCTAATTTCTATATTCTCTGCCTGTAGTACATTAGATGGCAACAAAAGTAAACTGCAAATTATAAGTAAGCTAAATTGGGTTCGCACATCTGTTCTCCCCTTTTAATCTCTACCTAATTTTCCTCAATCACTAATAAAAATCACAAATAGCAAAAATAAATGGGTAGCCAAATATTTGGCTACCCATTTATTTTTGCCTAAAGAATTATACTTTTTAAAATTTGTAAATAACTACTAAGTCACCGCTAGGCGACTTTATTATCTAATTTAAGGAAGAAGAGAAACCTGCTCATGATCACTATAGTTAACTACCGGTTGACTACCTTCCATTATTATATCTGCATAAGCTTCTTCTCCAGCAAAATCAGTGATAGTACCTATTTGATTTTCGTCAGAATAGGCTGTTGGCTCAATCCTAATTTTAAGCTGCTGCTCATTTTGCGCTGTTAAATTAAACTCTTCCGTTTCGCCGGCCTTCATAGTACCTGCAATATATTTATCCCCGGCATAATTATATTCAAATTTAGAAGTAATATGCTCATATCCATCTCTCTTTACAGTCACCTCTAAATCTACTGGCTGATAGCTTATATTTTTTAATTCACCTGTTAGGGTAGCTTGCCCTTGAACATAATTAGTCTCCGTTTCAATTTGATCTTTTCCTAAATCAATTTGAAAATTAGAATAATCAGGGTCAATAGTTACTCCTCCATTAAGAGTAAATCCTTGTTCCTCCGTAATATCCTGATAAGAACCTTCATATACTATTTTATCAGCAAGAGAAACTAGCTGGGTAGTATCATCCGTTAATGTAATCTCTTTTTCCACAAATTCCACTTCGGAAGAACCAGAAATTTTAAAGATATTAGTAGTCATCTCTCCACTAGAGCTTATACTCTCCAATAAGGGAACTGCTGTTCCGTCATAAATATCTTGATAAGAAGGAATCTCTTTAAAGTTAATAGTAGTACTTCCCTCATAATCTATTACTTCCGAATTAAACTCCCCCTCATAAC
Source organism: uncultured Halobacteroidaceae bacterium (assembly GCA_964346395.1). Classification (GTDB taxonomy): domain Bacteria; phylum Bacillota; class Halanaerobiia; order Halobacteroidales; family Halobacteroidaceae; genus CAYFUT01. The sequence goes on from CAYFUT010000086.1 coordinate 5,157, forward strand.
TAATCTGTTCAGCATCTGACATATCTAGCGTCAAAGAGGAATCTAAATTTATAGTTCCAATCGCCGGCAGTTCATCGGGAAGTTCTTCCTGGCTATCATAAATTCCTTCTTCATAAAGCTGCTGTAAACGTCCATCTTCATCACTAATAGTTTGACTATCCGTCATAGTTCCCATAAGTTCTGCTTCTCCGCCTTTAGGTAAATGCAGTTCATATTCATTATTATCAGCGTCAACTGAAGTTATAGTCTCCATATTAGTGGCTGCAAAATTAAAATTTAACTCCCAATTGAAATCAGAATCTGTAGCAGAGGTATGATCATAATGCAGTTCCGCCTGGGAATAATCTAGTATATGCTTTGTATATTCGCCATATTCAGGATCACTTTTTTCTTCTTCAGTATATACTTCGTACGGATTGGTGATTTTTAAATTTACCTGCTCTTCACTATTTTCAAAATCAATACTCCATTCCCAAATATCAAGCGACTTAAGATCAGAATCTACAGATTTACTCACTATAAAATTAGTCTGCTCATTTACATAATCAGACCAGCTTTCATACTGACTCCGTTCAGCAAAGTAATACTGTCTATAAGTTTCATATTGGTCTTCATAACTGCTTTCATAGTCTTTCTCGTAATCCCAATAATCCTCAATGTGGTTGCTCGGAGAATCATAAACCATATCTTCATAAGCCTCTAAATTGTCCATGTTAACAGTATAATCACCCGGACCATTCCCATCATCAACACTAGCCAATTGGCTCCAAACGTTTAATACCTCATTGACCCGCTTTAGCCGATAGCCAACAGCTACTGTATACGGAATTATATTTTCCTTAAATTCTTCTTCTATTTTTTGCGCCTGCGTCTGACCGGTTGTCTTCAGATTGACTCCATGTTCTTTTAAATCATCTACAAAGTTTTTAGCTGTATCCAGGGAAGTTTCTTCACTAGTCAACTTCACATCTTTAGTAATCTTTTTCCCCCCTGAAATCACCACCGTCTGAGTCTTATCAATTTTAGGAAAATCACTGGATACAGACTTTTTAAACTGTAAAGTATATTCCCCAGTAGGTAAATTAGTAATCGAATATAGTCCGTTTTCATCTGTAGTTACCGCTTCAGTATCATAACTTTTAACAGTCACTTCTACTCCGGGAACCGCCTCACCATCGAAGGTAACCTTTCCCTTAACCCCACCGAACTCTGTCTCTTCATCTCCTAAGCCAGAGCAGCCGCTAACTGCCAAGGACAAAATTAATACCAAACTTACCACTAAAATACTTTTCTTCATTTTTTAATTCCTCCTTTTGTAATGATTTCCTACTTATATTAAATCACATATTGGTATATTTTTAAAGTTTATTCTGCTTAATAAAACTAATTTCAATATTTTTTAAGGTTAATTTAATCGCCTATTGCTTCAATCTAGCTGCTTATCTTAATTTCTATCCCTCTAACTTATAGTAATAACTTAAACTTTCAGTCTCCCCACTAATATAATAGAAACAAAATTCCCCCTCTGCTATTTCTATAATTTACAAGGCATACAAAAAGCCCCGCCTCTGTTAAAGACGGGCCAACTTCCCCTACTATTGATTTCACACAGCTTCTGCCTGCTGTATCTCTTCTAAATCAAGAACTGGCCGCAGAAACTGACCGGTATACGACTCTTCTACCTCAGCTATTTCCTCCGGCTTCCCGGTAGCAATTACTTCGCCGCCGTTCTCGCCGCCTTCCGGACCAAGGTCAATAATATAATCAGCTGACTTGATCACATCCAGATCATGTTCAATCACTAACACAGTATTGCCGCCTTCCTTCAACCGCTGTAAAACTTCCAGCAGCTTACTGACATCTTCAAAGTGCAGACCTGTCGTCGGCTCATCAAGTAGATAGACTGTACTGCCCGTACTCCGCTTACTCAACTCAGAAGCCAGCTTTACCCGCTGGGCTTCACCGCCGGACAGCGTAGTTGACGGCTGCCCAAGCTTGATATAACCGAGCCCTACATCATATAGCGTCTGCAATCTCCGCTTGATCTTAGGAATATTCTCGAAAAATTCCAGAGCTTCTTCCACCGTCATCTCCAGTACATCAGCAATCGTCTTTCCTTTATATTTAACTTCCAGCGTTTCTCGATTATAGCGACTACCGCCGCAGACTTCACAGGGCACATAGACATCAGCTAGGAAATGCATCTCAATCTTATTTTGACCCTGCCCTTTACAGGCTTCGCAGCGGCCTCCTTTAACATTAAAACTAAATCTACCCTTTTTATAACCGCGTTCTTTAGCTAACGGAGTTTCCGCAAATACTTCCCGGATATAGTCAAATACTTTGGTATACGTGGCCGGATTAGACCGCGGAGTCTTGCCGATTGGAGACTGGTCAATATGGACTACCTTATCTACCTGATCCAGCCCTTCCACTGCATCATGAGCCCCCGGCTTGCGGTCTGAATCATAAAACTCCTGCATCAACCGGCGGTTCAATATTTCATCAATTAAAGTACTCTTCCCGGAACCAGACACTCCAGTTACGCAGGTGAAAGTTCCCAGTGGAATACTGACATCAATATCCTTTAAATTATGCTCCTTAGCTCCTTTAATTGTCAAGTATTCGCCATTCGGTTCTACTCTTTCCTCGGGTACCTCTATTTCTTTCTCTCCGGACAGGTATTTGCCGGTCAGCGAATCTTCATTATTCTTAATCTCTTCCAGGTCTCCCTGAGCTATTATTTGGCCGCCGTGGCGGCCGGCTCCCGGGCCAATATCAATAATTTCGTCTGCTGCTCGAATTGTCTGCTCATTGTGTTCAACTACCAACACTGTATTCCCGATATCGCGCAGTTCTTCTAGCGTTTCCACCAGCCGCTTATTATCCCGCTGGTGAAGGCCGATGCTCGGCTCGTCCAGAATATAAATAACTCCTACCAACTGCGAGCCGATCTGTGTAGCCAGCCTAATCCGCTGGGCTTCTCCCCCGGATAAAGTACTCGCTGCCCGATCCAGAGTCAAGTACTGTAAGCCGACATTATTCAAAAACTTAAGCCGCTGGCGGATTTCCTTCAAAATTTCGCTGCCGATAACCTTCTTCTGGCCGGTCAATTCCAGTTCCGTGAAGAACTGGTAAGCATCTTCCACCGACAGGGCTGTTACTTCCGCAATTGATTTATCATCAACTGTCACCGCTAAACTCTCCGGCCGCAGGCGGTTACCGTTACAGTCCGGACACGGAAGCACTGTCATATATTTTTCTAACTTCTTCTTAGCCCGATCAGAACTTTTATTCCGCAGCCGTTCATTTAATAACTGAATCAACCCCTTAAACGTAATTGTATGCGGCCGAGTCTTCCCCCGCCGGTTAGTATAGCGAAAACTGACCGGAGAATTATCGCCGTACAGCAGAATCTCAATAAAATCATCATCTACTTCCCGCAGCGGCTTATCTTTATCTATCTCGTATTTATCCGCTAAAGCATCAACTGCCGTCGGCTGAAACCGGCTGCGCGTACTCTGCCAGGGAATAATCGCCCCATTATTGAGTGATTTATCATAATCAAGGATCAAATCCGGATCAAATTCCCGCTTATTACCCAGACCATCACAAGTTTCACAGGCGCCGTAGGGACTGTTGAAGGAAAACATCCGCGGCGACAGCTCTTCTAAGCTGATACCACAGTCCGGACAAGCAAAGTGTTCGCTAAACAGCATCTCTTCTCCATCAACGACATCAATCACTACCAGCCCATCAGTTAATTCCAGAGCTGTTTCTAAAGAATCAGCCAACCGAGACTTAATTCCGTCCTTCATGATTAATCTATCAACTACTACCTGAATTGTATGCTGCTTATTTTTATCCAGCTCAAATTCTTCCGTTAAATCCCTAATTTCGCCGTCCACCTTCACCCGGACATATCCTTCCTGCTGCATCCGCTCAAACACATCCTGGTGCTCTCCCTTGCGCCCTCTAACTACTGGAGCCAATACCTGAAACTTAGTCCGATTTTCCAGTTCTAGCACCTGGTCGACAATCTCCTGCGCCGTCTGCGAAGAAATCTCCTGCCCGCACTCCGGACAGTGAGGCGTTCCTACCCGAGCATACAGCAGGCGCAGGTAGTCATAAATTTCCGTCACCGTACCGACTGTCGAGCGCGGATTGTGGCTAGTCGTCTTCTGATTAATCGAAATTGAAGGCGACAGCCCTTCAATATATTCTACCTTCGGCTTCTCCATCTGCCCTAAAAACTGCCGTGCATAAGCAGATAAAGATTCCACATACCTCCGCTGACCTTCGGCATAGATTGTATCAAAAGCTAATGATGACTTTCCCGAACCACTAATTCCCGTAATCACTACCAATTTATCGCGCGGAATCTCCACGTCAACTTCTTTTAAATTGTGTTCTTTAGCTCCCTTAACAATAATGCTTTCTTTCGCCATTTCTGCGTCACCTCTTAACTATATATTCTTGGGTTTCATTGTACCTTTAACTTCTGCTCCTGTCAACTGGTAGTTATTATATCAGGAATTATTATTAATTGCAATTATTATTCATCTGTTATCGTCTCAATGATATTACCGGTAGTAGTCGAATCAGTACCGAAGACTAATGCCACCTCCTGTTGGGCTTGATACTTTCTATCCAAGAGCCAGCCAAATAGAGTGGGACCAGCCTTCCGGCTGGGACCCCTCGCCAAACTGCACGTACGG
>CAYFUT010000087.1:0-9633 GCA_964346395.1 uncultured Halobacteroidaceae bacterium
TAAAAGCCTACTTAGTCTGGACACCACCAAAGCTTGAATTAAACCAAGCTTGCGACTTTAGTCGCGAGAAGGTGACCTTTTCCCTTTGAGCCTTCTACAGGATTTATCTCTCAATGGCCTAACTCTTTTTTTATCTGCTGCTTTAGTATTATTATCATTTTGACACTGTTTTATCCAATAATATAATTAAAATTAAAAAAGGAATTTTTATATAAATATAGAAATAATGAAAGATAAGAAAAGCTAAATAAAATAGAAATATTTGATGAGTAAATGGTGAATTCTTATTAAAATATGTTTATTAATTAAATATTATTAATATTCAAAATTTTTTCAAAATTAGTTGTTGCTTAAGAAAAAGTATTGATGGGTAGCTTGGAAGGGGGCGATAATAAAAAAGCATCGGGAAAGTTTCATGTCTGAGATTAGAGTTGGCAGAAGAAGGAGGAAACTAGTTCATGATCCAAAGCGAGAGGTAAAATTGCAGGGGGAATATTATGGAGAATAAGACTGTTTCGATGAATTTATCTGAACGAACAGTTGCTAAATATGATTTAGATAATAGCCAAGAATATATAGAAATTCATTTGGCAGATGGGATAAAGATAATTCCTAAAAAAGTTGATTTGGAAAAAATTTATTTAGAGTTGACCACTGAATGCAATTTTGATTGTATTACATGTATTAGAAATTCCTGGTCAGATGAGATAGGTCATATGGAGAATAAAGTTTTAGATAAAATTTTAGCTGAGTTAAATAAGCTTCCGAATTTAAAGACTGTTCACTTAGGAGGATTTGGGGAACCAACAAGTCATCCTAGATTTATGGAAATAGTTAGAAAGATTAAAAATAAAGGCTTAGAGGTAGAATTCATTACTAATGGACATTACTTAGATAAAAAAATAGTAGATGAGCTGATAGATTTAGAAGTAGATAAAATTATTACTTCTATTGATGCTCCTAAGGAAGATAAGTTTGAAAAAATAAGATTAAATGGAGAGTATAATACTTTATTAGATAATTTGGATTATCTTGCTGAGAGAAAAAAGGATTTGAGATCGAGTAAACCTAAGCTTTGGTTTGAATTTGTAGCAATGAAAGATAACTATCACTTATTGCCAAAGCTTGTTAAGTTGGCAGAGGATTTTTCTGTAGAGTCGGTATTAATAACCAATCTTCTGCCCTATACTGAAGATATGGTAGAACAGATATTGTATGGGAAAGAAGATAAAGAAATAAGTCTAGGTGATGGTTCCGGGTCTGTTTATTTAAAAGCTCAATTTCCTGAAATGGAATTTCGGACGTTAAGAAATTGTAACTTTATTGAAGATAAATCCTTATCAATTTCTTTTCAAGGCGATATTGTACCTTGTTACCCACTATTGCATAATTATGAGTTCTATATTTACGATAGAAAGAAAGAGAATCAAAGCTATTCTTTTGGAAATATAATTGAGGAAAGTTTAGCTGAAATTTGGACTAAAGAAGAATATATTAATTTTCGCTCTAGAGTTCGTGATGATAGATTTCCTTCTTGTACCGACTGTAAATATTTAGAAGGTTGCTCTATGGCTGAAGATAATAGTTTGGACTGTTGGGGAAATAGCCCTAGCTGTGCAGACTGTTTATGGTATAGAGGAATTATAGTTTGCCCGTAACAGAGAAAGAGTATATTCTCTCCGAGCATTATTTCCTAAAAATAAATTTTTAATATTTAAGGAAAAATGCCATTGGGTAGCTAGAGAAATTTAGCTGCCTCCCAGTCTTGGAAAGGAGAATTAATAAATTTAAGGAGGGTATATTAATGGGTAAATTAGAGGAATTTTCAGTTTTAAGAGTTGACTTAACAGAAGAGAAACTCAAGGAGGAAACAATTGCAAAGGATATGGTGGAGAAGTATTTAGGGGGGAGAGGCCTTGCTTCTAAGGTGCTTTATGATGAAATTTCTCCTACTGTTGACCCTTTAAGTCCGGAAAATAAGTTGATGTTTGCTACGGGATTTTTGACGGGGACTTCTGTGTCTACTGGTGGTAGATATATGGTAGTAACTAAAGGACCGTTGACTGGAACAATAGCTTCTAGTAATTCGGGAGGATTTTTTGGGGCAGAGCTCAAGTTTACCGGATATGACCTTTTGATTTTTGAGGGAAAAGCTGAAAGTCCAGTTTATTTAGCAATAGTTGATGGAGAAGTGGAAATTAGAGATGCCGATGAAATCTGGGGAAAGAAGGTATCGGAAACTACCGATTATTTACAAGAAGAAACAGGTTATGGTAAAGCCCGAGTTAGCTGCATTGGTCCCGCTGGAGAGAATCAAGTTTTGTTTGCTTCGGTAATGAATGAAAAGAATAGAGCAGCAGGTAGAACTGGGGTAGGGGCTGTTATGGGGTCTAAAAATTTGAAGGCGGTAGTTGTAAAAGCTGAAGAGAAAAAAATAGATTATGATAAAAATTCTTTATTAGATGTAGTTCAAAAACAGACAAAAGTTATCAAGGATAATGATGTTACTGGTGAAGGATTACCAGCTTTAGGAACTAAAGTATTAGATAATATTATCAATGAAAACGGGATGTATCCTACCCATAACTTTCAGAAGGCAACTTTTGATGGAATATCAGAGGTAAGTGGAGAAGCACTGGTGGAAAAGGGATATTTACAGAAATCTAAAGCTTGTTATGCTTGTCCAATTAGTTGTGGGCGGGATACCAAGTTGCCTAATGGGCAGGAAGGGGAAGGTCCCGAGTATGAAAGCGGGTGGTCATTTGGAGCTGATTGCGGAGTTGATGATCTGAATTCAATTACAGAAGCCAACTTTTTGTGTAATGAACTAGGTTTAGATACAATTACTGCGGGAACTACTATAGCAGCAGCAATGGAGCTGTATGAAAAAGGCTATATTGATCAGGAAGAATTAGAAAATGGACCTGAATTAAAGTTTGGTTCGTCAGAAGCAATAGTTTACTATACTAAAGCAATGGCTTATAGAGAAGGGTTTGGAGACCAGCTAGCCGCCGGGTCTTATCGCTTAGCTGAAAAGAAGGGATTTCCGGAGGCTTCTATGACTGTTAAAAAGCAGGAGTTGCCAGCTTATGACCCTCGTGTAGTTCAGGGACAAGGATTACAATATGCTACTTCCAATCGCGGAGGCTGTCATGTTAGAGGTTATTTGATTTCGCCAGAGATTTTGGGAATTCCGGAAAAACTTGATCCACAGGAACTGGAGGGAAAGCCAAAATGGGTAAAGATATTCCAAGATTTAACTGCTGTGATTGATTCGTTAGGTATGTGTCTCTTTACTTCTTTTGCTTTAGGTGCTGAGGACTATTGTGAATTGGTTAATACTGCTACTGACTTCGACTTTACTGAAGATGATTTATTAGAAGCTGGAGATAGAATTTATAATCTAGAAAGAGTATTTAATATTGAAGCAGGTTTTTCTGGAGCTGATGATACATTACCGGATAGATTATTAGAGGAGCCACTTCCTGATGGCCCTCATAAGGGAGAGGTAGCAAACTTAGATAAGTTATTACCAAAGTATTATTCCGTTAGAGGTTGGGATGAACAAGGAGTTCCTACTGAAGAAAAGTTGTCAGAATTAGATATAAAATGAGGTGTGAATATGCCGGTGAAGATAGAGTTTTTCTCTCTTTTGAAGATGGAATTAAATGAATCAGAGATTGAATATGAGATTGAAGGAGCAGCTAGTATAAAAGAAATAATTGCTAAATTAGACCAGGACTTTGGTGGTAAATTTAGTAAAAGACTGTTAGAGAATAATAAGATAAAAGGAGGGACGATTATTTTATTGAATGGACATAATATAATCCATTTAGCAGGGTTGAAAACTAAAGTAGAAGCTGGCGATAGATTGGTTATGTTCCCTCCGGCAGCCGGCGGATAAGATAGATTATTAATAGTATAAGTAAATTTAATATACGCTTTAATTTTTGGATATTTGTCTTCAAGCTGACTTATTTTAAAAAGTCAGCTGGTAGTCTCTTAGCCCTTCCCGGGAAAAGAAGAGGTAAAAGGCTAATCTGCCTAATTATTTTCAGCAGATTAGCTTTTTTATTTTTTGTACTATCAGAGTTGAGTTTGGAACAAAATAAGTTGGCCCTCTATCTTAAACTTCGATGACAATACAACATTGAAATTAAGTTAGATAAAAGATATAATGTTGTCGAGATGTGAGTTTTGACTATCAAATCAAGTGGATTATGAGTAGTTTTCAGATTAACTGCGATAAACAATGGAGGGATTAGATGACAGAACAAATTAATTTTACAATTCAACCGTCGATTGAGTTTGTAAATTCGCTATTTTTAGTTAGCCAGCAGGAAAAGATACTACAAAGAGCCGAAAAGGTAAATTTCACTCCTGGATTAGCTGAAGTTGAGTTATTTAATGAACTACAGGACAATTTATCGGATTATATGATGGGTGAAATCAACTATTTCTTTAGCCAAGAACTGCCGATTGGTTACTTAATGGCTCTGCAGGTTATTTTAGAGGGGGATGATATTTCTTCAGTTAAAGATCTAATTAATCAGTTGGAAAACAGTAATGCTTTGGAATTGATTCATTATGTTTTACAGCGGTATGAAATAGACTGTGAACCCCAGCCGAGAGCAATGGTCAAACAGATTAAGCAGGCTGATCATTTATCAGCTGACCTGCAGGAAACTCTGGTAGAAACGATTAAAAATCCAGTGGAAACTCTGCAGCGCTACTGGTTTATGCTGCGGCAGTTTTATCTTAAGGCCTATCAAAAGATGGAAGAACCTATATTGAGAGAAATAGCAGATCATAAGCAGAAACTGCGGCAGATTTATCAGAATAACCCGGAGTATTTTATCAAATATTATTTAAAGTTAGATGCTAATCAAATTGAGAAGCCGGTTAATATCCATGTAAGTTTCTTTTTTCAGACTATGTGCGACTATTATGAGACTGACTCTGAAATTTGGATTAATATGGGCTGTTATTTAGATCAAGTTTACGGCGAGGAAGCGTTTCGGGAGCGGATTCAGGAATTTTTACAGTTTGTGGCGGATAAGACTAGGTTTAGGATGATGGAGCTTTTAGGGGCGCGCCCTCATTACGGTCGGGAGTTAGCGGAGGCATTGGAGATTAAGCCTTCTACTGTTTCTTATCATTTATCCCGGCTGGAAAAGATGGATTTAGTGGAAGTTGAACGAAAAAAACATAAAGTTTTTTATTCTCTTGCCTGTGAGAGACTGACTGAATTATTCGGTCAGGCGGGCGATTTTATTCTCCGGAATACGGTGTTAGAAGAAGATGAGTAAGGAAGGAATTTAGTTGTTAGTCAAGAATTAAATTGATAGGAATAAAATAGAAAAGGGGGCTGTAAGCACAGATGGAAGATTTGTTTGACCAGGAGCGGAGAGAGTTAGCAGCAGAATATAATCAGCAGTCTGACCGCTATGAAATCTATAAGTTGGGCTTGAAAGTTTTATTTTGGCTGCTGTTTTTTAGTTTTTCAGTGGGGGAGACAGTTTATCAGAATTTAGCTGAGCCGATGGGAATTTTTGATTTTAAACTAATTATATTTATTGTTAGTGTTTATCTGCTTTATTCGGTGGTAATGGGAGCGGCAGATTATCAGTTAAGTTATAAATTAAGTCGAGAGTATAATCTTTCGAATCAGCAGCCGAGCGACTGGCTAAAAGATAAATTAAAGATGTTTGTCTTAACCAGTTTGCTGCTGTATATCATGGCGCGGGGATTTTTACTCTGCATCAATTGGCTGCCTGGTTTTTGGTGGCTGCCCTTTACAGTTGGAGGGGTTATACTGGCTACTATTCTTAATTTTTTGTTTCCCGTTGTTTTATTTCCGCTATTTTTTGAGGTAAATCCCTACCCGGAGAATGAACTGCGGGAGCGGCTGATGAATTTATTTGACCGGGCCAACATTGAAGTAGATGACATTTATCAGTTTAATCTAAGTTCGAAGGTGAATGCTGCCAATGCAGCAGTAATGGGCATGGGGCAGACGAGGAAAATTATTCTTGGAGATAACCTGGAGGATAAGTATACAAATGCAGAGATCGAAGCGGTTTTAGCTCATGAAATCGGCCACCATGCGCACAAGGACATCTTCAAGTTATTAGGGCTGCAGTTTGTGAGTTTGCTAGCAACTACGTTTCTGGTGAGTCTGCTCTGGGTACCGGCAGTTGAGCTAGTGGGCTATGCTCCGGCTAGTGTGGTTAGTTTACCGGTGTTTTTAATTTTATTTGGAGTTATCAACTGGCTGATTAGCCCGGTGGAATTATATATTAACCGCCATCTGGAGCGAGCAGCCGATGAATTTGCCCTTGATTTAATTGCTGAACCCCGCAATTTAGGAACTGCTTTTGCGAAGTTAGCTGACGAAAGCTTATCCCGATTACAGTTCAGTTTGTATAAACTATTATTTAAGGCGTCTCATCCTCCGATTGGAGAGCGGGTAGAAAAAGCCTTGTCCTGGAGAGAAGAAAACTAATAATTAATTTAAGGAAGAAGGGATAGTGATGACCGATAACCGAGTTATGGTAGTAGAGTGCGATCAGTATAAACGAAAGTTAGTAACGGAACGGCTGCGGGCAGGATTAGAACCCTGGGGCGGAATGGAGGAATTTGTTTCTCCAGGAGACAGAGTTTTATTAAAGGTTAACTTATTGATGGGGAAAGCTCCTCAGGAAGCAGTAACTACTCATCCTGTGATAGTGCAGGGAGTGGCTGATCTAGTAGCCGAAGCGGGCGGCAAGCCAATAATTGGCGACAGCCCCGGCGGTCCGTTTAATAAATCGATGCTGAACCGGGTTTACGGTAAGACCGGGATGGATACAGCGGCTGATACTACTGAGGCAGAGTTGAATTTTGAATTTGGAGTAGAAACCGTAAGTTTTGCCGAGGGCAAGGTGTTGAATAATCTTCAGTTGGGCACCTTTGTTCAGGAAGCAGATGTAATAATTAATTTGCCTAAATTTAAAACTCACGAATTAACCAAGTTAACGGGAGCAGTCAAGAATATGTTTGGAGCAGTAGCCGGATTATTAAAGGCAGAGTACCATCTTAATATGCAGGAGATTAATGATTTTGCTGATGTACTATTAGATATTGCGCAGGCTACGGCGCCTGACCTCTCAATTATGGACGGAATTGTCGGGATGGAAGGGGAAGGACCGTCCGGGGGAGATACCATTAAGTTAGATACTATACTGATTAGTCCCGATCTCTGTGCTTTAGATGTGGCAATGGCTGATTTAGCTGGAGTAGAACCTGAGAAGGTACCGGCGATTGCTGCCGCTCGAGAACGAGGATTAGTTTCGCGGCGGGACGAGATAGAAGTATTGGGCGATGAGATAGAAATTGATACTTTTATTACGCCGCAGATTGGAGATACAGCTGAACTGTTAAATCAGCGGCTGCCCGGCTTTTTAGCTGCTTGGGTTCAGAAATTGCTGCGCCCGAAGCCGGTATTTGATGAAGAAAAATGTATTCAGTGCGGGGCCTGTATTAGAAGCTGTCCGCCGCAGGTGATTACCAAGACAGAAAAAGGAGTCGAGGCTGATTTAGATGACTGTATCCGCTGTTTTTGCTGTCAAGAACTATGTCCTGAGGAAGCAGTAGAGATTCACCGACCGTGGTTAGGGCGGCTGTTGTTTGAATAAATTTATAAGGGATGCGGTACTGATGAGCAATAAGAAGTACTGGTTAGTGGTTTGCTTAGTATTGCTGGTTATTTTAGGGTGGAGCTCGAGTATTGGAAGGGCTTCTAATGATTTAAAACAAGGTAAGGAATTATTTTTTAAAGCGCGAGATCAGTTTTATAACCGCCGGGCACCGCAGCAGGAGATAGTGCAGCGAATTGAAAAAAGTAAGGATTATTTTTTGCAATTAGAGGAGAGTGCAGAGAAGTATTGTTGGCTGGCTAGAGCTAATTTTCTCTATTCTGACGTGGATAAGGCTCAGGCTAAAAAGTGGATTCGGGCTTGGCAGGAGTCAGCTGAGCAGGCGGTTCAGTTAGATGAGCAGTCGGGAGCGGCGCATGCTTTGTTGGGCAGTGCGCATTTACTATTAGTAGAACATGTGAATCATATCCAGAAGGTTTTTCACAGTCGGAAAGGATTTAATCTTTTACAGCAGGCAATTGAATTAGATAGCAGTAGTTATCTGGCTTATCATTCGCTAGGTATTTATTATTTAATGGCGCCCCGCATTGCCGGAGGGAATGTAGATAAGAGTATTAGTTATCTTAAACGAGGAATTAAAAGTAAGGATAGATATATCCGCTGTTTGGGTAATTTTTATTTGGCTTATGCCTATGAGGAAAAAGGAAATTTAGAACAATCTTTAGAGCGGGTTAAGAAAGCATTGTCGGTCTATCCTAATAATCCAAATATCAAACGGTACCGAAATTTGTTAAAGAAAAAATTGATAGCTAATAGATAACAATGATTAAGGAAAGACAAATGATGCTATTATAAGCTTATAACTAATGGTTGTTGAAATCAATTTTCAATTGCCAGTTGATAATTAGGGGAGGGATAAGATGCAGTTTAAAATTTTTAATTTCATTTTTTATATGGGGATTGCCACGTTTACATACTTTAATATTTACTTTAAGAGCATTGGTTTGAGTTCAACCCAGATTGGACATATTAATTCAATTGCCAAGGGGATTTCCTTACTAATTCTTCCGCTATGGGGTATGGCTTCCGATTATTATAAAGTTAACAAACGGTTATTACTGGTAGCGCTTGCCGGGGTTATGCTGGCCAGCAGTTCCTTTTTATTAACGGAGAATTTTGTTTTTGTATTTTTAGTGATGACGGTTTTTTTAATCTTTTTGACCCCGGTAGTTCCGTTAGTGGATGCGCAATTGCTGGGTTATTTAGGAGACCAGAGTGATCAGTACGGCAAGTATAGAATTTGGGGTTCGATTGGATTTACTATTTTAGTTCCGCTGATTGGGTTTTTTCTAGAGCAGACAAATCCGGGCAATTTATTTTATATTAGCGGTGGGGTCTTCTTGTTGGCTCTGTTAGTAGCTTCTACTTTACCGACTAGTGATGTCAAGCTGAAGGTAAGTGATATTCGGCAGTTTAAGTTATTATTCGGCCGTACTGATCTGCTGATCTTTATTGTGTTTGAGTTTTTTATTTATTTAACGTTTAATGTGTATAATATCTTCTTTCCTATCTATGTTATGGATCACGGTGGGGGAGAGAGCTTAGTTGGCATTGCTTTGATGATTGCAGCTATTAGTGAAATGGGAGTTTTTTATTTTTCTGAACAGATTATTGACCGATTTAAATTACGGTATATTTTTCTGGTTTCAGCGTTGGCGTTTGCACTGCGCTGGGCAATAATATCTCAATTCCCGATACCGGCAGTGCTACTTACTTCTCAGTTATTACATAGTTTGACCTTTGGTTTATTTCATGTGACTTCTGTCAATTTTGTCAATTTAATCAGTGGAGAGCGGTTTCAGGCGACAGGACAGAATTTATATGCTACTTCTAAAGGGGTAAGTGCTATTGTCGGCAGTGCTGTTGCGGGCTGGATTTACGATAATTTAGGCGGTAGCGCCTTATTTTTAAATTTAAGTTTAGTAGCTTTAATAGC
>CAYFUT010000088.1:0-9263 GCA_964346395.1 uncultured Halobacteroidaceae bacterium
TTCATAATAAATTGATCTACTTAAGGTTGTAAAGCTAATCAAAATATTATTTTAGTTATTTTAATTTGTATTTTGCTAAGTTTTTTATTGGGCATGGAAACAGTTACTAACTTATCTATCCCTAAAGAGATAAAAAAAACTACTAGTCAAAAAATGAATAAACAACAAATTAATTTAAAAATAATATGGAATGTAACAAATAATCAACAAATAAAAAAAACAAAAGAATTACTTAAAGATATAATTAATAATTTAACCCCAACAGTACAGGTCAGTATTGAAGTGCAGGAAAACAAAGCAAAAACTACTAATTATGATTTTGCACCAACTACTAAAGACAAACAACAGTTATTAAATTTTATTGATCACATTCAACCAGCAGGAAATCATTTATCAAATGCTAGTTTATTAAAAGCTAAAAATAAGTTAAAAGCTAAATCTGGCTCCAAACATATTCTAATAATAGCAGATAGCTATAAATTAAAAAAAGAAATTTCTAATCAAATTATAAATAAGATAAATAAAGCGAATATAAAAATACATGTCATTCAAGTGGGAGTTATGGATTTAAAAACCAAAAAAAGATTAAAGAGATTAGCCAAATTAAGCAGCGGCAAATATAGTACTTATTCCCAAGCAGAAGGAATTGTTTATACAATTAAGTCTAATTAAGCTGAAGATAAAATTTTATGCAGGAAAAAATAAACACTTATAGAATTAATAAATATGGAAAAAGTATAAAGGGGAGAATAAATATGACTACTTTTTATAACAACTTTTTGATTTTTTTAATGGATAAATCCTTTTTATTATTAACTTGTGCCCTTTGTTTAGGAATCTTTAGTCTTATAATTAAATTATTAATTAAGAAAACTTCTTACCGTCGATTAATAAACTTAATTCAGAATAATTTTCGCAAAGGAATGAAGAAATTAAATGAATTAGAGGATCAACAACTGCGGAAAAAAATCATTACGGATGGAAAACAGCAGTTGAATGATCGACTTTATCACCAAGTAAAGACTTATTTAATTGAAGAAGGAATATTAAGAGAATTATTAGATAAAATAAAAACAGGGAACAAACAAGAAAGAGTAAATGCTTGCTACTTACTAGATGAATTTGCTACTCCTGAGGCTTTAGATTATTGTACTATTGCTCTTTATGATCCGGAAGAAGAAGTTAGAATGTTAGCTCTAGAAACTTTAGTTGATCACCCATCCCCTAAAATAATTGATACTTTGATTGATTATTATGAATACTGCTGTGATCAACAAGAGCAAAAAATGAAATCTAAATTAAGCAAATCGTTTTTACAGTTAGGCAGTCAGGCTTTATATCAATTAACAGATGCAGCCTTAAAGCGAGGAGAAAAATATAAAAATTGGCTAATTAATTTATTTAAACAGATGGAATTATCTGAAACTGAAAGGAGGAAGGTAGGTAAAGTATTATTAAAATTACTAAATGATAAAGTGACTAGAGTAAGGAAATTAGCAGTTAAAAATGTAACCAATTTTATTACTAATGAAGAGGTAATAAACAAGTTAATAGAAAAATTGGAAGATCGTTCTCCACAGGTAAGGCAAGAAGCTTTACAGGTGCTTAGTAAACTTGAAGCCCCGGAACAGAAAATAGGATCAGCCATTTTGAAATTACTGCAAGATGAAAATAAACAAGTGAGAATAACTGCTTGTCGAGCCTTAGTTGATTTAGGCCCGCAGGGGATTGATTACTTATTGCGGGCTAGTGAACTTGAAGAAGCAAAAGAAACCATAATCCAAGTTCTCGATGAACTAGAAACCAGTTATCTTGTTTCGATTGTTAAAGATTTATATCTTGATCTTAATAAAACCAATAATTCAATTGAAGAATTATTCAACAAACAAAGTGAAAAATGCGGATAGAAAAAAATGGGGGGATAATATGTCGCAGATAAAAAAATGGTTTATTTTAATACTGTTAGTCTTAGTAGGTGGAATTACTTTTTTGGGAGCAGGTGTTAATTTAGCAACTGATTGGTGGTGGTTTGGAAGTATAGGTTTTTTAAGTAGTTTTTTAACTATTTTAAAAGGTAAAATAGTTTTTAAGCTAGGTGCCTGGTTATTAATTACAGGGTTTATTTTTATAAATTTATTATTTACTAAGCGAAAAGTAATTGAGTTTTGGGAACGAGTAAAACACAGTCAGGAGGAAGATGAGGACAATATAATTGAACTTAATACTTCAGAAGCTTCAACTAGGTGGATGAAACTAATCACTCCGGGGCGAGTTACTATAGTTTATTTATTGTTAAGTTTATTTGTTGGATTTATATTCAGCAATTTTGGAATAAACGGTTGGGAATTATTACTTAAATTTATCAATAGTACTCCCTTTGGAGAGGTAGATCCATTATTTAGTAAAGATATTGGATTTTATCTCTTTAAGTTGCCGTTCCATAAATTAATTTATCAATTGCTTTCTCTATCAGTAGTAGTTTCTGCCTTATTAGCAGGAATCATTTATTTTATTACTGCCACTGGTAATTCCTTTTTAGAACGATTAAATAGGAAGCAGATTAAATATCATCTATCCATTTTATTGGCTATCTTTTTCGCTGTCAAGGCGTGGGGATATCGATTAGATATGTTTGATCTGTTGTATTCTTCTCGGGGAGTTGTTTTTGGAGCAAGTTATACTGATGTTAATGCTCAACTACTTTCTTTTAAAATTTTAATGGTAATTTCTGCTGTAATTGCTCTTTTCAGTTTGGTTAATATTTTTATGCGGGATATGAAATTTATTATCGGTGGGATCGTAACGCTCTTTTTAGCTTCTTTAGTTGTTGGTGGAGTCTATCCGGCATTAATCCAACAATATATTGTAGAACCTAATGAGATTGCTAAAGAATCTCCCTATATAAAACATAATATTGATTTTACCCGCCGAGCTTTCAATCTGAATAAAATCAAAGAGAAAGATTTCCCAATAAAAGAAGAAATAAATTATCAGGATCTCGAGGAAAATCCAGAAACAGTTAGTAATATCCGCTTATGGGATAGCCGCCCCTTAAAGGCAACTTATCAACAACTCCAGGAAATTAGATCTTACTATACTTTTAATGATATTGATGTAGACCGCTATAAAATTGATGGGGAGTTAAGGCAAGTTATGTTAGGTGCTCGAGAATTAGATCAAGATTTGCTCTCTCAGAGAGCACAAACCTGGGTTAACCAAAAACTAAATTATACCCACGGTTTTGGAGTAGCCATGAGTCCAGTGAGTAAAGTAACTTCCAGTGGGTTACCTAAATTTACTATTAAAGATATCCCACCTCAAAGTAAACACATAAAGGTTAGCCAGCCGCGGATTTATTATGGAGAATCAACCAACGAGTATATAATTGCTAATACTAAAGCAGAAGAGTTTGATTATCCGCAGGGAGATACCAATAAATATAATACCTATCAAGGTTCCGGAGGAGTTAAACTCAATTCTTTAGTTAAAAAAGTAGCTTTTTCTTTTAAATATGGAACCTTAAAAATACTGTTAAATTCAGACATAACTACGGATAGCCAGCTGATGTTTAATAGAAATATTAAGACTAGGGTTCGCAAGGTAGCACCTTTCTTAACTTATGATCAAGATCCCTATTTAGTTATAAATGACAGCGGCCAATTGTACTGGATTCAAGATGCTTATACGACTAGCCGCCGCTATCCTTATTCTGAACCGCATACTAGAAATGGCACTAATTATATTCGCAATTCTGTTAAGGTGGCAATTAATGCATATACAGGAGAAATGGATTTTTATGTAGTTGATAAAGAAGATCCAATAATCAAAACTTATCAGAAAATATTCCCGGAATTATTTACTTCTTGGTCTGATATGCCGGAAGGATTAAAGGATAATTTGCGTTATCCGGAAGAACTATTTAAATTACAGACACAGGTTTATAATAATTACCATATGACCAATCCGCGGGTATTTTATAACCAAGAGGATGTTTGGAATACACCGCGAGAAAGCTACGGTAAACTGGATGTAGAAGGCGGGCAGGTTTCTGTTTCTCAAGAGTCGGCAATTACTATGGAACCTTATTATGCTTTAATGAATCTACCTGAGGCAGAAAGAGAATCATTTATTTTAATGCTTCCTTTTACGCCGGTAGAAAAGAATAATTTAATTTCCTGGCTAGCTGCTAAGTCTAGTCCAGAGGATTACGGGGAACTTATCCTTTATAAATTTTCTAAGCAAAAGTTAGTTTACGGGCCAATGCAGATAGAGGCCAAAATTGATCAGCATTCTGAAATTTCTCGTCAATTAAGCCTCTGGAATCAGCGTGGTTCGGAAGTAATTCGGGGTAACTTATTGACGATTCCAATTGGGGAATCAATCCTCTATATAGAGCCAATCTTTTTACAGGCAGAACAGAGCAAACTGCCGGAATTAAAACGAGTAATTGCTTCTACGGGGGAGCGAGTAGTGATGCAGCCTACTTTATCTGCTGCTATACGAGATTTATTTAATATCAAGCGGCAGTCTGAAGCACCAGCAGAAAAAGAAGTTGAAGAAACGCCGGAAGTAGTGCAGCCGGGAACTATTCAGAACTTAGTTTCGGAAATCAGTGATCTTTATAAAGAAGCACAAGAAGAACAGCGACAGGGGAACTGGTCTAAATACGGAGAATTAATCCAGGAATTAGAAGAAAAAATTAATAATCTCAAACAACAAGTCAACGAATAATCCATTTAAAGGAGCTTAGCTGCTCCTTTTCTTTTTTTAAAAACAGGCAGGAATAATCTAAGAAATTAAGAAATAAAAGTATAGAGGAATTGCTTAGTTAGAAAACTTGTTTTCTATAAGGGATGATAAGAATGGAAAATGAGAAAAAAGATAATCAACCAGCTAAGGAAGCAAATAAAGCTGAAGAGAATGAACAAGAAGATAAATTTTCTGCCCCAGAGGGAGGATCTAGTTGGGAAGATAAAGTAAATATTTTACAAGATGTTCTGGAATTGGAAGAAGAGGCGGCTGAAAAGGCATTAGAATTAGCAGATGGTGATGTGGATAAAGCCCTAGAAATGGGAGAGTTTGTAGATGAATGTTATGTTATTATTCACGGCAAGCTGAGTTATGGAGGATATAATAAAACTTATGGGCTTTTTTATTTAATTGCAGAGGGAAAAGATGGTGAATTGCTGAGGGAAGATAGTGTACTAAATAATAATCATGATTTAAAACAGATAGATTTAGAAGTAAGCAATAAAGCCTTTGCTAAAACTTTAGCTGATTATACACCGCTTGAAGAAATAAAATTAGGGCTAAAGAAAAATTTATCACCTGCTGAGATTTTTGATTTATACAAATATACTAAAAATGATCGCCAAGAAGAAGTAAGAGCCTTAGTAGAAGATAAACTAGAAGAAGAGTTAGAAGCAGCTATTGAACTAACCGTTTATTCTGAATTAAAGACTAAACCGCAGTTAGAAAATATGTATTCTAATCTATTTGCTGAAGAATCGGAAGTAGAAGAGGAAAGTAATACAGATTCTCAGCAAGAAAGTAATGATGATTTAGGGTTAAATGTAGTGTTGAATTGCTTGCCGGTAGTTTCACCTACGCAGGGAAAAAGATCAGAAGAGTTGAGTTTAGGCAATAGATTATTAGTTAAAATAGTTGATGATAGTGAGTTAGGAAATTATTTTCGGAATTTATTGAGTAATGATTCCGGATTAACTACAGGAATTATTGAAGAAATTAATTTGGAACCTAGTTTAAGCAGTTATAAGATTAAGATCCGTTTTGGACCTGATATTTATGGAGAGGTAGTAGTGGGTACTGAAATTAAAGTAGTTAGTAATCCAGATGAGGAAGTACTGAAGAAAGAGCGGGAGGTAGAAGGACAAAAGAATTCTGGCCTGTTTAATCCTTTACTGTTGATTTTATTAGGCACGCTAATAATTTTAATTATTATTTTAGTCAGTTTATATATTTAGTTCCAGAAAGCGATAGGAGGATAAAAATGAATAATTCAAAAATTTTACAGCAGCTTTCAGAAGGTTCCGGCGTTTCAGGAGCGGAAAAGGAATTATCAACTAGAGTACAGGAATTGTTTAATCATTATACGGAAGAAGTAAAGATAGATGCCTTAGGAAATGTAATCGGCTACCGACCGGGTGAAGGAAGGACAGAGATGAAAGTAATGCTGGCTGCTCATATGGATGAAATTGGATTGATGGTCACTGAAATTGAAGATGGATTTTTGCGGTTTACCACTGTAGGGGGTATTGATCAGCGAACTTTGGTAGGTCAGGAAGTGATTATTCAGGGCCAACAGAATACCTATCAGGGGATTATTGGGGCTAAACCGCCTCATATACAGGAAAAAAAGGAACAAGATAAGGCTTATAAGTTAGAGAATATGTATATTGATGTAGGATTGCCGCCGGAAGAAGTAGAAGAAAAAATCCAGGTAGGAGATATAATTATTGTTCAGCAGCAGTTCAAGCAGTTGGAAAAATCGCGAGTAACGGGGAAAGCTCTTGATGATAGAGCAGGGATTTTATTAATTTTAAACACCCTTGAGGAATTAACTAAATTAAAACATGAAGCGGATATTTATTCAGTAGCTACAGTCCAGGAAGAAGTTGGTGTCCGAGGGGCGATAACTAGCACTTATGATATTCTTCCTGACCTAGGAATAGCAATTGATGTCTGTCATGCTACTATGCCGGGAGTCAGTAAAGAAGAAGCGGTAGAATTAGGAGAGGGGCCAGCAATTGGTTTAGGGCCGCATATTCACCCGCAGTTATTTAATAAATTTAGAACCATCGGGGAAGAACTTAATCTCAGCTATCAGGTGGATACTTCCACTACTCCCCGGGGAACTGATGCTTATGCTATCCAGGTAACTCGCTCGGGAATACCGACTGCTTTAATCTCTATTCCCCTGCGGTATATGCATACAGCAGTAGAAACTGCTGATTTAAACGATATAAAGCAGGCCAGCCGCTTATTAGCGAGGACAATTGCTGAGTTAAATAGAGAATTTGTGGAGGGATTAGAATGCTTTTAAAAAAGTTAACGGAAGCTGTAGGAATATCAGGCCGAGAAACAGAAGTTAGAGAAATAATAAAAGAAGAAGTAGCAAACCATGTTGAGGAAGTGAAAACAGATAGTTTAGGCAATCTAATCACTTATCAACAAGGAGACCCCGCAAAACCCACTTTAATGTTAGCAGCTCACATGGATGAAATCGGACTAATGATTACGCAGATTACAAGTGATGGGTTATTAAAGTTCAAGCCAGTAGGAGGAATTGATAAACGGATTTTAGTTTCTAAACAGGTAGTGATTGGAGAAGAAAAAATCCCCGGGGTAATTGGAGCGAAAGCCATTCACCTCCAAGAACCAAAAGAGCGGAAGAAAGTACTGGATTATAAAAAATTATATATAGATATTGGTGCTGATGATAAAGATCAGGCTAAGCAAAAAATAGATCTCGGCATGATGGCCTCCTTTCCTACTCGCTATCAAAAATTAAATAACGGATTAATCAAAGGAAAGGCTTTTGATGACCGCCTTGGCTGTGCCGAATTAATAAAAATAATTCAGGAAGACTATGATTTTTCCTTATATGGGGTATTTACTGTGCAAGAAGAGATAGGTACTCGAGGAGCTAAAGTAGCAACTTATAGTATAGATCCGGATTTAGCTTTAGTATTAGAAGGAACTACTGCTTCTGATGTGCCGGAAAGTAAAGAAGCTGAATATTCAACTAGTTTAGGAGAAGGCCCTGCTTTGACTCTTAGAGATGCAAGTACTATTCCTGATCCTAGATTAGTAGAGGAGCTAACTACAATTGCTAAAGAAGAGGAAATCACCTATCAATGGCGGCAGTCTACTCAAGCAGGAACTGATGCCGGGGCAATTCACTTAACTAAAGAAGGGATTCCTACTGCTGTAATTTCTGTGCCTTGTCGATACATACATTCGCCAGTTTCGTTAGCTGATTTGAAGGATTATCAAGCAACTATTCATTTGGTTAGATCTTTCTGTGAAAAGATAGATAAGGGAGGCATTAAACTTGAAACAATTAATTAAACAATTAGTAAAAGCTTATGGTCCGGCCGGCGATGAGTCGGAAATTAGGAGTTTAATTAAGGAGAAAATTAAACCAGCAGTTGATGAATTAAAAGTTGATACGATGGGTAATTTAATCGCGTTTAAAAAGGGAACTAGCAGTGAGCAAACGGTTATGCTAGCAGCTCACATGGATGAAATTGGTTTGATTGCCACTCATATAGATGAAGATGGCTTTATCCGGTTTTCAAATGTAGGAGGCGTTTCTCCGTACAATTTGCTGGGGGAGAGAGTGATCTTTAACGGAGAAACTATCGGCGTTATTGACAAAGAAGGTCAGCTTGATAAGATAAGCAAATTAAAACATGATAAAATGTACATTGATATAGGAACTTCCAGTCAGGAAGAGACTGAAAAAAAAGTAACTATCGGAGATACTGCTGTTTATTATCGTGGTTTTAATGACCTAGGAGAGCGAATAACTGCTAAATCATTGGATGATCGAGTGGGTTGTGCTGCTTTAATTAAGACGCTGCAGATGATAGAAAAACCTGCCTATGATACTTATTTTGTATTCACAGTACAGGAGGAAGTCGGAATTAGAGGAGCAAAAGTTTCTGCCTATGGAATTGAACCTGATATAGGAATTGCGGTAGATGTTACTTTAACTGGAGATATGCCGGAAGCAAAGCGAATGGCAGTTTCTTTAGGAGAAGGAGCCGCTATAAAAGTAAAAGATAGTTCTGTTTTAGTTAATAAGAAATTAAAGGATTTAATGGTAGCAACTGCTGAAGATAATCAAATCCCTTATCAATTAGAAGTTTTAACTCGGGGAGGAACTGATGCCGGGAGTATTCAATTAACTCGCGAAGGAGTTATTGCAGGAGCTATTTCGATTCCCGCCCGCTACGTTCATAGTCCTTCGGAGATGATAGATATGAATGATCTGCAGTACGTTCGAAAGTTGACCAGCAAACTGTTAACTGACCAGATTAAAAAATTATAAATCAAAGCTTAAATTTTTAACTTCGGGCCAACTTCCGGCCCGCTTTTTCTTTTTTTCGGGGAATATATTTGAGCTATCTGCACATACTAATATTAGAGGTGAAGGTAAGCAGTCACCTTCTCGCGACTAAATTCGCAAGCTTGGTTTAATTCAAGCTTTGGTGGTGTCCAGACTAAGTAGGCTTTTA
>CAYFUT010000089.1:0-9259 GCA_964346395.1 uncultured Halobacteroidaceae bacterium
TTTAAAACTGCAAATACTCTCTTAAATCCGAATTTAATATATCCTCCAATTCTCTCCAATTATCACGACTTGTCTCCGCAAATAAAAAAGCAAAAACACCGTGTTGCTCATAGTCTATCTGCCTCAGTTCCAGCGGATTTTCAAAGTAGGAGCTAAATTTATCATAATCAACTCCTTTAATCTCAGTTGCATCTATATCTCCCGGCAGATCAGCCACTACAATGCTGTAAATTTCATCTTCCTTATCTTTAAGAATCTCTTCCCAATCAGGCTTTTGCTGCTGGAAGAAATATTGATAAACATTAATCCCATAAGCATAATAAGCCATATCCGTAGCACACCAGCCGGCAAAGCGCATCGGATTAACTTCTATGGGCACTATTTTATTCTGTTCATTAACTCTAAACTCTATATGCAGAGGAAAATTCTTTAGATCAACCTTCTCCCCCATTGTAGATAAAAATTCTAAAAACTGCTTCCGATATTTTTCTATTATCTCTTTGGAAGTTATGTAGACGCGATCACTAACATCTTCGCCGGAAGAAAACAGGTGCTTTAAAATATTTAAAATCACCGGCTCTCCTGCTCCATTATAATAGAGATCAACGGCAAATTCCTCTCCTTCTATATTCTCTTCTATAATAAATTTATCAGCATTAATTACTTCCACCGGATAATTCCCCGCCATACTTTTAACTTCTTCCTCTAACTCTTTTACTACCTGTTCCCACTGGGAGGCACTGTTAACTTTATAGACCCCCAGACTAAAAAATCCAATTGAAGGTTTAATAATAAACGGCTTTTCAATTTTGGCCACATCAAGCTCTGCTAATTGGTCAAAACTAACTTCCTGATAAAAAAAATCAGGATACATATCGGCCAACAAGTCCCGGAACTTAACTTTATCCTTGAACAGATCAATCTTTTCCGGTAGATTAGTAAAAGATAAGTTATTAGCTATCCAGTTAATAGGATTTTCTGAATTACTATAAATTAGTGTTTCTTCGGTTGACTGAACTTGGTTTACAAATTCTTTATCGGCTAAAAAATTAATATCACTATTTAATTCAAACTCTTTTACCGCTTGATTTTTTAAAACCGGTACATCCATTTCTGAAATCGTATCCTCCAAAAATTTCGAAACATAGGGCTTATCTAATATTATCATTTTTATTGTCCTTTCCGCTTTTAATAATACTTTTTATAATAAATATTAAGTTAAACTCGTGTTTCCAAATGTTCCTCTTTTAATCTTACAATTTCTACTTCGGTAAATTCATCTTTTATTTTCTCCACTAAACTTTTCACCCCAAATATTTCCGTAAAAGTGTGACTCCCAATTATTAAATTAGTCTGGGTAAATTTAGCATACTCAATTGTATATAAAATTTTTTCTCCTGTTATATAGACATCACAATTTTTCTCTACTGCTAACTTTACATCTGTTGTTAAACCTCCTCCTCCACAGACTAATCCCACTCTTTTTATACTTTCATTATTGAACTGCCAAGCATCTATAGGTTCTTGTAATAAATTTTCAAGTTTCTGCACAAATTCATCGAAGGTTATTTTTTCTTCAAATTCTGCTATTCGACCACAATAAAATCCTTTTTCTTTATTATTTTTTTCAATAATTTTTAAGCCAAGTTCATTTAACAAGGAATTGTTCGTACCAAAATCACAATCATCTAAAGGTAAATGATTAAAATAATGTGAAATATTATAATCTCTAAGTTTTTCTCGGCAAGCATCTTTAAGTCCAAACATAAATTCCCAGGCATCATGATGAGTTATAATCAAATCAACATTATTCTTTTTAGCCTCTTCAACTGTATCAAGAGTTAAATTAGTACAATAACCAATCTTTTCTATATTTTTATTAGGTACTACAGTAAAACCACTTTCCTCATCAAAATGTTCATTATTGCTAGTAGCAAACAAGTTTGTTATGTATCTTTCCAATTCCTCCAAATACATATTGCTTACCTCCATAATTTTTTTATTCTTACAAATATTTAGCCTCAATTATATCTACTGCATCCAAAATATAATTAAGACATTTTTCTTTAAACAGATCTTTTTCAACTGCTTCTTTCATCTCTTCTTCATTGCTAAAATCAAGCCCCATTAATTCAAAACAGTTGATAGTGCCATTTTCTTCTTTAAAATCACGGGCAAATTCCTGCACTAAGTCATAAGTTTTTTCTTTGGCTTCACTATCTTCTGCTTTATATCTTCCCTTTAAACTTCCTATTACCAGGAAAGCTCCAGTTACAGCACCACAGGTGTTTTGCATCCGGCTCATTCCCGCCCCAAAACCAGTAGCCAATTTTAAAATATCTTTTTCTTTTAATCCTAGCTCGTCCGCAAAAGCGACAAATACGGCCTGTGAACAGTTAAATCCCCGTGAGAACTTTTCCTGAACCAGTTGTTTTCTATCCTTCACATGCATCCCCCTTTTTTTATAATTTAAGTTCTTTTTATTTTAATTTTTTAGTATACTCAACAGCTCGTTCCGCCTTCTTTATCCCCCGACTTAACTCCTCCGAAGTTGACTCGGCCACTTCAGCCAGCCAGCAAGTGCTCAATACTCTAAGCACAAAATAACAACCGACAATAATTTCTTTAGGCTGATTGAATTCATCCGCAAACACTTCTGTCATCTCTTTAAAATGAGTAAACTTTTCTTTCTCCTCCACCAGATCAAGCTGATTGTCGATAAATCTGGCTGCTTCCATACAGGCTGGCCCCACTACTCCCTTAGGATCGATTGCTTTCCACCCTACCTGGTCATCTTTTAATATATTCCAGTGGTGCAGATCACCGTGCAACAGCAGCTGAGAATCAGTCTTATCTTTTATTTCCGTAAATAACTCTTCTGCTCTATCAATTAAAGCTAACATCTTTCTTCCTACCTTTCCTTCTTTTCGGGCCCGACCAAAAGCCTGATCAAGCCACTCTTTATAAGTAGGAAGACTCTGCTGATCTGATATCGATTCTGAAAATTTAGCAATCAAATCAGCAGCAACCATTAACTATTGATGGAGATCATCTAAACTAGTTAAATTTTCTCCCGGTCTAATTCGCTCAAGCAGCATAGCCCCTAGATCCTTATCCAAATCATAACACTGACAAATATAGGAGCTATTAAATAAAGGTATAGCCTCCATCTCAGTATCTAAATGAAAATGTGGAACCCCAATTTTAAGCACTACTTCTCCATACTGATCGGAACTGGCCAACACTACCAGGTTAAAAGATAAGTCATCAACCAACTTACAATTACTAAGCCGCCATTTTTTAATACATTGGTTAAGAATTTCAGGTAGTTCAGCTAACCAGTTGGCTCCTTGATCTCCAAATTGGTTTTTTATTTTTTCTTTAAACTGAACTGGAATTTGCATATTCTATCGACTCCTTACTTTTCCACTTTAAATTATGGCTTAAGCATATTCCTCTATCCAGTCCTGCACCTGACTTTTAAAAGACTCTTTTAAAGGAATGCCCGATTCTGAATTTTGATTAAGTTTAGTTATCTTCCCCGTCTCTAAACGTTCTTTCATCCCCGCAGTATTGGCCCAATAATAAATCCCCCAGTTGATTAGATCCCATTCTTTTTGATACTCATTAAATTCATAGTCTACATACACTAATTCCTCATTTTCAATTACAAAATTAGTCGGAAAATAATCAATATTAATCCCTTCGTCTTTGACTAGCTTAAACATCTCAAATGCCTGTTCAATATATTTTTCCGGTAAGGAATCATCAGCAATCAACTCGGCAGCAGTTGGCCCATCAATATACTCCTTAATTAAATACTCAACTTCTAAATTATAATCTACTAATTGAGGTACTTTAATCAAGCCTTTTAACTTTTCATAAGCTGCAAGTTCACTCTTTAATTTACTTCCTTCAAAATCATAATAAGGACAGGGTTCCTTATGCATTTTCTTTAACACATACTTGTGCTTATCGCCAACCATTAAATAAGAATAACCAGACTTTCCCTTCCCTAACTCCTTTTTTACTTCCATTATTTCTCCTTGAACTTTAATCTGGTCTCCAATCATCTTTATCACCTTTTCCAATTGATCAAATATTTATAGTTCTACCAATATCCTATAAGAAGACTAATAATCCCTACTATTATCAAAAGCCCAGATATCTTTAACCTTTTCAATTTATCTTCTGTTTCTTCATTGGTATAGTTGGCCCTAATTCTATTCCCACTTCCCATCACTCCTGATAAGCCAAGTCCCACTACAACTAAAATAAAACCTATAATTTTAAAAAAACCAGTCATCAAATCACTCCTGTTTATTTTTCTTAATCTTCTTTATTCTAATTATTTTATTTCCTTATATATCATGGGGGGTAATTCCAAAAATTTAAATTCTGCTTATATTTTTGAGCTTTTTCTTCTGAATGAATAATTTTATTTAAATTATAATTATCCAAACTGTTTTCTAATTTTTCTTCCAACCGCTGACAGCGATCTATCCATAATTTTTGATAATCTTCTTTATTAATAATATTCCCCTTTAAATCCTTTATGGAATTAATTCCTGCTTCTTTGCACCAATCTACACAGATTAAATACTGCAACCAATTGAGTGTTTCTTCCTCCCAGCATACTTTCACCTTGCTTCTGCCTTTTTTAAATAAAGCAAAAGCTCTAGTATGTCCGTCGGTGAAAAAGACGTTATCTCCAATCTTTTTAACCGGTAACGGGCCAACTTCCGCCAGTTCCACTGCATCTAAATAATTTTCTACTCTATCTAACTTAGTTCTGCTAATATACAGTTGACTCGGCTGTATCTCGTTAATTTCTTTAATAAAGGTTTGCATATTCTCCTTTTATTATTTCAAAATGTTCCTCAGTGGTTCTCTACTTTTAACAAACTAATATATTTATTTATCATCTGCTCGCAGTCTTTTTAAAATCCCCATAGTTATTTTGTCGGAAAATTTACTAAAACTTGATGTATTAGATAATAAGACTATTCCTAAATTTTTATCAGGTACAATTATAATTACAGAATGATAGCCGCCTCCTCCATAAACTCCTCCTAGTGAACCAGTATGGCAAATAATATTTAATTTTGAATTAAGAACCCAACCAAGACCGAACCGACTATTCTCTAATTTAGGCATAAAACATTGTTTTTTAAACATTTGCTGCACTGTATCTTTATTAAGTAAGTAACTACCAGCCTCATCTGCTCTAGAATTTAAAATAAATTGCAAATATTTGCTGAGATCTTCTGCAGTTGAAATAATGGAACCCGCTGATTTATCTCGGATTGCTTTGTTTTCCTTTGCTCTATCATTTAAGACAGATTCGTAACCCTTAGCTAATAATTTACTATTTTCTTGATTTAATCCAACATAAGAATTATCCATTTCCAAAGGAGTGAAAATTTCTTGTTTAATAAACTCCTTATAGCTGATTCCTGAAACATTTTCTATAACTTTTCCTAATAGAGCATAGCCTACATTGGAATACTTATATTTTTCTCCTGGACAAAAAAGCAATTTTTTCTTTTTTAAGTAATCTAATACCATCTCGTAAGAAGGAGGATTTTTAACCTCTAATTGATAATCGAAATTTATATAAATATGTCTTAACAAACCAGCTTGATGAGATAATAAATGACGTACTGTAATAGGCTGTTCAAACTGATTATTAATTTTAAATTGCGGAATATACTTGGTAATGGGATCATCTAAATTGATTTTTCCCTTCTCCACTAACATCATAATTGCAGTTGCAGTTACAGGTTTAGTTACGGAACCAACTCTATACAAAGTTCTAGCATCTGCCTTGACTTTTCTTTTCACATCGGCATAACCATAACCTTTACTCCAAAACATCCCATTTTCATCAACTAAAGCCACACTTAACCCCTGCGTAGGAGGAAGAGTCTTATCCATCTGCGACTTAATAAATAAATTAATTTTCTTCACTTGACTAGAATAATCAATCTCTTCAGCTTTTACAGTTGGACATATAAAAAATACTATCATTATCAATAAAACTGAAACAATAGATTTTTCTTTCTCTATACCACTAATTTTCATTTTTATAATACCTCCCCTTTTAATTCTCCCTTTATTCTAAATTATATTCACTGTCGATAAGATCAAGTTCAGCTTGAATCTTTTTATCAGGTTCAGCGGAATAAAAATAATCTCCCGGGTTTATTCCCCCTGACTCATCTACATCTATCCAGATAAAAAGTTGAGCTTCTTTTGAAATGTTTTCTTTAAAAGAAAATTTACCCTTTTTTACTCTATAAGTATCTGATATCCTATGTATTGTATCTCCTTCTTCTTCTCCCAAAAAAACTACTGCATCATCTAACTTAGTACGGGTCAGCAATCTATAAGCATCGGGAATTCCAGCCCCTACTTTCAACTCATCGCCTATCTTTTGGGTATAACTAGTTAATAAATCCCTTATTTCCTTATTAGTTAAACTTGGATCTTGACCTTTAAGCAAAGCAGCCAGTCCCGTAACAATTGGAGTTGAAAATGATGTCCCGGAATTTATACTATAATTTCTTATACTGGTTGAATTAATTAAATATCCCGGAGCCACTAAATCAAGTTGTTCTCCATAACTGCTGTATGAAATTTTTTCATATCTTCCATTAGTAGCTCCCACAGCAATTGTTTCTTTATAATAAGCAGGATAATTGGCATCTATTGGTTCAGTTAAATCTTCCTGTCCACTATTCCCAGCACCAGCTACTAAAGTAATCTCCTGTTTAAAGGCATTTTCTATTTCTGCATGAACGTAGTAAGCATGTTCACACGTGATTGACATATTTATTACTTTAACAGCTTGTTCCCGCAGATAATTCAATCCGCTACTTAATCCATCTCTTGTATTTAAAGAATTATTACTCATTTTATAAATGTAAAGTTTAGCATTAGGTGCTACACCCTGGACATGATTTTTAGGATTAAATCTAGCCGCAATAATACCAGCAACACTCGTTCCATGTCCAGCTCGATCATATTCGTTTTCGCACCTTAATTTATAATAACTACCTTTCTCATACTCTAAATATTTATGTTCAGGAACAATTCCTGTATCTATCACCCCGACTTTTACCGGTTCTAAATTATTCATTATATCTGTATACTCATAAACTGGGTACAAATTGATATTATACAAATGATAAACCGATTTTTCTCTATACAAACCATCTGATATTCTCGGTTTGAATTCTACTTTCCCACTAATTTCTTTACCTCTTATTTGGAAATAAGCTATCAATACTAAGATAAAAACTAGCAAACCTACTAACCATAACTTTCTTCTCTTCATAAACTCTCTCCTTTCAACAAGCCTGTTCTGTTACATTATATAAAATTACTAGTTCAAATTCTTATAAAAGATACTTGTTTCTTCTCCATACTCATCAACTGTACTCTCTAAAAAAGACCAGCCTCTTTGTTCATAATACTCTGCTGTATGTTCTGTTCTTAAATATACTTTGTCAAAATTCATTTTTTGACATTTGTTAATTACAGTATTAATTAACTTTTCAGCAATTCCATTCCCTCTAAAACTTTCCTCAACATATAATTCAGCCAGCCACGACGTTAAATCTTTTCTTGTGCCTAAGTCATTATTTAAAATTGAAACAACTCCAGCACAGCTACCATCCACAATAGCAATAAATAACATTGGAAAATCATCCAAATTCCTATTTTTAAATCTTTTTAGAACATATTCCAGCGATATATCTTCTTTTTCCTCACCAAATTCTTTATATATCCACTTGGCCACTTTTTCTACAGTTTCCGGATGAAAAACTATATTTTCAATTTTCATGTTTTCCATATTGACACCTCAAAATTTCTAATCTTTTTACTTGTTGACTCTCGCTACAACTCTAGTTAACGATGCTTCTGCTTTTATCTTTAACGGAAAAGCCATTATCTCAAAATTATTTACAGATAACAGCGGTGCTAAATTAGTCAGGTTTTCTATTAGCAAAATATCATTAGCAAACAGCAGCTTGTGAATCTCAAATGGATACTTATCCGGCGATGGCAGATCCATTCCTAACATTTTTATCTCCTGCTCAATAAAAAACTCTGCTAATTCTTGTTCAATCACCGGATGGTCTGTAAAATACTCCTCTGTGCCATATTTTTGATCGTGACCAGTGAATAATAAAACAATGTCATCTCTACTTACAACTTCTGAATATTCCTGCTTATATTTAATTACATTCTCACTTCTAACATCAAGTAAGCAGCCATTTCCCATAAACGAATCTAGAGGTAGTTCATTAATAAATGTTTCCCTATCAGTCAAATGCAGAGGAGTATCAATATGCGTACCGGCATGCAGGCCGGTCTCCAGCCTAAAATTATTATAATTATCAGTTTCTAAAAATTTATCTTGCTGAAGCTTAACCGACTCATCATAAGGATGAACAGGCATATCATCATTAATTTCACGGCTTAAATCAATAAGTTTAGTCATGATTAATTTTCCTTTCTATTCACCACCTTACCTTAGTTATTACGAACTATAAAATAAAGTCTGCGGTCTTTCCCTTGCGGCGGTTCCAGTTTTACATTCCTAAAGATATGCAAAACTTCGAAATCTAATTGATTAAGTAGCTCTTTTACCTCTTCTTTTTCGTAAGGGCGCTGAATATGAGTCTCCTCTAATCCCACACCAAAATCAAAAGTAGTATAAGCTAATTTTTCCTCTTCCTGATAATCAAGTCTTTGTTCAAAATTTATCCCCGTAAGCTCCCGCTCAATTACACCGGAATGTTCTTCTTCATATAAAAATTTAGTACTTATATCAAAGATGAAAAAACCGTTTTCTTTTAAATTAGATTTAATATTTTTAAATGCCTGCCGCAGCTCCTCTAACTCTAAAAGATAATTTACTGAATTAAAGGCACTCACAATTACGTCAAACTGGCGGGCAAACTTTATTTCTTTCATATCGCCGATTTTAAAATCTAAATTAGGATTACTTTCGCGCGCTACTTCGATCATTTTCTCAGACAAATCTGATCCAGTTAAAGAAATATCTCTATCTTTTAAAGCAGATAATAAATCACCAGTCCCACAAGAAATATCTAATAAACTCTGCGGAGAAAAATCATATCCAGTTTCAAGAAAATCAATCAATTTAACATATCGCGGACTAAATTCTCCCCAATGTAATTGATATACTTCCGCTAGTTTTTCATACGGCTTCACTATTTTAGCCTCC
>CAYFUT010000090.1:0-9223 GCA_964346395.1 uncultured Halobacteroidaceae bacterium
ATAGAATTTCGTGGGCTTGCTCTGCAGTTGTAAGCACTAGCAATAAGTTGATTCGATATTAGCTTATTGTTAATATGAATTAATGGGTGGAGAACTGCATATTCTAATATAAAATAACGCTATAAGTGACTAAAATACATATTTATTTATAGCTTAGTAATCAAATAATAGAAAGGAGATTACATAATGAGTGTTCGCGTAAGATTTGCACCTAGTCCAACGGGACAGATACATATTGGAAATATTAGAACTGCTTTATTCAATTATTTATTTGCGCGCCAGAATGAAGGGACTTTTATTTTAAGAATTGAGGATACTGACCAACAGCGGTCTACCAATGAATTTGAGGAAATTATCCACCGCGAGATGGAATGGTTAGGTTTAGAAGCTGATGAGGGCCCTCAAGCAGGGGGAAAAGTTGGCCCTTACCACCAGATGGACCGTTTAGAAACTTATGAAGAGTATGTAGAAGAATTATTAGCCAAAGATTTAGCTTATAAATGCTATTGTACGCCGGAAGAATTAGAAGAAATGAGAGAAGAACAGAAAGCTCGGGGTGAAGCGCCGGGATATAATAGTAAATGTAGGAATTTAACAGAAGAAGAGCAACAGGAATTAGAAGCTGAGGGGCGGGAGCCGGTCATCCGTTTTAAAGCTCCTGTTGAAGAGCAGGAGATTATAGTTGAGGATTTAATTCACGGGGATGTTTCCTTCAGCAGTGATGAAATTGATGATTTTGTAATTGTCAAATCTGACGGGACTCCGACTTATAATTTTGCGGTGGTAATTGATGATCATTTAATGGAAATTAGTCATGTGATCCGCGGCGAAGATCATTTATCTAATACTCCTAAGCAGTTATTAGTCTATAATGCTTTTGATTGGAAGGCACCTAAGTTTGCCCATTTATCTATGATTTTGGGCTCTGACCGTTCTAAGCTCAGCAAACGAAGTGGAGAAGAGTATGTATATGTTAGTGAATATAGAAAGAAAGGTTACCTACCGGAGGCATTGTTTAATTTCTTGACGCTATTAGGTTGGGCTCCTAGTGATAATGAGGAAATTTTATCTAAAGAAGAGATTATTGAACGTTTTTCTATGGATCGAGTCAATAAAAGTCCGGCTGTGTTTGATGTAGAAAAGCTAGATTGGATGAATGGGGTTTATATTAGAGAGGCTTCGGTGGAAAAAATAGTTGATTTAGCTATTCCTTATTTAGAGGAAGAATATGATATTGAGGATAAATCAAGAGAATGGCTGGAATTGCTGGTAGAAACAGTCCGTGAATCGCTGGATTATGTGGCTCAAGTTACTGAAGAAGCGGAGCTGTTTTTCAGCGAGTTGGCATATGAGGATGAAGTAGAGGCTCGCGAAGAATTTCAGCAAGAACAGGTTGATTTAGTACTCGAAACTTTAAAGAATAGATTAGAAGCCTTGGATCAATTTGATACGCAGACAGTAAGAGCAGAAATGAATCAAGTTATTAGCGATTTACCGGTAGGCGGGAGATTGTTCTTCCATCCTGTCCGGATTGCGTTAAGCGGTCAGACTTCCGGACCGGAGTTATATAATCTGGCAGCTTTGTTGGGGCAGGAAGAAAGCATAAAGCGTTTGGAAAAAGCATTATCAATAGCTAGACAAAGTGAATAAGATAATATAATATAATAAAAAATGATATGGTTAATAGCTGTGATCGGGATTAGTAGATTAGTTATTGCCCGCTGAGAGAAGAAGGATCTCCGGCTGAAAATCCTTCTCGGGCCAACTGATCGAATGCCCCCGGGAGCTGAATGGCTGAAATAAGTAGGCTGTTTCGGTTAACCTTCGTTATTAGGTTAGAAAGAGAACTGTTTACGTAGTTAAACAGAGTGGAACCGCGGGCTCCCCCGTCTCTGTGCAAAGTCAGAGATTGGGGAGCTTTTTTAGTTAAGCCTGAGATTAAGGTGGAGTTTGAGCAAATCATCCAGCCCCTGCTTTATAATTTTTTTAGACTCCATTTTAAGTTTAAACTTACCCTTGGTCTCAAATTTAAAGTAGGGAGGGAGAAGATGTTTAGTTTACTAAAAGAAATTAAAGATGATGTGCAAATTATCTTTGAACGCGACCCGGCGGCTAGTAATGTAATAGAAGTTATTTTAGCTTATTCTGGACTCCATGCTATTATTTTTCATCGACTGGCTCATCCATTGTATAAATTAGGTTTACGAACCATACCCCGATTAATTTCTCAGTTTAGTCGGCTACTGACGGGGATTGAAATTCATCCGGGTGCGGAAATTGGTTCGGGATTCTTTATTGACCACGGAATGGGAGTAGTAATTGGGGAAACAACTAAAATTGGTGATAATGTAACTCTTTATCAGGGAGTTACGCTGGGAGGAACAGGAAAAGAATCGGGGAAGCGCCACCCCACGATTGGTGATAATGTAATGATTAGTGCGGGAGCAAAAATATTAGGCTCTATTGAAATTGGGGATAATGTTAAAGTAGGAGCGGGAGCAGTGGTTTTGGATTCGGTGCCGGATGATTGTACGGTAGTAGGGATTCCGGGCCGGGTAGTAGTAGAAGATGGTAAAAAAGTAGGTCGAGAAGCAGGAGTAGATTTAGAACATGGGAACTTGCCTGATCCTGTACAGCAGATGCTGCTGTGCATGGATGAACGAATAAAAAAGTTAGAGAAAAAGCATAATAACCAGGAGGAGTGAAGAACTGATGACATTGAAAATGTATAATACTTTGACGGGAGAAAAGGAAGAATTTAAGCCGGTGGCGTCGGGAAAAGTTAAGATGTATTCCTGCGGGCCAACTGTCTATGATTACTTTCATATTGGCAATGCTCGTGCTTTTGTAGTGCCGGATATTATTAAACGGTATCTGGAGTACCGCGGCTATGAAGTTTATCATGTGCTTAATTTTACCGATATTGATGATAAAATGATTAACCGAGCTAATGAAGAAGGAATTAGTACTGAACAACTGGCGGAAAAGTTTATTACGGCTTATTTTGAAGATACTGATGCTTTAAATATTAAACGGGCTGATATTTATCCGCGGGCTACAGAGCATATTCCGCAGATGATTGAGTTAGTAAAAGATCTGCTGGAGAAAGATTATGCTTATCAGAGCGGCGGCGATATTTATTATCGAGTAGAGGAGTTTTCTGATTACGGAAAATTATCTAAAAAAGATATTGAAGACCTGCAGGCGGGTGCCCGGGTAGAAGTGAACCAACAAAAAGAGAATCCGCTGGATTTTACCTTATGGAAAGAAAGCAAACCAGGAGAACCCAGCTGGGATAGTCCGTGGGGTTCGGGCAGACCGGGCTGGCATGTTGAATGTTCGGTAATGTCAACTGAATATTTAGGCGCTCCCTTTGATATTCATACCGGCGGAATTGATCTGGTATTTCCTCATCACGAAAATGAGATAGCCCAGAGTGAAGCTTACTGCAGCTGCAACCAGGCAGTGAATTATTGGCTGCATAATGGGTATATCAATATTGATGGGGAGAAGATGTCTAAGTCGCTGGGGAATTTCTTTACTACCCGAGAAATTTTAGAGGAGTATGCCCCGGAAGTAGTTAGATTCTTCTTGCTGTCTAAGCATTACCGCAGTCCGATTAATTTTAGTGATAAGAACCTAGAAGAGTCAGCTAAGGGGCTGGAGCGGTTGCGCAATACGGTAGAGGAACTTGCTTATTTAGCTGAACAGCCGGTTGAGGCTGGAGAACAGAAGTTTCCGGGTAAGTTAAGGGAGCTAGCTTGGGCGAAGAAAGAGAAGTTTATTGCTGCTATGGATGATGACTTTAATACTGCGCTGGCTATTGGCGCCTTACATGAGTTGGCCCGGGAAGTGAACAAAATAATTAATAATGATGATTTTAAGTTAACTAGAAAGCTAAAAAATGATATAATTAAAACCAAAGAGGTGTTTGCTGAGTTAGGAGAAGAAGTATTGGGAGTGACCTTAACTCCTGAAGTACAGGAAAAGACAGAAAGCAGTCGGGAAGAAGAGTTAATTGAACTGCTGTTAAATGTTCGAAGTCAAGCCCGGGAAGAAGAAAATTATCAGTTGGCTGATAAAATAAGAGATCAATTGGACGAATTAGGAATAGAAGTTACGGATACTCCCCGCGGAGCGAAGTGGAAGGTAAAAAACTAATAAACAATTAACAATTGACAATGTAAAATTGACAATTATAAATTAAAGTTGTATAATCTTTTGTTCTAAGATATTTTAAAGGTATTAATTGTCCTATCCAGGCATAGCCTGGCTATGAAAATCATAGAAACCATATCCATTGTCAATTCTCCCAATTTTTCACTTTAAGGTATTTTAAAGAGTTTAATTGGTTATTGTCAATTGTCAATTGCAAATTGTCAACTTTTATTAATGGGAGGCAAACAAATGCTAGAAGAAGTGAATCAGTTTCCGGAGCGGCCGGAATTATTGTCGCCGACGATTATGGCTTATGTTGGAGATAGCTTATTTGAAATGTTCATCCGGACTTATCTGTTGGAGCAGAATGTCTGTAAGCCTAATGAATTACATCAGCAAGCGGTAGAACATGTTAATGCAGAAGCTCAGGCAGAGTTATTAGCTGAGCTAAGACCGGAGCTAACTGACCAGGAGCAGACTATTGTTCGGCGGGGGCGTAATGCCAAGACAAATATTCCCAGCAGTGCTGACCGGTCTACTTATCAGTACAGTACTGCCTTTGAAGCGCTGCTTGGGTATCTGTATTTGGCTGAGGAAGAGGAGCGGCTGCAGGAGTTATTTGCTCAAATGAGAGAGTACTATACAACAAGTTGATAATTAGAGGTTGAGGTTAAGGTTAAGTAGTTCATAAATTTAATGTTAGCAGTGATTTACTCAAACTCAAACTCAGCCTCAAACTCAAGTTCAACTTTTTCACGACTAGATGGGGAGGCATCAAGTTGCAGATAACTAATTTTGAAGCTACAGAACTTCAGTGGATAGAATCGTGGGTGCAGCGGAATAATATTAATTCAGTAGCGGAAGAGAGTTTGCGCGAAGCTCTGCGGACGGTGAATATTTCTTTTATTGCCGAGAATATTACCCGGTTACAGAGTACACTGTTATGTGAGCTTAAAGATTCTTATGTGCAGCAGAGCCAGCGGTATGTAGATATGAAGGACGATGCTTATTCGCTACCAGAGTTAACTGAAGAAGATAGAAATCAGGGCAAGAAGTTAATTGATCAAGCCTTTCAATTATATAATAAAATGTCAGAAGTAAAGAAATCATCTACCAGCGGTCGGCCGCAGGTTGATGATTATAAGTACGGAATTCCGATTGAGGATGCCCGCTATATTCTGCCTTTGGCGACGCGAACTAATATTTCAGTAGCTATGACAGGGAATAAGCTGCTTGATTTATTTAATTTACTCCATAATCAGCGGTACTGGACTGCCTTTAGTG
Organism: uncultured Halobacteroidaceae bacterium; assembly: GCA_964346395.1. GTDB lineage: Bacteria > Bacillota > Halanaerobiia > Halobacteroidales > Halobacteroidaceae > CAYFUT01. The sequence goes on from CAYFUT010000090.1 coordinate 5,443, forward strand.
AATTTAGAACCAAGCTAAAAGCCGCCTTACCGGACTGGCTGGTTGAATTGCTGCCTACTAAAAATAATAATCCCGATTCGGAATTAGTGGCTAATTTATATCAAGACCAATTTGCAAAGATAAATTCCGATCAGCGAATGGTTTTATTAACAGCATTTGATAATCTAGATTTAAAAGTTGGCTTAGGGGCTGCTACTAGCACTTCTGCCCAGCCGCCGAGTGAAAAGTTGGCTGCCTGGCAGCCTGAGGCAGAAGCTAAAGCCCGGAGTTTAACCAATAAGGTATTAGGTTATGGCCACGGAAGTATTGCTGAGCAGGCCCGGACTACTTTTGGTATGATGTGTAGCTTAGTAACTTACCACCAGCAGATAAGGCACCGACTGTCGGAAAATCATAGAGAAGAGCTAACTGATTTGTTGACTGCTCAAGAACGGCCGGTATTAATTCCGCCTACTATCCAGAAGTCGGATTTTGTTAAAGAGTTTAAGGAATTAACTGAGCAGATTAGAGAGTTTCGGAGGCGATTGTTAGCCGACTATGCTGTTGATAAAGTATTACCGTTTTTATTGAACTGTGAACAGATTAAACTTATTATTTCTACTAATGCTCGAATTGATAATCAGATGCTGGCGGAACGGATCTGTCAAAACGCTCAGTGGGAGATTAGGGAATTATCAGCAACTAAGTTAAGGCAGTTAAGAGAGTTATCAGATATTTTATATGAAGAAGCTCTTCCTCCCTGCATTTATGGGGACTGTACTGAAGGGGCTCTTAGTTGTGGGCAACAAAAAGAAATGAGAGATAAATGGAGAATGGAGAATAAAAAATGATAAATGAAATCGGAAGAGATTTGTAGAAACAAAGGTTTTAAAAGTTAGTTTTTAAAGGAGGTTAATAATGGTTAATATAGAAGGTAGAAACCCAGTTTTGGAAGCATTAAGAGCGGGGCGCGAGATAGAGAAAATTCTGATTTTACATTCGGCGCAGGGAGATCGGATTACTGAGATTTATCAACTGGCGGGAGAAAAAGAAGTGTCCGTGGAGCCGGTAGCAAAAGGAAGGTTAAATCAACTAGTTGATTCGCATGCTCATCAGGGGGTTATTGCCCGGGCTAAGCCGCTTGTCTATTGGGATTTGGACGAGCTGATAGCTAAAGCTAAAGAAGAAAGTGACCAACCGTTAATTGTTCTGTTAGATGAGATTAAAGATCCGCATAATCTAGGTGCTATTCTGCGGACAGCTGAGGCTGCTGGAGCTGATGGAGTAGTAATTCCTAAACGGCGGGCAGTAGGTTTAACCCCAGTAGTAGCTAAGGCTTCTGCGGGGGCAGTGGAGTATATGCCGGTAGCTCAGGTAACTAATCTAGCCCGGAGTTTAGATCAATTGAAAGAAGCTGGGTTTTGGATTACAGGAGCTGATTTAGATGGCGATCGATTATACCACGAAGTTGATTTCACCGGCGCTGTAGGGTTAGTAATCGGCAGTGAAGGATCAGGAATCAGAAGGTTAGTCAAGGAGAAGTGTGATTTTATTACGCGATTGCCGATGGCGGGCAATATAAATTCTTTGAATGCTTCCGTGGCGGCTGGAATTTTAATTTATGAAGTTCACCGTCAGCAAAGCAATGAGGGTTAAATGAGGGGTAAAAGATGAAAAAAAGAGTATTAATTATTAGTTTATTGTTTTTACTAGCAATTTTCGGGGTGGGTAGAGGAGCAGGAACCAGTAGTTCTACCTTGACTGATATGGATAAAATTAAAAAGTATAATCTGTTTCAGGTTATTTCTACTTATACTACTCATTTTGACCCCCAGGAAACTAATAGAGTCCAGAATATAAGGATAGGAGCGGAAAAATTAACGGGGACAGTAGTCCAACCGGGGAAGGTTTTTTCTTTTAATCGGGTAGTTGGCCCGCGGGAGAAAGAGCGGGGATTTAAACAGGCTCCGGAAATAGTTAATGGAGAAGTGGTAGATGGTATAGGAGGTGGGGTTTGCCAAGTCTCCTCGACTTTGTATAATGCTGTATTATTGGCTGATTTACCGGTGTTAGAGCGCGTTAATCATTCCCGACCGGTAAGTTATATAGATTTGGGTCGGGGAGCAGCTGTCTATGAAGATCAATTAGATTTTAAATTTAAAAATAAAGCAGAGAATCCAATTTTAATTATGGCGCGAATAACTAATAGGCAGTTAACAATTAGTATTTTAGGACGTAAAAATAGAGGCCAAGTAAAGATCATTACTTCTTCGCCGCAGGTTTTAAAACCGGAAATAAAACGGGTGGTAGATACAGATTTACCTCGAGGGCAGAAAGAAGTAGTTAGCCAGGGCCAAAGTGGATATAAAGTAGTAGTCAGAAAAATAGTGAAAAAAGAAGGAAAGGTAGTAAGTAAAGAAATTATTTCCGAGGATATTTATGCCCCTGAACCCCAAATTATCAAGATTAATCCGAAAGAATAAGTAAAGGAATAAGTTTCAAGGGTTACTTGCTTGCTGGTATAAATTATATAAGTTATAATTGTACTATACTGAAACAGGTAATTTGCAAAAAGGGTGGGGGAATATGATAAAGGGAAGTCTACAACGGCGAGAATACAGTAATTATAATCAGATGTCTGATGATGAAATAGTTAATCAAGCACAGCAGGGTAATGACTTAGCTATTGAATATCTAATTAAAAAATATAAAAACTTTGTAAAAGCCAAAGCAAGTTCTTATTTTTTGGTCGGGGGCGATCGAGAAGATATCATTCAGGAAGGAATGTTAGGGTTATACAAAGCTATTCGTGATTATGAAGTAGAGAAGCTGGCTTCTTTTCGCGGATTTGCAGAGTTATGTATTACCCGCCAGATAATAACTGCTATTAAGACTGCTACCCGCCAAAAACATCAACCTCTCAACTCTTATGTATCTTTGAATAAGCCTATTTTTAGTGAGCATTCTAACCGAACATTACTGGATGTTTTAGAGGGCAGTGAATTAGCTAATCCAGAAGAATTAGTAGTTACGCATGAGTCATATGAAGTATTGGAAAAGAATATCAGACAAATGTTGAGTAGATTAGAATTAGCTGTTTTAAAGGAATATTTAATGGGCAAGAGCTACCAAGAAATTGCTGGTGCGTTAGATAGGCATGTAAAATCTATTGATAATGCTTTACAGCGGGTTAAGAAGAAATTAACTAAGTTTTTGGAAGAGAATGATACTTACAAAAAATAGAGAAAAATAAAGATAATTTAATTTAATGCTGATTAACATATCATAAAAAGATTAAATCATTTTTTTTAGATTTTGAAGTCTAGAAATAAAAAATATATAATGAGGGCGTTGTAAGCAAAAAATATTAAATTTTGGTTTACAGTTGATAGTTAATCGGTTATACTATATAATGATTAAGGGTATAAAGTTACTATCAGCTGTAAATTATTATTTATATTCTTGCGGGTGTAGCTCAGCTGGCTAGAGCATCAGCCTTCCAAGCTGAGAGTCGCCGGTTCGAATCCGGTCACCCGCTCCAGGCCCACATAGCTCAGCTGGCTAGAGCATCAGCCTTCCAAGCTGAGAGTCGCCGGTTCGAATCCGGTCACCCGCTCCAGGCCCACATAGCTCAGTTGGTAGAGCGCAGCCATGGTAAGGCTGAGGTCACCGGTTCGACTCCGGTTGTGGGCTCCAATTCAACTTAGCGTTACATAGGAAACAATAAAATCGAGGAGGGTAATAAATAATGGCAAAAGAGAAATTTGAGCGGAATAAGCCGCATATTAACATTGGAACGATT
>CAYFUT010000091.1:0-3897 GCA_964346395.1 uncultured Halobacteroidaceae bacterium
AGATAAAATCCCCCCACAGATTAGTAAAACCCCGAGCCAGAAGTTGGCCCGGGGTTTTAACTTTAATTTATAGTTCTAATTAAAAGGAGTAAGTTACCTTAGTAGTAAGCTTATTAGTAACTGATTCATCAGTTTCAGTATCATCTTCTACATACTCAGTTTCAGTTTTTGTAGGAGCAGTTTCAAACTCAACATTTAACGTAACTCCATCTTCTAACTCCTTGTCAGCACCTACAGTAATTGTGTTAATTGTTGTAGTTTCTTTCTCAATCTCACTCGCAGCTTCAGCTAAATTATACTCTGTAGCAGTATTATCATACTTATAGGATCCATATACGCTAGCTACACTTAAATCATAAGTAGTCTTAGCATATAATCCTAATTTCTTTTCTACTTCATCAGTAGTCTTTTCTACGTCTCCATCTACAATGCCTTCTTCAGTTTCAGAATAAGAACCATAATTGAACTCTCCATCTAAAGATAAAGCTTCTGTAACAGTGTATCCACCATTAACATTTACTGTTAAATCAGAATCTTTATCAGTTAACTCTTCTGCATCTTCATTAGCTTTATCTGTTGTAGTATCAGCTTTTAATAAAACAGCTGTTGTAACAGAATCATCATCATTTAAGTCATAAGTAGCAGTACTTTCTAAAGCATATCCTCTAGCAGAAGCTTCAGAACCATTTGCATCATTGACATTCTCTGAATAAGTTCCTTCAGTAGAAACATCTGCAGTTAAAGTTAAATCCCCAACTTCATAAGTAGTTTGCATACCTGGAAGCTTATCACTAGCACCTACTTCTGTTTCCCACTCGCTTCCAATTAAGAATTCAACATCATAAGGCTTAAAAGTCATATCTAATGCATCAGTAAAGCTATACTTAACATAAGTGTCAGTATCCTTTACTACCCCAGCATTAGGATTAACCTTAGCTTGAGCTTCTACTTTTCCAACTGTTTTCTTAGCTCTTAACTCAGCATCCTGAACTACATCTGCCCAGAAAGTATCTCCATTGTCACCAACAGTAGAAGAAAATTCTACTTCACCATTTTCTGTAGACTGTAAGAATGCTAAACCAAAGTCTTCATGCCCCGCTGTTAATGTCCAGTCAAATGCTTTATAAACTCCTGTAAGTTCTACTGTTAACTCAGATGTTCCCTCATTAACAGTCAATTTGTCTCCAGTAGTTACATCAACATCATTATCATCATCATCTTGTTTTTCTGCCTTGTCAACATCAGAACTAAAAATAGTACTTTCAAATTCAACTTTTCCACCAGTAATTTCTGCCTTCGCACCTTCTTCATCCGCTGCCAATACCGGAACTGCCAATGCCATTACCATCACTAAAGCCAATAAAGTCGAAATCTTTTTCATTATTATCGGATCCCCCTTAACTTTTTGTTTAACATCACTTAGATTGTTTAGCATCATTTAGATATTACAAACTTCACTTATCACTTACATTTTCTTCCTAAAATTTAATCTAGCTAACTGTCGACCTGCTTAAACATCACCTCCCCTTTCTATTTTACTGCTATTTGCAGTTGCACAATATATATACTTATAGAAAAAAACAAATTTCCCTGCTAAAATAACCAAAAAAACTATTTTTATCACTGATAGAAAGTATTTCATCGGTTTGGAATAACATTTTTTTACTTTACCGTAATCGATTTCAAAAGAAATGTATTTTCTTCCTAAAATTTAATCTAGCTAACTGTCGACCTGCTTAAACATCACCTCCCCTTTCTATTTTACTGCTATTTGCAGTTGCACAATATATATACTTATAGAAAAAAACAAATTTCCCTGCTAAAATAACCAAAAAAACTATTTTTATCACTGATAGAAAGTATTTCATCGGTTTGGAATAACATTTTTTTACTTTACCGTAATCGATTTCAAAAGAAATGGCAACTAAAGAGAACTAAAGTTCCCCCTGTGGATTCAACTCTTCTAATTCTCCGGTGCCTAACAATTTTTCCAAATCTAAGATAATAATCAGTCGGTCATCCCGCTCTCCAATGGCCTTTATACTCCCGCTTTCTACACCGTGCATCTTATCACTGGGCGGCGGTTTCATCTCTTCACCAGCTAACTTCAGCACTTCGGAAGCTGTATCCACGATAAAGCCTACTTTTAGGTCTCCAATATCAATGATAATAATTCGATTGCGCTCTTCCGTTCCCTCTAACTCTAGTTTTTTTCGTAAATTAACAATTGCTATTACTTCGCCGCGTAAATTAATCATCCCCTCAATAAACTCAGAAGTACCCGGCAGCGGCTTCGGCTCTTGGTATTCAATTATTTCATCTACCTCAGTAATTCCCACGCCAAACTCTTCCTCGGCAACTTCAAATACAATCAACTGTCTTTCCGCCACAGTTTACCCTCCCCAATTCTACCCTGGTTAACTTTGTTTAATATTATAACATATTTACCCATAACAAACAACATATCCTTCCTTTCTATAACCTATTTTTTTCTTCTAAACTATTCTTGTTCTTCTAGATAACGGCGACCCAGGATAACAGCTACATAATCATCGATAGGCTGCGGCGGAGTTTGTAAAGAAAGAGGCAGCAGCTTCCGCCAACCCTGCGGCGGATTCTCCTGCCAGTAATATTTTCTCGCTTCTAAAGTAGAATAAGCTTCTTCTACCTCTATTATCTGTTCAAAATAAGACGTTAACTTTTCTTTAATCCCCTCACTATTAGTTCCGTTACCTAAAATTAGTTGCGTAATCTGATTTGTATGCTGTAATTTTTCTACCTGCTTTTCAATTTCTGCTACCGGAAGCACCTGCTTGTACTTTACCTTTCCCTCAGCAGTAAGTACTGCTGTTCCAACCTTTTCTCGACCGGGGTCAATACTTAACAGCATTATAATTCCTCCAATTTAAATTTAATATGTTCGGCTAAACAGTCTCCCCGCCGGATCCTACTTTCCGCCACCACTAGAATCTTTTTCGGCTCCGTTAACTGCCGCAGCTGATTTATTAAACGGCTGAATTTAATCAAATCTGTTTTTATTACTCGGCCTTGATTATCAGGCAACATTCCATTTTTTATTCCCGCTTCATTAAGTTCGGCCACCATAGTATTAATTGTCCGCTCTATTTCAGCAGGATTACTGCTATTGACTGGTACGCTTAAAATTTGCGTTCCCGGGCCAAATACCTGGTCATTAGGATATAAATCAAAACTTATCGTCAGCTGTCCGCCGGCAAAAACATTCTTAGCCGCTATTAATCGGACAATCCCCCCCTGGTTCTGCTGTAGGAAAAAAGCCGCCTCCGCTAATTCTCGTTGATTATAAGTTACACTAGCTACTTCCTCTATCTGAATTTCTTCCGTCATTCTTTCTAACTTTCTTTCCAGATTAGCTGTACCCTCAATAATCTGAGTAGCCAATATTTGATCCTGACGGTAAATAATATCAGCCGTTAAAGTCTGCAGATAGCCGCGGCCAAACATTCCTAAGTTATGGGCCAAATTCCCCACCTGCTGCTTTAAATCTTTTTTCTGCGCCGCCAATTGATTGATCTTTGTTGCCAATTCTGCCTTCTCCGCTTTTTTCTCCGCCACCTGTTCGGTTAATCTATCTAATCTAGTCAAGACATCCTGTATATTCAACAGAGCCTGCCGAAAATTATGCGCAGTAACTAGCAGTAAACTTAATGATAACAAAGCAATAACTATCCCGGTACAAATAGTAATCAGAATAGAAGTATGCTTCGGCCGCAGACCGAAGACCGATAACCGCTTCTTGCCCACTTTCATCCCGATCTTATCACCAATATAAGCTATTAATCCCCCTACTAAAATTAAAATAACAACTAATTTTAGTTTATACATTTTATCCCCTCTCTTCTAACTTTAGGCTTTTCA
>CAYFUT010000091.1:3997-9172 GCA_964346395.1 uncultured Halobacteroidaceae bacterium
CTTCTAACTTTAGGCTTTTCAGCAGAGATACTAGTTGAATTACTAACCTATTTCTGGCCTAGTTACCTCCCTTCCTCTTAAAAATTGCTGCCAAAAAATAAAAAAACAGCCAAAACGGCTGTTTTTTATTAGTTATAGGTGGATTTGTGAATTTGATCTTATAAGTTGCTCAAACTTAATCTCAGCCTCAAGCTAAGCCGCCGCCAGGCGGCTTTTTTATCGCTTAGGAAATTATACTCTTTCTTAACCTGTAGATAACTTCTGTTGAATTTGAATTTATGGTTGGCTCAATCTCAACCTTAATCTCAGACTAAGCATCCGATAGGCTGCTTTTCTATTTATTAGCTTTATATAACAGTCCTAAGCCCACAATAGTAAAGGCAATATTCTGAATCCAGGAGCCTAACCACGGAGCCAACTTCCCTGACTGACCTAAGGCACCACCCACTGTCATCAGCGTATAGTAAATAAAAATAATGACAATACTCAATCCTAACCCAATCGAAGAGCCCGACCGATTCGGCTTTAAACCCAGCGGTGCTCCTACCAAAGCAAAAATAAAGCAGGCAAAGGGAATTGCATACCGCTGGTGATACTTGACCTTCAGTTCTTTAACATCTCGGCCTTCCTCTTCCAACAGTTCAATATGCTGGCTTAATTCCCCCAACGTCATCTCTTCCGGGTCTTTTTGGTTGCGGGCCAACTGCCCAGGGTTGCGGGCAATCTTATTTTTCATACTCATTCGTTCGAACCGAGTCCGCGGCACGCGCCCTTCCTCTGTAATCGTATAAGTCGTCCCCTTCAGAAAAATCCAGTTGTTCTGATTCCAGATGCCTTTCTCCGCCTGAATTACCTGTACTAGCCGTCCATCTTCATAGTCCGAATAGGTAATCCCCTGCAGTTCCTGGGCTCGGCCGTCGAACATTTCGGCCGTCAAGACAAAATCAATCCGGCCTGTCCGATCATCAATAGGGGTAATGCGCAAATTCTTCTGCGTCTTCGGCAGCTTTTCTCCGTGTTTGATCTGCCACATTATTTCTTTATGTTCCCGCTGGCTAGCCGGCACCAGGTTATTATCAAAGAAAATAGCTACCCCCGTCACTAAAGCAGCTACAATCAACACCGGAATTACCAGCCGAATAAAACTAACCCCTCCGGCCCGCAGAGCTACTACCTCACTATCGCCCGACAGGCGCCCAAAGGTTAACAGCGTAGCCAACAGCATCGACATCGGAAACGTCCAGACAATAATCTGCGGCAGCTGGAGGAAAAACAATTTTACAGCCGTCAACACAGGAATACCGTACCTCATCATCTTCTGGGCTAAATCAACTAGAATATCCGAACCGATGAAAATACTGGTAAAAGCAAAGATACCGAATAAAAACGGCTGGACTAACTCCTTTAAAATATACCGATCAACAATCTTCATTAATTACTGCACCTCACATTTTAAACTTCTCTCCTAAATAAAATTTACGGGCTACTTCACTGTCCGCAATTTCATCCGCCGTTCCGGACAGCAAAATTTCTCCTTCGTGCATGATATAGGCGCGGTCAGTAATTTCTAGGGTCTCCCGTACGCTATGGTCAGTAATCAACACGCCTAACTCTCTCTCTTTTAAATGCGCTACAATATCCTGAATATCATTAACGGCAATCGGATCTACCCCCGCAAAAGGTTCATCCAGTAAAATATAGTCCGGGTCAGTTACCAGAGCGCGGGCAATCTCCACCCGCCTTCGTTCGCCCCCGGAGAGCATATAACCTTTGCGGTCGCGGATATATTCAATATCAAATTCCGCCAGCAGTGATTCCATAATTTCCTGATTATCTTCCGGGCGGTCAATCATCTCTAAAATAGCCATAATATTTTCCGCCACCGTCAAATTGCGAAAAACAGACGCTTCCTGCGCCAAATAACCAATCCCGCGTTCCGCCCGCTTATGCATCGGCAGCTTAGTGATCTGATTTCCATTTAATTTAACCTGCCCGCCGTTAGGGCGGATCAGCCCTACTACCATATAAAACGTGGTTGTTTTCCCCGCTCCATTCGGGCCTAAAATTCCCACAATTTCTCCTTTTTCTACCTCAAAGTTAACTTTATCCACCACATTTTTATTATCATAAGTCTTGACTAAATTTTCCCCTTTAATCGGCATTCTGATCACCCTGGTCGGCCGGTAGTGTTAATTTGCTTCTACCCTTAACCTTTACTTTTTCCGCTTCCAAATCCACAATTACCTTCGGCCCCGTGATGCGCCGTTCATTCTGCACCACCACAACATTTCCTATCAACACTATTTCCTGCTTCTTGCGGCTGTACTCCAGTTTATCAGCATCAGCTACTATATTCTGTTCTTTTTCTTCTAAATGAGCATTCCCGATTACTTCCCAATAATCAGCAGCTAAATCAACTTTAAATTTATCGCCGGTAATAGTTGCTTGTTCCCGCAGCAGCCGGGGACTGCCCGTTAACACAGCTGTCTCTGCCTTATAATCTAGCTCTAACCGCTGCGACTGTAGTTCGCTTCCTTCCTGCTTCACCACTACTTTTCCTTCCGCTTCTACCTTATCTAAATCTTGTTTCCCCGTTAGCCGCTGACACTGTAGGGTAATTCCCGAGCGAACTAAAATTACTTCCCCCGTAGCTACTACTTTCCCATTTGCATCATCAAGCACCATTTCATCAGCCGTCAATTCCATTTGGTTCTGCTTACTAGCTGCCCAACCTACTGCTGTCAAAGCCGTTAAACTAACCACTAAGATTACCAGCACTAAACAACGCTGCTTATTCACCTTGATCACCTGCTTTAGTATAAATTGCCCGTACATTACCCTTTAATCTTACTTTCCTTAAATTCATCTGCGTAATGAAGCTGTCCGCAGTAATTTTAACTCCCGGTTTCTCCAACACTACATTCCCCCGCCCCGTTAACTGGTTTTTAGCTTCATTCCAGTTTAATTTATCTGTTTTCAGCATTCTTTCTTCATTCTGCACAGTAATCGGACCATCTAGAGATAAAAACCCGGTTTTAGTATCAGCCTCTCCTTCTGCAGCTGTTAAACTAACCAGTTGGCTGCCCTGTTCATACACTTCCGCTGTTATCTGCTGTAAAGCAACGCGGGAAGAATCTTCAAACTGCTTAATTTCTTCTGCTTTCAACTCCCACTTGGTAGTACCGTCTTCACTAAATAAAGTAATTGCCGCTTGCTCCAATTTAGTACTAGCCTCATCCTTTTTTTCCTGAACAGAATGATCAGAAATATTGGTCTCCGGCTGAGAATTAGAAAAATAAAATTTATTAATTAATAATCCCATTCCTACTACCAGTAAAATAATAATAATTATTATAAGTCCCTGCTTTTTCATCAAGCATCTGCCTCCGGTTCCGTCTTCCAGCGGCGGTGCAGCCACAGCCACTGTTCCGGATAGTCTCTAATTTTAGTCTCCAGCGAAGCAGTTAACTCCTGCAAAATAGCAGTCTGTTCTTCCTGCGAAGCATCTTCCGACACTTCTACCGGCGGGTCAATTATTAATCGGTACTCCTGCGGTGCTTCTCTAACTAAATAAACCGGTAAAACTACTGCTTCCGCTTTCTGGGCCAACACTACCGGACCCTGCGGAGTAGAAGCCGGCTGGTGAAAGAAGTCGACAAATACACCCCGCCCCCGCGCATCTTGATCGCCTAAAATCATTAATATTTCATTATTTAACAGCGCTTTGAAAGCACTCTTTACTTCATCACGATAGTCAAAAACAGTACCGCCCAAACTCTCTCTAATCCGCCATAATTCTTCCGTGATTAAATCATTCCCGCGCTGCTGCGCTAGAGCATTCATCGGATAGCCGAGAGCAGAAAAATAAAGCCCCAGCAGCTCCCAGTTGCCCAGATGCCCGGTAAAGAAGATAATTCCTTGCTCCTGCTGATAAGCCTGCTGGAAGTGTTCCCAGCCTTCTACTTCAATCCGCTGCTTAAAATCAGCCAGACTCCAGCCTTCTACGCACAGCACTTCAATTGCCGTCAGGAGTAAATCCTGAAAAACTTCCTTAACCAGTTTTTCCGCCTGATCTTGTGAATAACCAAGCGCCTGCTGTATATTCTTTACCCCCAACTCCCGCCTGTCGCGGACTAAATAAAATAATACACTTCCCAATCCCTGCGCTAGATAATAATTTATTTTATTAGGCAGAAGATTCACTACTGCTTCCACAAATTTAAGGGCATAATACGCTACCTTCTCGCCCATCTTCTAACACTCCCCGCAATGTAGTTAAATATACAGATAGTTTATAGTTGATATGGTTTCTATGGATATGTTTTTTATGGTTTTCATGGAGAGTCTGCTAAGACTCGTAAGATTTTCATAGCCAGGGTTGGTTTTTACCCTGGCTATACAGTTGACAGTTAGCAGTTAAAACCTAAAAATCGTTGATAGTTAAAAGACAAAAATCAGTTAAAAAATAATTTATCATACCTGACTATAATAATCATAGAACCCAGATCCACTATATCTCTCATTTGCCTGCTCAATAAGTTCCTCTTTTTGTTGTTTCTAACTGTCAATTGTCAACTGTACACTGTCAATTATTATTTTTATCTGTCAACTGTACATTGTCAATTGGTTTTATACTCCAAAACAAGTTCTACCGCTTCTCTTACTGCTCCCCTGCCGCCTTCTCTTTCCGTCACGTAGTCTGCTTCCTCTTTTACTTTATCAACCCCATTGGCAACTGTCAATGCCAATCCGACCCGTTCCAAAATCGGCAGGTCATTTACGTCATCGCCAATATAGGCTACTTCTTCCGCCGTAATCCCCTGCTTTGCCAATAAGTTATTAAAAACTTCCACTTTATCCTTTATATTCTGATGCACTTCGTCAATTGCCAGTTCATCAGCCCGCTGCCGGACTAATTTCGACTCCCGACCAGTGATAATTGCCACTTCAATCCCGGCTTCCTGGGCCAACTTCAACCCCATACCGTCCTGCACGTGAAAGAATTTTAATTCCTCCCCATCATTGCCCAGCACAATCCGGCCGTCCGTCAAAACTCCATCCACATCGGTTATAAATAGTTCTATTTTTTCCGCCTTTTTCTGCAACTTAGGCGTCATCAGTAATCCCTCCACAACTAATAAAAATTGCTATTAATTTTATATTTTACACTTTTTC
>CAYFUT010000092.1:0-5590 GCA_964346395.1 uncultured Halobacteroidaceae bacterium
CTCCTGACTTTAAGAAAATTTTGCGGGAAGGTTTAACAAACTAATTAACTAATAAATTTATTAAAAATTGAGGGAAAGGAGAGGAAAAAATAAAGTAAATACAGTAAAAAATTAAAAAATATCCAGGATTATAAAAAGATGTAATATTATATATCGAAGATGGGCATCAATCTAGAGAAGATTCTATAAATAAAATTAAACAGTCTAGTTTGTGGAAAATTGATGAGCAAAAACAAAATTATTTAATTTGTAAGCCAATTAAGTAAAGGTATCAACTTCAGATAATAATACCTTAGCGACATTCTAGTATTGAGCATAAATAAAAGTCGGGGCTGACTTATGTCAGGTTGAAGTTTTAATTAGAGGTTGAGAGCGTTGGCAGGGACGTCCCGAAACTTTGCGACGTTATAAAAAATAGTGCTACAGATTTTACTGGATTCAGATGACTATTAATTTAGTTTGGAAAAATAAGGATGGGGTGGTTTATATGAGCATGATAAAGCGAGAAGAGTTAGAAAAGATAGTAGAAATGAAGTTGGCCTTATTAAAGGAAATAGGGCAGGCAGAAAGATTAACTACTGGTATAAGAGAAGAACTGTTGTCTTTTTACCAAGATTTATATGAGGAAAATGATTTACAACATTTTGGTTGGGAAGAAGAAAATAAGTTAGTTGCTTGCGCTGGTGGTTTTTTGAAAAATAAATCTTCTCATAGTTTTTCTGAATCAACAAATTATGGTCTGCTTGGGGATGTATATAGTCGGGATCGAGATCAGGAAAAGATAGTTAAACTAACAGAGCAAGTGATAAACTGGTTTAAAAGAAATGGAGTAGAAGAAATAAGGTTATTTGCTTCTGAAGCCGGGAGAGATATCTACAAAGATTTAGGTTTTGCCGGGGCAGAAATAATAGGCAGTAATTTTTTTAATAAATTCTTAAGATTTTAGCCAGGATTAGTTAACTTTTATTTGCTATAATATAAGTAGTAATTAAACAGAGTTTAAGGTAGAGAAGGTAGAGGAGGAATAAAAATGGGAGATAAATTATTAATAGAGACTAAAAACTTATGTAAGACATATTTTAATGATGGGGAACCAGTTCACGCCAATCGGAATATAAATTTAAGAATCTCTGAAACTGAATTTACAGTGATCATGGGCAGTTCTGGTTCTGGGAAGTCCACTTTACTGTATTTGTTAAGTGGCCTTGACAGTATTACTTCGGGCCAAATAAAATTTAAAGATACGCAGATTAGCGGCATGGACGAACAAGAAAAGGCTCAGTTTCGCCGGCAGAACATGGGATTTATTTTTCAAGGAATTCATCTCGTTCCGAATCTGACTTTGTTTGAGAATGTAGTAGCGCCTGGTTATTTAGCTCAAGATGATAAAAATTACGTTGATGAACGAGCCGAAGAGTTATTAACTAGGTTAGGATTAGAGGAAGAAGTAGATAGAATGCCGGCCCAGGTTTCCGGCGGCCAAAAACAAAGATGTGCGATTGCCAAGGCAGTGATTAATAATCCAGACGTATTATTTGCTGATGAACCGACGGGAGCTTTAAATTCTTCTCAGGCCGAGCAAGTAATGAAGATTTTAACTGATTTAAATCAAGCGGGCCAAACAATAGTCATGGTCACCCATAATCTCAAAATTGCCGCCTGGGCCAACCGGGTAGTATTTTTACAAGATGGTAAATTAGCTGGTGAATTGGATATATCCGATTATGCTCGGGATAACCTAGTGGAGAGAGAAAGAACCATCTTTAGCTTTTTATCACAGAGGGGCTGGTAAGATGAAGGGAATTTATCTTTTATGTTTAGCAAATTTACGTAAGAATAAAGTCCGTAATTTCCTAATTGGTCTTATTTTATTTATTTCAGCACTAATTTTTAGCACTGCTGTTGGTACTTTGGTTAGTATGAACGGTCTTTATGAAACGACCTTTAATAAATTATCGGCTTCTCATGATCTGCTTTTTTTTGCTGGGCAGGAATTTAATGTTCAGGAAATTGAAGACTGGTTTGAGAAACGGCCGGAAGTTGAAGCTAGTACTGCTTTACCGCAGGTTTCACTGCCGGAGAAGGTTTATGTTAATGAGCAAAAGCTTGATAAGCAGATTTCACTAGTTGAGATGCCGGCCCAAGAGATTAGGCAGGATAAGTTAGCGGTTGTGGAAGGAAAAGTCAAAAATAAACCCGGAATTAGAGAAGTCTGGGTTCCAGCCGGAATTGCTTACGCCAATGATATAAAACTTGGCGACAAAATAACTGTATCGACTAATAATAATCCCATTGCGTTGCAGGTTTCTGCCTTGGTGGTTGATCCGTTATTTAGCAATAATCTATTTGATCCGGGGCGGTTTTGGTTGGCTCCAGGGGAATTGGCGACAATGTTTTCTTATAGTAAGCTGCAGGAAGTTCAGCTGGGGATAAGATATAAAGATCAAAATCAAGCTGATCAGGTTTGGAGGGATTTTGAAGAAAATTTAGGGCAGCCTTTTACAGGAATCAGGCTAGAATATGATATGCTAAAAAACATTAACACGATTGCTTATAAGATTGTTGGTGGAATATTATTAGTTTTTTCGTTAATAATCATTTTAGCGGTTTTGTATATAATTTCTAATACGATAAAAAGTTCTATCTTATCTAATTATCGAACGATAGGAGTTTTGAAATCAGATGGTTTTTCTTTTTTTAATCTTATTTTTGCTTATTTAGTGCAGTATTTTATTTTATCCGGGGTGGCGGTTGCTGCCGGAGTTTTCTTAAGCACTTATACAACTAAACTTGTTTTAAGTGATATTATTAAAGCTTTAGGTTTAGGCAAAATTCCAGTTTCACAAACAATTCCTAATTTGATTTCGGCAGTCGGACTAATAGGGTTTATTTTACTTACCACTTATTTAGTGGCGCTTAAAACCGACCAAGTTAAACCGGCGCAAGCAATCAGGTATGGTAAACCAGTCAAAGATCATTCGTCTGGGAAAACTAACTTATTACCTAGGTTAAAGAAACTACCGTTATCGTTTTCTATTGCCGTAAATGATATTTTGACTGACAAACTGCAGTCTGTATTTATATTGGTGATTACACTCTTGGTTTCTTTTACTGCTTTATTTGCAATTAATTTTTCTGATAGTTTGTGGGCTTCGCTAGAAAAAGGATCAGTCTGGGGATTTAGTGAGGGGCAGATTAAAGTAGAACGAGACCAGCAGGATGTGGGAGGATTATCACATGATTTAACTTTAAGGAAAATTAAAGCAAATCAAGCGGTAGAAGAAGTAGTTTCTATTGTTTTCTCTACTAATACTGAATTTATCAAGCCTGATGGCAGCACAACTAATGTAGTAGGTAAAGCATTTGCTGGGGATTTAGATGAGTTAGGGTATAAAAATATTGAGGGCAGACACCCAGAAGAAAAAAATGAAATTGCCTTAGCTACTAATTTAAGTAAAGCCTTAGATAAAACCATTGGTGACGAAATTGAAGTTTATATAGAAGGAAAGAAAATGAACTTTTTAGTTACCAGTATTTACCAAGCTTATAATTTCGGCCGCGAATTTAGGACTACCATGGAAGCAGTTAAAGCGGTTAATTCGACTATTGAACCTTTGGAATATGATGTTTTAATTACCGAAGAAGCTGCTGTAGATAAGGTGATAGAAGAGTTAGACCACCAGTTAGGTGCGGCTGGTCATGTCCGCTCTTCGAAAGAAGAGCTAATGAATCTATTTGGCAGCATGGTATTATTTATAATCATTGCTTTATTAGTTATTGCGGGGATGTTTATTTTATTAGGTCTGCTTACTATCTATAATCACACTAGTATTACGGTTATTAAACAAGAGAAAAATCACGGTATTTTTAAAGCTTTTGGGATGACTCCAACTCAAATTAGGTTAGCAGTAGTATTTAAGGTTATCTTCCTTACTTTAGTAGCCTTAATAGTAAGTGGTCTGCTGACACTGTTTTTAGCTTCGAAACTAGCGTTAATGATTTTTAGGGTAGCTGGTTTGGCGTATTTTCCGTTAGTAATCAATCCGCTCTATAGTATTGGCATTAGTTTGTTAATTGTAGCGATTAATAGCTTAGGAGCCTGGTTGGCTTCGCGGCGAGTGTTAGACTTAAATGTAAGAACTCTAATAGTAGAATAATTAAAAGGATAAAGGGAGGAGAAGATGAAAGAGAAATTAATTTGTTTATTAATGTTTCTGTTGGTTATAAATTTTAGTTTTCTTGTTCATGCTAAGACAGCAGTGCCGCAAATTGAGAACCTGGAAACAGTGGAAACTTATCTCGAAGATTTTGCTCAGCAGATACCAGCGCCTGGATTTTCAGTGGCAATTGCCAACAGCGAAGAAGTAATTTATAGTAGAGGCTTTGGGATTGAAGATGTAGAGACTGAAAGGAAAATGACAGACGATACTGTAGTAGCTATCGGCTCTCTAACTAAATCTTTTACGGCGCTGGCTATGCTGCAGCTTGTAGAAGCAGGACAGGTTTCATTGGCTGATCCAGTAGTGAATTATTTACCTGAATTTACTACCCTAGATGAGGAACAGAGTCAAAAAATTACTATCCGGATGTTATTAAGTAATACTTCCGGGCTGCCGCCGGTAGACCATCGGTTATATATTAATGAAACAGGGGATGAGGCGATGGGGAAAGTAGTGAATAGATTAGCTGCTAAGAGTTTATTATTTGAACCGGGGCGTCATTTTTCCTATTCGAATGAAGGTTTTGTCTTAGCGGGATTGATTATTGAAGAAGCAACTGGACAATCTTATGCTGAGTATATAGAAGAGAATATTCTCCAGCCTTTAGAAATGAATAGTTCAACTACTGATGTGACTAAGATAAATGATTTGGAAGCGATAGCGGGACATAATGCTGGGGTTAATCAAGCATTACCAGCAGAACCATATATAAATACAGCTACATTACCAGCTGGTTCAGAATTCAGATCAACTGCCTGCGATTTAAGTAATTATTTACAGTTTTTATTGAATGAGGGGTTGTATGAAGACCGGCAGATATTAACTAAAACGAATGTTGAACAGTTATTTGATCCGCAGATTGATTTTCCAGCTGAAGATGAAGGATTAAAAACAGATGACGGAACAGCCGGTTATGGACTAGGTTGGGTTACCGGACGAGTAGCAGGGGAAGAGCTGGTGATGCATGCGGGAAGAGTAGCTACCCAATCGTCGCTGGCACTACTTAATCCAAAGCAAGATATCGGTGTAGCAATTTCACTTAATGTAGATAATCTTGATCAATATCAATATACTAATAAATATGAATTAGGGCTAAATATTTTAAAAATTTTAGCTGGAGAAAACCCGGAAGAAATCTATAGAGTGAGTGATGATCCAACTCAAAATGATTATCAGTTGGTCCGGGAAAGAGAAGCTTATACGGGAACTTATTTATCAGCCAATGGAGCTACTAAACTTGAAATTTATAAAACTGATAATGGATTGAAAGCAGATCAGGAAACGAGAACTGGAACTACCAGTTATCAACTTGATTTTGCTTCTCCATCCGGAGTATATTTTCGAAATTTTGCTGAAACAGTGGAAGCAAA
>CAYFUT010000092.1:5690-8847 GCA_964346395.1 uncultured Halobacteroidaceae bacterium
TGATATAAAGTTGCATTCGCAACTTTATATCAATTAAGCGGCAAGATAATAGTAAAGGTAGTCCCGGTTCCTAATTCACTATCTACGGTAATAGCCCCTTGATGAGCTTCTATTATCTGTTTACAGGTCCATAACCCCACACCTGAACCAGATATATTTTTGGTTTCGGGGATTGCCCCCCGATAGAATCGATCAAAAATATGTGGTAAGTCATCAGGAGGGATTCCATAACCATTATCAGTTATAAATAGCTTGAAAACTTCATTAGTGGTTTTGGCTCCAATAGCTATTTTTACTTGTGGGCGGGAGTACTTTAATGCATTTTCAACCAGATTGATAATAACCTGTTCCATTTTTTCCGGGTCGATATCAATTAATACGTTAGGGAGAGGTTTCTTGATTTTGATGTGAGTATTTTTACTTTCATACTGTAATTTAAGTGGGGTAATGACTGAATTTAAAAATGATCTGCTGTAAATTTCTTTTCTAGTAATTTCTAGCTGGGCTAATTCTTTTTTTGTCTGGGCTAATAAATCATCAATCATATTGATTGTAGCTTGATTCTTTTTCTGAATCACCTGATAATATTTTTGTACAGTTTCTTCATTTTGTACAGTGCCGTCAATTAGACCTTCGATAGAAGCCTGAATGGTGGCTAACGGGGTTTTTAGATCATGAGAAATACTTGCTATTAATTCATTTTTAGATTTAGCAATGGCTTGTTTTTGATTTACTATTTCTTGGAGTTTTTTTCTTACCTGATCTAGAGAAGAACTTAGTTCTTCTAATGTTTTATTACTAGAGACTGTTAATTCTTGTTCATAGTTGCCTTTGGCTAATTGTGCAGCTGCTTTGCTAAGCTTTTTAAGCGGTTGAAAATAGCTATTACTAAGTTTATGTTTGATTATTAGTAAGCCTAAGATAATAAGACAGGCAGTGGCTAACCATGGCAGGAGAAGTTTAATAATTTGTTTATCTTGTTTTGTTTTCATTAAACGACTTTTAGGTAGTTCAAAAATAACGCTGCCTTGTTGAGAATTATTAATAATCAAGGGAAAACTAACTTTGAACATATTTTTCGCTCCGTCTTTAGGTTGAATATCATAATGAAGGTTATTTTTTAATGAAATTTGTTGTTTGGCGATTGAGTTGGGAAATAGAACGTGGCCTTCTAAGTCAATAACAATAGCTTTAAAGCCTTGCTTAACTTGTGCTTTTTCTAACTTGGTTTGGACGGTCTCCGTTTTGAGGTTGTGAAAGTTTTCTGCGATTCGATTTAAAAAGGGGTTAACTAGTAGCCGAATATTATGATATTGTTTGAGTTCGTCTTTTTGTTCTAATTGGTTATTTAAAATTAGATAGTTTAGACCGAGTAGAGCTGTTAACCCGATTACTGCTATTATTATCAACCAATTAAGTTTATTACGTAAGTTATTGAGTGCCAAATTTATAGCCTACCCCCCAAACAGTTTGAATATATTCTGGGTTAGACGGATCTTGTTCAATTTTTTCTCTAATTTTACTGATATGGACGGTGACAGTGTTGACGTCGTAAAATTGATCAATCCCCCAAATTTGTTCGAGTAATTGTTCTTTAGAAAAAACTTGATTTTTATTTTCTGCCAGGAAGGCTAGTAATTCAAATTCTTTAGCTGCTAAATTTAATCTTTCTTCCTTAAGGAAGGCAGAAAAGGAATCTTTATTTATTTTTAAGTTTTTATAGGTTATTATATGTTGTTGATTTTGATTGTGTTTTTGACTAGCTTGTTCTGATTTTTGTTCATATCTTCTTAGTAGGGCTTTTACGTTGGCTACAATTACGCTGGGACTGCAGGGTTTAGTTAGGTAGTTATCAGCTCCTAAACCTAAACTTAAAACTTTCTCGGCATCTTCAGTTTTAGAACTGAGCATGATAATAGGGACGTTTGATTCTTCCCGGATAATTTTACAAAGCTCAGTTCCTTCTAGTTCCGGCAGCATTATGTCCAGGATAATCAAATGAGGGTCGAATTGTTGAAAAAGTTGTTTCCCTTTTTGACCGGTAAAGGCTAACTTGACTTTAAACCCTTCAGCTGCTAAGTAGTCGCGGATAACTTCTGCTAATTCTCGTTCATCATCGACGATTAAAATTTTATTATTGTTCATAATAACACCTTCTATTAGCTTTAATTATGAATAATAGCAAGTGGTTGCTACTGATTATACCAAATAGAAATAATTAATTCAATGACTTGATTTTTCATTTTTGAAGTTACTTTATGAGGAGGGCCAAATTTGAAAAAAATTTTTAACTATCTAAAACGCTTTTTTGGTAAAGGAGTTTTTCCTTCGTGTTTTGCATTTACTTTATTAAATCCTCTGCGAAGATTAATTCTTTCTCCCGAGGAATTGGTAAGCAGACTAGAGTTAGAAAAAGATTTTCGGGTATTAGAATTAGGGCCAGGACCAGGTTATTTCAGCATAGAAGCAGCTAAAAATATCTCGGAAGGAGAATTATTATTAGTTGATTTACAGCCGGAAATGTTAGAAAAAGCTCGCAGCAGGCTTAACCAGGCTGGTGTGGAAAATTTCAACTGCCGCCAGGGAGATGCAGTTGATTTACCGGTAGCTGATAATAGCTGTGATGTGGTATTTTTAGTTACTGTATTGGGAGAAGTATCAGCTCCTAAAATATGTTTGCAGGAGGTTTATCGGGTTTTAAAGCCCGGCGGTCTGCTGTCAATAACGGAACAGACAGGTGATACTGACTATTTATCTCAGTCAGAAGTAGAAGAATTAACTGCAGGAACTGATTTTAAGTTTCAAAAAGAATATTCGGGAAGGGGAAATTATACTGTGAATTATAAGAAAAAGTGATAAATAATAAAGTTAGTTCGAGTTTTAGATTGACGGATAAACAGTATGCTGTTTACCTGAGAGTCTTAAAAAGTATTGGGCCTCAGATATATATACTTTCCCATTCAGCAAATTGGTGGAAAAATCATTGGGACAGACATGAATTTATGAACGTCAAATATACAGAAAATGTTGAGGCTAGTAAAAAAATATGGTTAACCTCTTTCTTAATATTTTAGAAAGAATCAGATAACTTTTATCACTCATAATAAAGTCCGACTATAATGTTAAAAGTCAAAAAATGGCTAAGAACCTAAAGGTT
>CAYFUT010000093.1:0-6286 GCA_964346395.1 uncultured Halobacteroidaceae bacterium
AAAAACTTACGGCTTAAAAGGCATAATTACATTAATGATTATCTGCATAAAGCCAGTAAAAAGATAATTCAGTTAGCTAAAGACCATAATGTCAACAAAATAGTAATCGGCGACCTTAAAAACATCAAGCAGGGAATGGATAATAATAAAGACTTTGTGGCAATTCCCATTCAAAGGATAAAGAAATTAATTGAATATAAGGCTAAACTAGTTGGCATAGAGGTAAACATCATTAATGAATCCTTTACCTCCGGGTGCAGTGCTTTAGACCTTGAGGAACTGAACAAGGACAATTACGATAAATCCCGGCGTATAGAACGAGGACTATTTGTTACCAACGATAATATTAAAATTAATGCAGATGTGAACGGTGCTTTAAACATACTCCGCAAATTTTTGAAAAGTACTCCTGACTCCGTTAAACGGAGAAGGGATAAAGGATCTGTGGGCCATCCTCCTCAGCGAATAAGGATCGCCTAATTTGAATTAGGTCAACACGGTTAAAGATCACACTTCGCAAAAACTCCCTAGTACTTAAGGATGATACATTTTCTTAGTGAAGCAGGAGTCTTTGAGTACCGGTTTAACCGACCTGGAAAGAAGCTACCTCCAAATTTTGATGTTTAAATTTGGGGGTGGAGGTTCACATTGGTCGACCTAAGAAGCTGATAGGATCTGTAGAGGTTATAGGTGGTCGGGAGATTGTCTATAGCTTTGAGATTGGTTCCATCAGTTTCGAGCAAAGATTACTGTAGGTTCAACAGAATCTATGGCAGTCGAGAGATTGGCGTGGGTTCTTAAGGATCTGCAGTAGCCGGAGCAAGACTGCCGTTGGCTTTTTTCTTTGATATTTTTACTTACTAACATAAGTTTTAGTTAAACTTCTTATTCCTATTTGCTATTTAAGTCAAAATTAAACTATCCCTCCTTATATTAATCTTTTACACCTTTTAGAATTCATTAAATAAAATCTGCGGCCTCTGCTTAGAATTGCAGTCTGCAACAAACTCTATAACGGATTCAGCAGGTTCCTACCAATACTGCAGTTTTTGCTCTTCAGCCCAATAAGAATCCCACTTTGTTTCGCCTGTTGATTAAAAAACTCAATTTCTTCCTGTTTTCCCCTCCTCATTTTCTCCTCCTCTATAATTTACTCTTGAACTTCCAAATCTAAATAATCAAAGGTTTTTCTTTTAATTACAACTTGTTTAATAAACCGAGTTAGTTTTTCATTCTTAATTATAGTAGCTAATTCCCCACTGTAAATTGTAAATAACAACTTCTGCACAACACTATGTCATGTTATTATTTAAAATACCCGGGCCAACTTCCTACCCAGTGTCATATCAATTCCTTATTTTAATCCAATCTAAAATATTCCCGCATAATTCTAGTATTCTTTTCAATAAAATTTCTGCTTTTAAAATAAAAAAAAGACAACCCTATCACAGGTTGCCTTTAATATTAACTATCCACTTGTTTGAAAATATAGCAGATGGTTAAGAAATAATTATTCAGTAAAGTACTCCACCCCTGCTTTAAATAATTGCTGGTCTTTAGCCCCCACTATATTCTTAGCTACATTAGTTCCGATTCGTTCGGAATGCCCCATCTTACCTAATACCCGACCATCAGGACTGGTGATTCCTTCGATAGCAGCTACTGAACCATTCGGATTGAAGTCTATGTCCATTGTTGGATTGTCGGCCAAATCTACATATTGGGTAGCCACTTGCCCCTGCTCAAATAACTCCTGGACTAATTCTTCATCCGCTATAAATCGTCCTTCCCCGTGTGATACAGGAATTGAATGGACATCCCCTACATCTACATTAGCAAACCAGGGCGATTTATTAGATGCAATCCTTGTCTTGGCCGCACAGGAAATATGGCGTCCAATTTGATTATAAGTTAATGTCGGAGCATCTGCTGTCAGCTCTCTTATTTCCCCATAAGGAACTAAACCTAATTTAATTAAGGCCTGGAAACCGTTACAGATTCCAATCATTAAGCCGTCTCTATTATTTAATAAATCCATGACCGCCTCTTTTATTTTTGGATTTCTAAAGACGGTAGCTATAAATTTACCGGCGCCTTCCGGTTCATCTCCCGCGCTAAATCCGCCGGCTAAAGCAACTATTTGGGAACTATTGATTGCCTCGGTCATAGCATCGATGGAATCTTCTATTTGCTGCGGCTTTAAATTCTTAAAGATTAAGGTTTCTACTTCTGCTCCTGCCTGCTTAAATTGTTCTGCTGTCTCATATTCACAGTTGGTGCCGGGGAAAACAGGAATTAATACTCTCGGCTTAGCAACTTTATTCTGGCAAACATAAATATTTTCTGTTTCGTACGGCTGGAAATCAAGTTTTTTCTCGGCTGCATCAGTTTTTGTCTTATATATTTTCTCTAGCGGTTCTTCCCAAGTTTTTACTGCCTGGTCAATATCTATTTGCATATCATTAACTTTAATGTTTTGTTCAGCAGTTGTAGTACCTAACACCTGGTAGTTTACATCCGAAAATAACTCGTCTACATCTTCATCTCCTTTAACCTCTAATACTAGTGCTCCATATTCAGGAGTAAACAGTTTATCTTCTGGTAATTTAGCGGTAAATTTGACACCAATTTTATTACCAAAGGACATTTTACTTACCGCTTCTGCTATCCCGCCTAACGATACTGCGCGAGCAGCTAAAACTTTATCTTGCTCGATTAAGTTAGTTACTTGCTTGTACATTGCTGTTAGCTTATCAAAATCAGGCAGCTCATGTTCATCTCTTTCTACCGGCAGATAGACTACCTGATTACCGCTTCCTTTAAATTCAGAAGAAATTACATTATCTACATCAACAGGGTCAACGGCAAACGAAACTAAAGTAGGCGGCACATCAAGATCATGAAAAGTCCCCGACATGCTGTCTTTCCCGCCGATTGCCGGCAGTCCAAATCTTTTCTGCGCCTGATACGCACCTAATAAAGCACTAAATGGTTTGCCCCAGCGGGCTGGATTATCTCTTAAACTTTCAAAGTATTCCTGAAAGGTAAACCGAATGTTTTGATGGTCTCCACCGGTGGCTACTACTTTAGCTACTGATTGAACTACTGCGTATAAAGCACCGTGAAAGGGACTCCAGGTGGCTAATTTAGAATCAAATCCGTGGCTCATGACTGTTCCGGTAGTTGTATCCCCCTCCAGAGTAGGAATTTTAGCTGCCATACCCTGCTCCGGCGTTAACTGGTATTTCCCTCCATAGGGCATTAATACAGATCCGGCTCCTACTGTACTATCAAACTTTTCTACTAATCCCTTTTGACTGCAGACATTGATATCAGCCAGATTTTCTAACCATTTACCTTTTAAATCAGTTTCAGATAATCTTTTCTCTGGTGCTGTTTGGAAATAACTTTCCTTTTCTTCTGGCGCTGTAACTTCTACTGTAGTCTCTTGCGTTGCTCCATTAGTATCCAAGAAATCTCTACTTAGATTAATGATATCATCGCCATTCCAATTCATAATCAAACGGCCGTGGTCTTTTACTTCTGCTACTACTGTCGATTCTAAATTTTCAGTCTCAGCTAACTCTTTAAATCTATCTACATCCTCCTTATCTACTACTACAGCCATTCTCTCCTGCGATTCGGAAATAGCTAATTCAGTACCATCTAATCCTTCATATTTTTTGGGCACAGCATTTAAATCAACTTCTAGCGAATCAGCTAATTCCCCAATTGCTACCGAGACTCCACCGGCCCCAAAATCATTAGATTTTTTAATCATTTGGCTGGCCTCAGAATTTCTAAATAGCCGCTGAATCTTTCTTTCTGTCGGCGGATTACCTTTCTGTACTTCGGCACCGCATTCTTCAATCGATTCTTTAGTATGCTCTTTTGAAGAGCCCGTTGCTCCCCCACAGCCGTCTCGGCCTGTTCTCCCCCCGACTAAAATAATTGCATCTCCCGGCTGGGCAGCTCCTCTAAAGACATCTTCTTGCGGCGTTGCTGCTACTACTGCTCCTATTTCCATATGCTTAGCTAGATATCGTTCATTATATATTTCTGTTACTTGCCCGGTAGCCACTCCTATTTGATTACCGTAGGAACTGTAGCCGTCCGAAGCCTCCTGAGCTATCTTCTTCTGCGGCAGTTTGCCCGGAATTGTCTCTTCTATAGGAGTTCGGGGATCTCCGCAGCCGGAAATGCGCATTGCTTGATAAACATAAGAACGCCCGGCTAATGGGTCGCGGATACAGCCGCCTAAACAAGTTGCTGCTCCTCCATAAGGTTCAATTTCTGTCGGATGATTGTGAGTTTCATTTTTAAACATCACCAGCCAGTCCTCTTCTTCACCGTCCACATCAACGGGAACAATGATACTCGAAGCATTTACTTCATCAGATACTTCTAAATCTTCTAACTTACCGGCTTGTCTTAATTCTTTCATCCCCATTAAAGCAATATCCATCAAACAGATATCTTTATTGGCTGAGGGATAGACCTTCTCTCGTCCCTCTAAATACTCAGTATAAGCATCTGCTACCGGCTTAGTATATTTAGTGTCAGCAATCTCTACATCTTTAATTTCCGTTAAGAAAGTTGTGTGCCGGCAGTGATCAGACCAATAGGTATCTAAGACCTTAATTTCAGTAATCGTCGGATTCCTCTCTTCAGTATCGCGGAAATATTTCTGGGTATGAAGCAGGTCTTCTTTACTCATTGCTAACCCTAATTCTGTTAATATCTCTTCTATTTCCGACTCATCTGCTTCTATAAACCCTTCGACTGTCGGCACTTCCTTCGGAACCTTGTACTCCAGTTCCAAAGTTTTTGGTTTAGCTAACTCTGCTTCTCTCGAATCAACCGGATTAATATAATAATCTTTTATTTCCTCTACTTCCTCTTCAATTACATCCCCCTGTAATATAATTATCTTTGCCGTTCTAACTGTTGGTTTTTCATCATTATTTAGGATCTGCATACACTGTTCAGCTGAATCAGCTCGCTGGTCATATTGGCCCGGTAAATATTCTACTCCAAAAGCTAACTCATTCTCTGCTAATTTCAATTCTTCTTCATATAAATTATCTACCGGCGGCTCCGCTAAAATCGTATAGCAGGCCTGCTGATAAGCTTCTTCTGACAGCTCCTCTATATCATACCGATTTACTATTCTTAAGTCTTCCAAATCTCTTAGCTGCAGAGTCTCTTTAAAATCAGTTAATAACCGCTTAGCCTCGACATCATAGCCCTCTTTTTTCTCCACATAAACTCGTCTTATCTTTGACATTTTTTAGCCCCCAGGTTTTATTATTAGTTGACAGTTGATAATTGACAGTTGACAGTTGACAGTCAAAACCAAAATAATAAAAATTCATTAGTAAATTCAAATTAGTTAATCATTAGCTGATAGTAAATGTTTTTTATTATGGAAATTAGGTGCGGTTTTTTAGCATTTGAAGTTACTTTGAATTTTTAACTGTCAACTGTTAATTGTCAATTGTTAATTATTTGCTATTTATATCAATAATGATCCATTCCTAATTCATGCACCTATAGTTAAGTTTAAATTATTCCCTTTACGCTTCCACCTATATTATAGTATTATATACTTAAGTAGTAAAATTAATAATTCTTATACTATTTATTAGGAGGGCTTATTAATGAACGTTAATTATGAATTATATAAAGTCTTTTATCACGTAGCATCTTGTTTGAGTTTTTCCGAAGCAGCAGAAGAACTCTATATTTCCCAATCTGCTGTCAGCCAATCTATAAAGTCATTAGAGGACGAATTAGATACTGCTTTATTTATCAGGAATACCAAACAGGTTACCTTGACTAAAGAAGGGGAACTATTATTTAAGCATATTAAACCAGCTTTTAATCTCATCAAAAGCGGCGAGCAGAATATTCAAGAAATTAATTCGTTTAAACAAGGAGAGATCTATATTGGAGCCAATGATACCATCTGTAAATACTTTTTATTGCCTTATCTAAAAAAATTTCACGAACTTTATCCCCAAATTCATATTCAAATCACTAACCGCCCTTCTGCTAAATGCGTAGAATTATTAGAACAAGGGGCAGTTGATTTAATAATCACTAATTTACCTAATCAACAGATTGCTGAGTTTATGAAAGTTACTAAAGTTTTTACTTTCCAGGATGTTTTTATTGCGGGAGCTAAATATAATCAACTTAATGAAAAAATCACCACTCTTGAACAGCTAACAGACTATCCACTATTGATGTTAGAAAAAGACACCACTACTAGAAAATTCTTTGA
>CAYFUT010000093.1:6386-8598 GCA_964346395.1 uncultured Halobacteroidaceae bacterium
TATTAGAAATTTGTTCTCCTTTTCTTTATTCCTCTTTTAATTTGAATTTAACAATTATAAAGATCCCCACAATTATTACTAAACTTACTATTAAAATAGCCACTGGAAACAAATTGGAACCATTACTTTCCTTCAAGTCAGTCTTACTTATTTCTTCAAGTAACATTTCTCGATTCTGATCATATTTTTTAAATAAATAAGGTACAAATTGTTTAAAATTTTTATATTTCTCTCTATGTTTGCGGTAATATTCTAACTGCTTAACGGTAAATTTAGTTAAATAAAATCCCCTTTCCTGCTGATAGTCTAAACGTTCTTTATACAATCTATTTCCATATAAATCCTTTGCAGCTAGGGTAACAACTGCCCTTAAAACTTGTTCATTAAAGAAAAATTTGGGATCAGTATATGCTTGCTCTTTCATAGTATTTTGTACCGGTTCATAAAACTCATTTAAATTTAACTTTTTTCTTAAGTCAACATACTTTTTTAAAGATGGATTAACAAAAGAATGCCCCCATTCATGCAAAGCTAATAATTCCAGCGAAATTCCAGTGGAAAACTGCGGCTCATTGGAAGTATTACCTTTAGCCCTAATCACCTGATAAAAAATCTGTTCTCCATTAGCTGTTTCAATATGAGCTCCATATCCACCCCCAGGAAACATGGCAGGAGCAAAAATAAGATGAAATGCATCTCCTGTCCAGCCGAAAAAGTTTCTTTCCCAATCAATTACTTTTTCAGCAGCAAAATGTTTAGCTGAACTACGCAAATAACTTTTTAGGTTGTCTCGATGCTCAGCCCAAAAACTCTGAAAGTTAGATCCTTGAGCTAAATCAATCAAGGCTGCTCTAAAGTTCTCCAGAATTTTTCGCCCCTTAGCTCTTCTTAATAGATAATCACTATAATCATTCTTTAATTCTAAGTCAGGTAAACCACCTAAGCTTAAAATAAAATTCGGCGGTGCATCATAAGTAAAACCTCTATTAGTAAGTTTTTGAGCTATCTTAACTGCTTCATGCTCTTTATAGGGCGCAAAGAATTTTTTTAAATCACGAAAATATTTATTACCTCTTCCCTGGGGGCCTCTCTCTTCTATCCAGGAAGTTTGACTTAACACCCCCGCTAACAACTCCATCCGGGGAACTATTTTTATTTCAACATCCTCTGAAGTATCTTTTACAGTTACTTCAGTGTAGATATCATTAGCCTTAACTTGACCTGCAGAAAACAGTATACAGAATATAATTAATACTAATACCGAAAGTTTTTTGAACCTCATTATTTACCTCCTTTAATCATTTACTTTTTTTAGTTTTTTTCTTCATTAAATTAATTTTACCTGTAATAATTTCTGATAAAATTATATTCAAAAAAATAAACCTTAAGACCATTAATGGTCTTAAGGTCAACTTTAGTAATTAACCAAGCATTAACTGAATAAAAGAATATCCTAATTTAGCTCCAAAAAATATTAAAATTACCCCACAAACTATATTGATTCCCTTCAAGATTCTGCTATTTAATTTATCACTTACAACTAAGGTTGCAGTCGATAAAAACATAAACCAGAGAAAAGAAGCACTGCAAAAACCAAGTATAAAATACTTAGACATTTGCACTGGAACCGAAGCATGATAGCCTCCTAATAATAAAGAGCCGTCGATTAACGCCTGCGGATTTAACCAGGTCACCACAAAACAAGTAACTATAATCTTAGTTAAGGAATCACTCATTTGCACATCCTCTGTTACCTCTGACGAAGCACGAATCAAACTAATTCCAATGTAAATAACTAATACAGAACCTACTGCTAAAATAATTGATTTTAAGACGGGAACATTCTTAATTAATAAACCAATTCCAAAATAACAAGCAAGTGCAAGCAGGACATCAAAAAATATCGTCGTTAAAGCTACTTGATAAGTTTTTAGTTTGTTTCCTCTCACTGCCGTATTTATTACATACAAATTCTGCATCCCTATCGGGGCTACATAGGCGAATCCTAACAGCAATCCCTGGATTAAATACTTATACATTTTCTCACTCCTATTCTTAATTGCTTAGTGAATTTATTAATTTTAATAAAAGATCACTAAATAATTATTATACTAAAAAATTTTAGTAAAAAAAACAGATAAACTAAAATAAATAGATATACAAAAACCACAGGCTGATTAACAGCCTGTGGTGGTTTCCTTGATTATAATTT
>CAYFUT010000094.1:0-8371 GCA_964346395.1 uncultured Halobacteroidaceae bacterium
ATTGAATAAAATACAAAAAAGAGTAGATGCCTAGGCATCTACTCCTCCTCGCGCTTTGATAGATCAACAAAGCGGGTATACTCTTTTTGAAATGCCAGTTCTACAGTTCCGACTGGACCATTCCGCTGTTTGCCAACAATAATTTCTGTAATCCCCTGCTTTTCAGTATCTGGATTATAATACTCATCCCGATAAATAAAAGCAACTAAATCTGCATCCTGCTCAATAGAGCCGCTTGATCTCAAATCACTTAATCTCGGCCGTTTATCATTTCTCTGTTCCACTGCTCTACTTAACTGTGATAAAGAAACTACTGGAGCATCCAATTCTCGAGCCAACCCCTTTAAGGATCGCGACAGCTGGGAAACTTCCTGCTGCCTGCTCTCAGCTCGACCCGTAGTCTGCATCAACTGTAAATAGTCAATTAAAATTAAACCTAAACCATGTTCAGCCTTAATCCGCCGGGCCTTAGCCCGCATTTCCATAGCCGTCATCCCCGGGGTATCATCAATGAAAATAGAAGACTCACCTAACCTACCTGCTGCTTGGGATAACCGCCGCCAGTCAGTATCCTTTAACTTTCCAGTTCGCAACCGATGGCTGTCTACCTGTGCTTCCGAACACAGCATCCGCTGTACTAACTGAGATTTAGCCATTTCCAAGGAAAAGATAGCTACCGGAATATCTTCTTCTACCGCTACATATTGGGCAATGTTTAAAGCCAAAGCAGTTTTTCCCATACTCGGCCGGGCAGCAATAATAACCAAATCAGAATCTTGAAACCCAGACGTCATTTTATCTAAATCACTAAACCCGGTCGGCACCCCTGTTACTTCACTCGTAGTTTCATGCAGCTGCTCTAACCGATCAAAGGTATCCATTAGTACATCCTTAACATTAGCAAAACCCTGTACTCTTCGTTTTTGAGAAATTTCAAAAATTAAACTTTCTGCTTCATCAATTAATTCATCTACTTCTTCCTCTTCCTTATAACCCAACTTAGATATTTTTCCGGAAACCTTAATCAACCGCCGCAGCATAGCCTTTTCTTCTACAATTTTGGCATAATGTTCTATATTAGCCGCTGTAGGTACACTATTTACCAGGGAAGTAATATAGGAAGCGCCACCTACATCTTCAAGTTTTTCTTCCTCTCGTAATTTCTCATTAATAGTTACTAAATCAACCGGCTCACTTTTATCAAATAAATTACGAACTGCTCTAAAAATAATAGCATGAGACTGCCAGTAAAAATCCTCCGGATTTAAAAGCTCAATTGCCTTAGCAATTGCATCTTGATCAAGCATCATCGAACCCAGCGTTGATTTTTCCGCTTCTAAACTATGGGGAGGAACTTTTTCCATATCAGCCATCTTTTCACCCCTCCAGCAAATAACTTTCTCTGGTTAAAAAAGGCCAAAAAGAGTAGTTAACTACTCTTTTTGGCCTTACTAGCAACTAATCTTCCGTTAACCTGCTGTTTGACCTACAATCTCTTATTCAGCTTCTACTACTTTAATTTTAACAGTAGGAGTTACCTCCGGATGCAGTTTAATATCCACTTTAGTAACCCCTAAATTTTTAATATTTCCTTCTAACTGAATATCCCGCTTATCGACCGCAACTCCTAATTCCTGGTCTATCCTATCTACAATATCATTAGAAGTTACAGAGCCAAACAGTTGGCCTTCTTCACCTGCTTTAACAGCAATCTCCAGCAGCTCACCGTCAATTTTATCAGCTTTCTTCTGTGCTTTTTCTTTCACCTTCTCCTGACGTTTATGCTTAGCTTGCTTTTTCTGCTCCAAACTCTTTAAGTTTCCTTCAGTAGCTCGCTTAGCTAGCCCTCTAGGCAGCAAAAAGTTGCGAGCATAACCATCTGCTACTTCCACAACCTCATCTTCACTTCCTAAATTGTCCACTTCTTCCTGCAAAATAACTTCCATATTATCCCTCCGTTCTAATAATTTCTACTTCTTATACTTCTTTCTCTAGTTTACGAAAATCAAACAAAACATCTGCAATTCCCACAAATAATACTACTTGCAGGAAAACCGGCAAAAATAGAACTCCCAATAACAATAACAAATTATTTATTTTATCTTGAAAATAAATAACTACTATTCCTCCCTCACTCATCAACAGGAAGGTGCCTAATATATAAATATTCTGCCAGATAACTCCACTAAAGAAAAAAGATACTAAATAAATAATTACTATTATGCGAGGTAATTTAAAACTCTGCAAAAAACCTAACCCCGGATAATCAAACTTCCCTATTTTATCCAGTACTTTAACGCTAAAATAATAATTAAGACTGGAAGTCAGTAACCCTCCGCATAAAAATAGTACTAAATAAGTATTTTTAATTAATTTAAAGAGCTCACTTATTATTTGGTCTACAGCTGCTTGCGAAATGCCCAACTGACGATAAAGTTCCCCACTAAAATTCAGACTAGAAGTAAGTTGTTTTAAAATATCAATCTCGAACATATAAACAGTAATAGCTAAATTAAGAATAAAAGAAATCAACACTGCTGCCGTACCAATCGCTATCACTATTTGAGGAGCAAATTCTTCCTCAAAAGCCGCTCCCATAGCAACCCCTATTAAACCACTAAAAAATAAAGATAGCAAAAGAAACTCAGGACCCAATAACAGCATTAAAATTACCGTAGTTACTATACTAGCTAAAATACTCAATTGGCTATCCCATCTAACTGCTAGAACAATATAGGGCAAAGGAGTTAATAATAGTATGATGTTTCCCAGAAAAGGGAAGACAAGACTAATTGTTGTCATTACTATACTAAGGCTAACCAGTAAAGCCCCTTCTAGCAGGGCTCGGGTATTCACTACTTCCACCTCAATTTCTTTTTCGTAAATGCTGCAATAATTTCCCTAAATCTCCATACCAGGTCTCTATCTGATGTTTATTTTCAATGTTATGTTCTAATTTTTTTTCTAATTTGCGATCAATTTGGTCAAAAGAATATCCTAATCGCTTAGCTAGTAAATAAGCTGTCATGATAATACTGACTATCACATCTAACAGTTCAAACTCATTATCCTTCACCATCGTTTTAAACAAAGTTGAAATATTACCCAGGAGTTCACTTTTTAACCACTCAATAATCTTTAAATTTTTAGTGATTGAACCCTTATCAGAATTAAACTTCTTCATAAGTAACCTCCTAAACCAGGGAATTGCAAACTACTCCCTTACCTCCCGGGAGTGAATCTTGGCAATATTAAGTTATAGATTGCAGCTTATTTTCTTGCTAAGTAAAATAAAGGAGGCCTAAGGCCCCCTTTATAAATTAATCAATCTTAAACGGCAATAACGCCATATTTCGGGCTCGTTTAATTGCTTTAGTTAAACTTTTTTGATGTTTCGCGCAGTTACCTGTAATTCGGCGCGGCAATATTTTTCCGCGGTCTGTAATATACTTTTCCAGCAATTGTACATCTTTATAGTCTACTTTCTTCACATCATTTGCACAAAATTCACAAGACTTGTTGCGCCCCATCTAAATCCCTCCTTGCTTAAAATCTAAAACGGAACTTCTATATCCTTATCAGCATCATCATCTATATCAGCCGATGAATCCTGACCTTGAGCTTGAGCTTGTCCTTGACTCTCATCATCATCAGGCCACTCCAAAAATTGTACATTATTAGCCACAACTTCTGTCACTCTTCTACGCTGACCGTCATCCGTCTCATAACTGCGAATCTGTAGGCGACCTTCAGCAGCCACTAACCGCCCTTTGCTTAAGTAATTAGCACAGTTTTCTGCCTGCTTACGCCAAACTACAATGTCAATAAAATCAGTATCATATTCACCCTGTCTATTTCTAAAATTACGCTGTACTGCCAAAGTGAAATTGCAGACAGCAGTTCCATTTGGGGTATAACGCAATTCAGGGTCATCAGTTAAACGGCCAATTAGAATTACTTTATTAAGCAAATTAATCCACCACCCTGCTAATTATTCATCTCGTAAGGTAATAAAGCGGAGAACACTATCATTAATCCGATAAATTCTTTCTAACTCATTAACCGTCGCTGCCGATCCTTCAAAATTAATTACCGTATAATAACCGGCACCATGGTCTTCAATTTCATAAGCTAATTCTCTTGTCCCCCACTGATCCATATTAACTATTTCACCTTCATTTTCATTAATCGTATCTTCTACTTTAGCAATCATCTTCTCAGTTGCTTCATCCTCTAAATCAGGATTCAGGATGAACATAGTTTCGTATTTATTCATTTTTTCACCTCCCACATGGTCTAAGGCTCCATACTTTCTATTGTATAGAGCATGGAAAATCAATTGCTATTATAACATAGCTTATCCAGAATTTAAACCTTTATTTAGTTAAACATTAAACTTAAAGTGACATACATCCCCATCCTTTACTATGTAATCTTTACCTTCTAACCGCAGCAGTCCTTCTTCTCTTGCTTGCGCAAAAGAACCAACTTTAACCAAATTCTCATAACTTATTACTTCCGCTCTAATAAAGCCCCGCTCCATATCAGAATGGATTTCTCCGGCAGCCTCAGGAGCAGTAGCTCCCTGCTCTACAGTCCAGGCTCTAACCTCTTTTTTTCCTGCTGTGAAGAAAGTTATCAACCCCAATAGTCTATAACCAGCCTTAATTAGTTTATCTAGACCTGATTCGTTAATTCCTAATTCAGTTAAAAAGAGATTTTTTTCTTCCTTATTCATTTCCGCTATTTCAGCTTCTATCTGAGCACTAACAGTTACCACTTCTGCTGCTTCTTCTTTGGCCCTAGCTTCTATTTGCTCAACTAACTGATTGCTCTCTACTCCAATATCTTCTTCTCCCACATTAGCTGCATAAAGTACAGGCTTTAAAGTAAGCAAATTTAAATCGCGAATTAATTTTTCCTCTTCCGACTTTAAATCCACAGCGCGAGCCGGTTCCCCCGCTTCCAAGGCTGCTTCTACTCTTTCCAGTACTTCTAACTGTTCTTCATAAATTTTTTCTCCTGTCTTCAACATTCTCTCTGTAGTCTCTTTTTTCTTCATTACGCTCTCTAAATCAGCTAAAATAAGTTCTGTTTCAATAACTTCTATATCCCGAATCGGATCAATATCACCTTCTACATGAGTAATATCTTTATTTTCAAAACAGCGTACTACATGGATAATAGCATCAACTTCTCGGATATTAGCTAAAAACTTATTCCCTAATCCTTCTCCTTCGCTGGCTCCTTCCACTAAACCAGCAATATCCACAAATTCAATTGCTGTCGGAGTAGTTTCTTTCGGATCAATCAGTTCCGAAATTTTCCACAATCTTTCATCAGGTACTTCCACAACTCCTACATTAGGATCAATCGTACAAAACGGATAATTTTCCGACTCTGCTCCTGCTTCTGTAATAGCATTAAATAAAGTAGATTTTCCTACATTCGGTAGACCAACAATTCCACATTTCATTCCCATAAACCAAATCGCTCCCTATTTAATATTTACTAATTTAACTACCCTTTCACAGTATATAAAGAAATACTAGAAAATGCAAATTATTTAGTTGAGTTTATTTTCCATTTTCCATTCTCCATTCTCCATCTTTATTATAGATTCTCGGCACTCTAGAGCCAACTCGACATATAATCTCATAATTAATTGTATCCATTAATTCAGCCAGTTCCCCAGCAGTAATCTCACTATCTCTATCTTTTCCTAATAAAGTCACTACCTCTCCTTTTTCCGCTTCTGTTCCGGTCATATCTACCATAAATTGATCCATACAAACCCGCCCAATAACAGGGTATCTCTTCCCTTGATAGAGAACCTCACTTTGATTAGATAGTCCCCGCGGATAGCCATCATGATAACCAACCGGAATCGTAGCCACTTTAGTCGGCCGAGAAGTAGTATAGGTACAGCCATAACTAATACTTTTTCCGGGGGGAAGTTCCTTCACATGAGCAATCCTTGCTTTCCAGGTCATAACTGGTTTTAAATCAATCTGACTTTGCAGCCCTGGCTCTGGGTACAGTCCATATAAAATTAACCCCATCCGCACCGCCTGATAATGAGTCTCCGGATAATTAATTAAAGCAGCACTATTAGCTAAATGAAAAAGAGGAATTTCAATTCCTGCTTCCCGCAGCCTTTTTTGCACCTGCTGAAAACTGGCTAACTGCTGACGAGTATAATCTTCATCTTCATCAGCAGCTGCAAAATGACTAAACATTCCTTCCACCTCTAAATTAGACAGCTGATTGATTTTTTTAATCAACGCCGGAGCCTCAAGTGGCAGACAACCAATCCGCCCCATGCCTGTATCCACTTTAATATGTACTTTAACTTTTCCTTCTGCTTCGGCAAGCTGGTTAGCTGTTTGATAAGTATAAACAGTAGGGGTTAAATTATAGTTAGCAACTAGCGGAATTTGAGCAGGATTCAGCGTTCCTAAAATCAAAATGGGAGCCTTTACTCCTGCTTTGCGTAATTTTTTCCCCTCTTCTACTGTAGCCACTCCCAACCTTTCGGCCCCAAATTTAATTGCTGCCTTAGCAATTTTAAGCAAACCATGTCCATAAGCATTAGCCTTTACAATTGCTATAATTTCTGCCTCCGGTGTTAATTTTTGTTGAACTTGCTTTAAATTATACTTTACAGCATCCAGGTCAACTTCTACCCAGGTAGGATATACTTCAGTAGTATTCACGGCCGTTATAGACTCCCCTTCCTATATAAATAATAATTATTCCCGCCAATAGTCCTAAACTTACTCTCCCTAACCAGGGATAAATCAATTCTACCAGTCGAGAAAAAGGTAACCGCATAATAGGTAAAATAATAATTAAGATACTGGCTATTAATTTTTTTCGCTCTATCTCCATTAAATTAGAACACCGCTTGAGAATTCCATATAAATTGCAGCTGGCAGTAGTTATCATTGCCATCCACAAAGCCAAACCATAAATATAATATAAAATTAAATTTTGGCGCTTAACTAATTTTAGCATAGGTAGTTCACTATTAACTATTATAGGATAAAATGAATATAAAGTAAACCCAATCATAAAGGCAAGCAAACCTAAACTAAGTCCCCCGCTGCCTACTCCCCAGATTAACTCTAGTTTATTGACTTTAATTGTTAAAGGAAGTAAGACCACCAAACCTAACATTATATTATAACCTACATAAATAAAAGAAGAAGTTAACCACTCAGCCGACCAGTTAAGAGGAGAAAAAGATAAACTGAAATCATCATTTAGTAAAACTACTACTAACAAACTAATAACCAATAAGAAAGGGATTAAAATTCCATTTAATTTCATTATTCCCTGCAGCCCATATAAATTAGTAACTGCAATCACTACTATAGTAATTATTAATCCCCAATTAATAGCTGCTGTAAACATATAATTAAACACTTCTTTACAGCCAGCTAACATAACTAATAAACTTCCCAATAAAAATAAGCTGAACAAAATATCAATTAAAGTACCTATTTTTCTTCCTCCCAGAGAGTAAAATAAATTATAATAATCAGTAATTTGTAACCGAGTACCAATAAAAATAATACTAGCTGCTAAACCGGCAAATAAAAAACCAGCTATTAAGGTACCCAATAATCCTTTAGTACCATACACTACAAAAAATTGAAGTATTTCCTGCCCGGAGATAAATCCAGCTCCAATTACCGCTCCTATATAGGTAGCAGTTGCCTGAAAGTAATCATTCCACTTCACAATTTGCCTCCCCTGCTTATAAGAATTGACAATTATCAATTGTCCGTTGTTATTTATATTTATATTTTTCACAAACTAAAATAACATTATTTTACAGGATAAATTTAATATTAATTCCATATATTAATATTAAGTATAAAAAAATAAGGGAGGCAAAAAAAATGAACAATTCCCCGAGCAATCAACCGTCCGCTACTTCAACTCCTGAAGTAGCTTCCCCCCGCATATTTATAGATCAGCCACTAGTTATTAGCAAACTAAAAGAAAGTATCAACCATCAACTTAATTTAAATTATAAAGCATCTCAACAGCTAATTGTCTTATGTATTGGCACTGATCGCTCTACTGGTGATGCTTTAGGTCCGTTGGTAGGCTCCCAGTTAAAAAAATTTTCTTTACCTCACATTAAACTCTTCGGTACCTTGAAAAAACCAGTTCACGCCAGCAACTTAGAAGAAAAAATAACTACTGTGGAGCATAAATATAAAAACCCATTTATCATTGCCGTAGATGCCAGCTTAGGAGAGAAAAAAAGCGTAGGAGCGATAGATGTAGTTCCTGGCCCCCTCCAGCCCGGCTCTGGAGTTGACAAAGAATTACCAGCGATAGGTAATCTGCATATTAC
>CAYFUT010000095.1:0-8247 GCA_964346395.1 uncultured Halobacteroidaceae bacterium
ACCTAGCAATTTAAAATACAAATTGCTGTCAATTTTCCTCCCCCCATTAAAATAGGGGGTATCCAATTGACGATTTTCATGAATTACAATTTGTCTTTTCAATTTTATTACTGTGGGGTGAAAAAGATGAAGAAAGCAGCGGTAGTGATGGCAGTGATTTTGTTGAGTATTGCCTGGTTGGGAGTTCCAGAGGTAGAGGCTGAAGTTGATTTTAGTCAAGAACTGTATCAGGAATTAGCGCAGAATAAGAATAAAGTGCCGTATATTAAAACTCCTGGTTATAAACGGATAGAGCTGGATAATCGGTTGGTAGTTTATCTGGTAGAAGACCACCAGCTGCCCACTATAGAAGTGACTGGATATATTAACGGAGGTAGAAGCCAGGAAACTAAAGAAGTAGCTGGTATTTCTCGCTTTATGCTGCAGATGATGAGCACAGGTACTCAGAAAATGGGAGAACAGAAGTTTGACCGCTATCAGGAACTGCACGGAATTGATGTTAATTTTAGTGTCAGCCAGGATTACTACAGCTTATCAGCTAATTCGCTGAGTACGGATCAAACAGAATTAATCTCTTTACTAGCAGATATTTTACGGCAGCCGAAGTTTACAGCAGACTATTACCAGCGGATAAAAAAAGAGTTGGCCCGTAGTTTAGAACAGGCTACAACGCAGCAGGATTCATTATTGAATATGTATTATTATAAGAATATTTATTCCCACCATCCTTATTCTTTTGCCAGCAATCTTAGTTTAAGAAAACAAGCTTTGCAGAATATTACCCCCCAACGCCTGCAGAAATTTTATAACCAGAATATAGCTCCCAATAATATTGTGCTGGGAATTATTGGAGATTTTGAAGCGGAGCAGATGGAGAAGCTATTGCAAAAGGAGTTTGCTGATTGGAAGCGGCAGGAGCTAGAAAAGAAAGTGCCGGAAGTAAAGGAAAATGATAAAAATCAGGGAAAAGTTGTGGTGGTAAATAAATCGGATGCAACGCAGGCTAAAATAAGAATGGGTTATAATTTTTTTACTAATCAGTTTAGTGAGCGAGTAGCCTTTAAAATGGCCAATTTTGTTTATGGGGGAGGAGATTTCAGCAGCCGGCTAATGGAAAATCTGCGTAGTGAGCGCGGATATGTATATAGTATTTATTCGTCTGTCAACCACCATCAGTTAGGCGGGACTTATTATGTGGAAACGAGTGTTAAGCCGAATAAAAGTTTACAGGCAATAAAAGCAGTGAAAAAAGAGAT
The DNA here is from genome assembly GCA_964346395.1 of uncultured Halobacteroidaceae bacterium. Classification (GTDB taxonomy): domain Bacteria; phylum Bacillota; class Halanaerobiia; order Halobacteroidales; family Halobacteroidaceae; genus CAYFUT01. The sequence continues at coordinate 1,257 of CAYFUT010000095.1, forward strand.
GCGGGCGATAAAAAGCGGCGATCAGCCGATAAAAGAAGAGGAATTATTTGAAATTGTTAATCTGTATAATGGTCTGCTGCCTAAGTCGTATAAGGATAAGGCACAGGTGGTAAGGAATGTAATGTATAACTGTGAAATCAGAGGCCGTCAGCCTGATTATTTTAATCAGTTTATTAGTCAATATAATGATTTGACAGCTGAACAAGTGCAGAAGTCATTTAAAGAATTCACTTATCCGGAACAGTTTTTTACGGTAATAGTGGGTAATAAAGAGGATATTTTACCTGTCTTCAAGGAAGAAGGAATTAAGGTGAACGTGGTTAATCCTAATCAATAAGAAACGGGTGAAAAAATTTGAACAAATAGCAGCTAAAATTGATCGAGTGACGAATTAAATTAAGGATATTACTGAATTTAGTGATGAATTGCTGCAGACTAGTAGTCAAATTGCAAGTGAAACTCAGTATCAATCGGCAGCTAGGCAGGAAATAGCCGGAGCTAGTCAGGAATTAACGGCTATGTCTGATCAATTAGCTGAATTAATAGCTGAATTTAACGTTAAGGAAGATTAATGGTAAATTCATTGTTAAAGAAGGGGAAAATTTTAATTAGACCATAAGCTGAAGTCAATCGGCTTATGGTCTTTTATTGTTTAAAGAGTTTTATGTTCGGCAGTTAGGTTGTGGGAATTTAGGAAAGAGGAATTTGTTCTAATTTAAGAATTAAATCTACTGCATCAGCTAAATTTTCTGTGGTATAATCGGCAGCTGAGTAATTAGTTCCTAATTTAATGGTAGTACAGCCGGCCTGGTTACCGGCAATTATATCTGAGTTGCGGTCTCCAATTAAGTAGGAGTGCTGAAGATTGATTTCATATTTATCGGCTAGTTTATAGAGCATGCCGGGGTTTGGCTTGCGGCAGTCACAGGGAGTAGAAAAGTGGGGGCAGTATTCGATATCGTCAATCCAGGCTTTATTTTGAATTAAAGTTTTTTCTAACTGGTTATGAACGTCCTGTAAATCATTTTCTGTAAAGTAGCCGCATTCTATACCTCCTTGATTGGTGACCACATAGACATTATAAGGGGCTTGATTTAATTTTTTAATTGCGTCTACTGTCCAGGGAAAAAGCTCCAGATCTTCTGGATGATTAATGGGCTGTTCGTACTTATTGATTACTCCGTCTCGATCCAGAAAAACTGCCTTAGTCATGGTTAAACCTCCTTGGTTTTAAAATAAAATTTAGTTAGAAAAAAAGGTAGCGACATGATATATCATGTCGCTACATCGTACTTTTGATTAATTGTGAAAGTGATAGAAGTGAAAAGATAGATTACCGATAAATTATAGATATTCAGCAAATATTAATATTTTCTTAACATTTAGCTGGTATAATATTTATAGATTAAGCTTTAGTTTAAGGTTAAGCAGTTTATTAAAGCAAGATTTGTCGGGATTACTTAAATTTAGACTGATATATCTAGAGAAATCGAGCGGCTGTAAAAAATATTAGGGTTTTAGTTAATAAATTAAGTACTTATGCCTTAGTTTTGATATAATAAGTTAAAAATATTCATTTTTACTCAGCCTCAAACTTGAACTCAGCTTCAATTTTAGCCTCAATCTCACTTTGTTACCTGGAGGTGAAAAGATGGGAGATAACCAGATTCTGATTGTAGATGATGACCAAAACGTGCATGAAATTTTAACGCTTTATTTGGAAAAAGAAAATTTCACTGTTAGTTCAGCTTACGATGGTGAAGAGGCTTTAACTAAAATAGAAACAAAGGATCCTGATTTGATTATTTTGGATATTATGATGCCTAAATTGGAGTTGCGGGAAATTTTATCATCTGAACAGTTAGAAGCAGCTGCAGAATACGGTAGATTTGGTTTTGGAATGATGGGGGTTAGTTTTAAGCATCAGCAAGGTAAGTTTGACTCTGAAAAAAGAGAGGACTTTAGAGGCCGCAGTGCAGGTAGGAAGGGGAGACACCATTAATAAAATTTTAATAGAAAGAATAACAGTCAGGCATTTACTTGGGAAGGAAAAATGCCTGACTAGGGCTAACTAGTAAATAAAGGAGTGATAAGGATGCCGTTCCATTTTGCAACTGATGTGCCTGGTTTCATGCTTATTTTTCTGTTGCTCAGAGGAGTTTTTTGGCTGGGATTATTGGGAGTAGCAGTTTATTTAGTTAAAAAGTTGATAGAAAACAATAGTACTTCTAGTTCCCAACCTTATAAAGATGCACAAGCTAAGGAACCTCCTCCACTGGAAATTGCCCGGCGGAGATATGCCCGGGGAGAAATTGATAAAGAAGAATTTAGAGAGCTAAAAGCTGAATTAGAAGAAAATTAAGAAAGGATCGGAATTAACTATAAGGTCATTGTTTTTAATGGTCTGCTTAATCAAAAAATTAACTTTAAGCTAGGCCGCCGTCAGGCGGTCTTTTAATTTCTTGACAAGATAAAACTAATTTGTTACACTATAAATGAAATCGCAAAAGCGGTTTGTTATTTTTATTTCCAAAAGCGGTTTTGGAGCGTGATAATTATGTCAGCCACTATAAAAGATTTAGCAGAAGAAGTGGGAGTCTCGGAAGGAACTATTTCCCGCGCCTTAAATGGCTATGATGATGTTAGTCCCCAGACAAGAGAGGAAATTTTTGCTGCTGCGGAACGGCTTAATTATCGCCCAAATGCAATTGCCCGGGGATTAGCCAGGAACAAAACAGAAACTATTGGTTTATTTGTTTTAGGCGAGGGGGATGAACGCCATCCGTTTGCCATGGAAATTATTTCAGGGGTTATGCATATTAGCAGAATGAATAATTATGATATATTGTTGTTTTCGGAAAGTGAAGTAACGACTGCTTCCTATATAGAACGATGTCAGGAAAGAAGTGTAGATGGAGCAATAATCATGGGCATTGAAGATAATGATCCTTATTTAGAAGAAATAAAGGAAAGTCAGATTCCAATTGTGTTAATTGATATTCCAATTAGCGGGCAGAAGACAACTTATGTTTCTTCGCATAATGTAGAAGGGGCTTTTAAAGCAGTTAAGTATTTGTTGGAAGCTGGACATAAAAAAATTGCATTTATGAACGGCCATCAGCATGCTCCAGTCAGTAAAAAAAGACTGGAAGGCTATAAATCTGCTTATAAAGATTTTAATTTAGAATATGATGAAAATCTAGTATTAAATGGTCAATTTGAACGTGAGGTAGCTTATGAAAAAATGAAGGAATTCTTGCGACAAGGGCAGGAATTTACAGCGGTATTTGCTGCTAGTGATCTGATGGCGTTAGGAATAATTGATGCTTTAAAAGAAGCAGAGATTAGAATTCCTGAGGATGTGGCAGTTATTGGCTTTGATGATATAGAACTTTGTACTCATATTAAGCCTGCTTTAAGTACGGTGCGTCAGAAGAGATTTGCTATGGGAGAACAGGCAGTAAAGCAATTAATTTCCTTAATTGACGGTGAGTCAGAGCCGGAGCCTGTTTTATTAGATAATGAATTAATTATTCGCGAGTCGGTAAATTAAGGGAATGTGTTTTTTATTTAGTTCCAAAAGCGGTTTTGTAGATTTTCGAAAGCGCTTTTGAACTTTGTAGATAATATTGCCTAGCTAATTTTAAGGCTTATAAATATATAAGAAGGAGTTTATCTAATCAACCTACCTATAAGTAAATAATTTTATTAGGGGAAATATTTATTACAGGGGGGGAAAGTTAATGTTCAAAAGAAAAAGCTTGTTAGTGGGATTAGTTTTAGTGCTGCTGTTTAGTTTAACTGTACCGGGAGAGGCTTTTTTCGGCTTTGGTGGTGATGATGAAGAACAGGAAGGACCAGTTGAAATTAGGTTTTCGGGGTGGACTTCTTCGCCTACTGAAGGAAAATTGGTGGAAAAATTATTAGAAGACTTTGAAGAGGATCATCCTAATATTAAGGTTAAGTATGAGCCGATTCAGGGCAGCTATATGGATAAACTACAGACTCAATTAGCTTCGGGAACTGCTCCTGATGTTTTTTATTTAGATAGTGTTTGGCTGCCGGCTATGGCTTCTAAGGGAGTCTTAAAACCATTAGATGACTATATGGCTGAAGATAATGTGCAGAAAGATGAATTTATTTCTGGTTTAATCAATGGTTTTGAGTATGACGGAACTCAGTATGGGATTCCTAAGGATTATTCTACTTTAGGGCTATTTTATAACAAACGAATGTTTGAAGAAGCAGGAATTGAAGAACCACCTCAGACTTGGGAAGAGCTGTATCAAGTAGCTAAAAAGTTGACTAGAGATACTGATGGAGACGGTGAGATTGACGAGTGGGGAATGACTTTAAATACTGATTTAGCTCGGTTTATTGCTTTCTTACATCAGAATGACGGGCAAGTTTTAAATGAACAAGGTAACAAGACAGTAATTGATAATCAAGCGGGAGTAGAAGCTTTGAAGTTTTATAATAAGCTTTATCAAGAAGGATATGCTGTCCGTCCCGGTGAAGTTGGAGCTCAGTGGTTAGGTGATGCTCTGGGGAAAGATAAAGTCGGCATGGTAGTTACTGGTAACTGGACGATTCCGTTCATGAATGATCAGTATCCCGAGGTAGATTTTGGGGTGGCTCAATTACCTAAAAAAGAAGTTAAATCTACCATGGCCTTTACTGTAGCATACTGTATAGATAAAAATAGTGAACATCCAGAAGCAGCCTGGGAATTAGTTAAGTATTTAACCAGTGAAGAAGGTCAGCGGCGTTGGGCAAGTCTAGGACTGGCAATGCCGTCGCGAAAAGAGTTAGCTGATATGGTTTATTTTGATCAGCATCCTCGCCGTCAAACTCTAATGAATTCTGGCGAATTTGCAAAAGCCTGGCAGTTTAATGAACACGGCCAGCAGATAATAGATAGAATGAATACTGCTTTGCAGGCAGTTTTGATTGATAATCAGAAACCAGAGCAAGTTTTGTCAGAAACAGCAGAAGAGATAAACCAAGAAGTTTTGACTGAGTAACTATAAAAAAACTGATAGGGGATCTTCCTCTATCAGTTTTTACTACTTAGAAGCGGAGGGATGGGGATGATTAATACTATTAATGATCAATTATATCAGGTGTTTAAGTCCATAACTGGAAAGCAGATTTCGCACAAAAAATTTAATGATTGGCTGGCAGGTTATTTATTCATTTTAGTTCCCTTGTTAGTGATTGGAATTTTTAAATTCTTTCCAGCGATTTACGGTTTTTTTCTCAGCCTGCATAAATGGGATTTAATGGGCGATCCTCAATTCGTGGGTCTCCAGAATTATATTAATCTTTTTCAGGATAATGTTTTTGCAATATCACTAAAAAACACTTTATTTTATACCGTGGGAGTTGTACCTACGCAGATAGTTTTAGCTTTAATCTTGGCGTTTTTGGTTAACCAGTCGGTTAAGTTTCGGACTTTTTTCCGGGCTTCTTTTTTCCTACCAGCGGTTGCTTCGGCGGTGGTAATGTCTCTTATCTTTTTAGGATTGTATAATAAAATGGGAATTATTAATCAGTTTTTAGATACTTTTGGGTTTCCTACGTATGATTTTATGAATAATAAGCAGTTAGCCTTACCCTCAATCATGGCGATGAATATCTATGCTACTGCCGGCCAATTTATGGTTATTTATTTAGCTGGTCTCAAGGACGTGCCGGAGCATTTATATGAATCAGCGGAAGTGGATGGAGCAAGCAATTGGCAGAAGTTTTGGCATATTACGCTTCCGATGTTAAAACCGACTACTTTCTTTATCGCAGTTATGTCAGTCATTGGTTGCTTGAAAGTGTTCACGCAGGTAGAGGTGATGACTGATAATGGGGGACCGGTTCATGCTACGAAAGTAATAGTTTATTATATTTATCAAAACGGATTTCAGTATTTTAAGATGGGTTATGCTTGTGCAGCTTCAGTTCTATTATTTATAGTTATTTTCACGCTGACTTTGATTCAGCGCAAGTACTTTGAAGGAGATTCAAACTAGGAGGGATATAATGGATATTTTAGCTGGTGATAGCGGAATATCAAAAAATAAAGTTATTGTGTATTTGTTATTATTAGTGATGACAGTTATTTACTTAGGACCTTTTTTGTGGACGACATCGGCTTCTTTGAAACCGCGGGAAGAGATATTTGACTGGCCGATTCATTTAATTCCCGATCAGCCAACTATCCAGAACTATATTAAAGTGTTTACCACTGTTCCTTATGCCCGCTGGTTATTTAATACAGGATTAATTACTGTAACGGCAACTATTGGGAATTTACTGTTGGCTTCATTGGCCGGGTATGCTTTTGCTCGGATTGAATTTCCGGGGCGGGAAATAATATTTTTAATGTTTTTAGGAACTATCATGATTCCCCGCTCGATTACTTTAATACCTGTCTTTAGTATGATGAAAGGTTTAGGCTGGGTAAATACCTACCAAGGAGTTATTTTGCCGCAGATAACTAATGTATTCGGTATCTTTTTAATGCGGCAGTTTTTTCAGAATATGCCTCAGGAACTAGAAGATGCAGCCCGGATAGATGGGTTAGGAAGGTTTGGAATTTGGTGGAGAATTGTAATGCCGCTGGCTAAACCTGCCCTAGGAGCTTTAACGATTTTTTCGTTTAAAGGGGTCTGGAATCAGTTCATGTGGCCGTTAATTATGATGAGTACAGAAGATATGTTTACGCTGACGGTAGGAATGAATGCCTTTAAAGGGCAGTATGAGACGATGTGGAATCTGGTAATGGCTGGGACAGTACTGATGGCCATTCCGGTAATTGTGGTGTTTGTCATGTTTCAGAATTACTTTATTAAGGGAGTTCAATTTTCCGGGATTAAAGGGTAAGGTTGAGTTTGAGGCTAAGTTTAAGATTGAGTAAATTATTATAAGTACTGCTTTTATAATTCGCTCAGTTTCAACCTCAGTAAGTTTTTAAGTTACTAAGATTCAGTTTAAATTA
>CAYFUT010000096.1:0-7612 GCA_964346395.1 uncultured Halobacteroidaceae bacterium
TTAAATTTATTAAAATGGTTTTTAATAATAGTAGTGAATGAGTGACTGCTAATGTTTTCATTTTAACTGTCAACTGTCAATTGTCAATTGTCCCATCTAGGCAAAGCCTAGCTTTGAAAACCGTAAAAACCACATCAACTGTCAATTGATAACTAACTAGTAAGATAGGGGGCTAAAGATGCCGGAATTGCCGGAAGTACAGACGGTAGTAGATAGCTTACAAGAGCAGATACCGGGTAAACAAGTAGCAGAAGTAGAGGTTAGAAATGAGAAATTACTGGCTAATGTTGGCCCGGAAGAATTGGCGGAAGTAGTTGTAGATAGGAAAATAGAATCAGTTACTCGGCGGGGGAAATATATAATTATTGCTTTTGATAATGATTATTATCTGGTAGCTCATTTGCGAATGACCGGTCGGTTTGTGTATACTGAAGAGGAAGCAGATGGAGATAAGTATGATTATATTCTCTTTTATTTTACGGATGACAGTCGACTTAGCTTGGGCAGCAAGCGGAAATTTACCCGGGCTTATCTGGTTGAAGATCTAGAAGAAGCAGGTAGTTTGACTGAGTTAGGGCCGGAGCCGTTAAGTGAGGAATTTACCCGGGAAAAGTTTGCTGAAATGCTGTCTACTCGCCGCGGGAAGATTAAACCGCTGTTATTGAACCAAAAATTTCTGGCCGGTTTAGGAAATATATATGTTGATGAGAGTTTATATTTAGCTGGGGTTCATCCGGAGCGGACTGCTGATACACTGACTGATGAAGAAATTAATCGGCTCCAGCAGGCGATTAGACAGGTGTTGAAGGAAGGAATTAAGCATAGAGGAACAACTAAATGGGACTATGTTGATGCCAGCGGAAAAGCGGGCAGTTATCAGCACTATTTACGGGTGTATGATCGGGAAGGGAAGCCTTGCCCGGAATGCAAAACTGAACTAGAACGGATTAAAGTAGGAGGACGGAGTTCTTATTTTTGTCCTGTCTGTCAGGAGGAATAGTTATGGCTTTATTACAGATGAGAAAAGGTACTAAAGTATATCCAGAAAAAGTTATTTTTAGGAATGCTTCTTTACAGGTACAGAAGCAGGACCGAATTGGTTTAATCGGAGATAATGGAATGGGAAAATCGACTTTGCTGCAGATTTTAACCGGCGAAAAACATTTAGATGAAGGAGAATTTGTCCGGGCCAACCAACTGGAGATTGGAACTTTGGATCAGAGTTTTAGTCTAGATCCCGAAGCTACACTTTATCAGGAGATGCTCAGTGTTTTTCAGGAAGTATTTGCGTTAGAGGAAGAATTAGCCGAATTAGAAGCTGAAATGTCGCAAGTAACCGGAGAGAAACTGGATAAGATTATGGCTAAGTACAGCCGGCGCCGTCAGGAGTATGAAGAGAAGGAAGGTTATCGGGTAGAAAGTAAAATCAAGGGAGTTCTGCGCGGCTTAGGGTTTACAGAAAGTGATTTTGACCGCCAGTTAGGAACCTTCAGCGGCGGACAGAAGGCGCGGGTTTCACTGGCTGAACTGCTGCTCCAAGAACCGAATTTGCTGCTGTTAGATGAGCCGACCAATCACCTTGATCTGCAGGCTCGGGAATGGCTGGAAGATTATTTACAGGAGTATCCGGGGGCAGTGATTATTGTATCTCACGATCGGTATTTATTAGAAAAGCTTGCTAACCGTATCTGGGAACTGGAAAAGGGGCGGTTGGAAAAGTATAAAGGAAGTTATGATTTTTATCTTCAGGAGCGGGAACGAAGAATATTAACCTGGCAGCGTGAATATGAACAGCAGCAGAAGCAGATTAAGAAACTGAAGGCTTTTATCCGCAAGAATAAAGCCGGAGTTAATTCCGAACTGGCTCATGATCGGGAGCGAAAGCTAGAACGGATGGATAAAGTTTCCCCTCCCCCCCAACTGGAAACGCCTACTTTTGAGTTTAAGTGTGAAACTACGAGCGGCAGGGATGTATTAACGGGGGAGAATTTGGCTAAATCTTATGCAGAAGAAGTAGTATTTAGCGAGGTGGACTTTAGGATTTACCGCGGCGAAACCGTGGGGGTAGTTGGCCCGAACGGCAGCGGTAAGTCAACTTTATTTAAGATAATAACTGGGCAGGAAACTTTCGATGACGGGCAGTTAAAGTTAGGGAGTGATGTCAAAGTTGGTTATTATCACCAGGAACAGGAGGATTTAGAGCCGGAACATAATTTAGTAGAAGAGCTGCAGACGGCTAAAAAATTAACAGATGGAGAAGCGCGGGATGTTTTGGCTAGATTTTTATTTACTGGAGAAGAAGTGTTTAAGACGGTAGCTATGTTAAGCGGTGGAGAGAAAGCCAGGTTATCGCTAGCCAAATTATCTATTCAAGATTTTAATCTATTATTATTAGATGAGCCGACTAATCATTTGGATATTAAATCTCGCGAGCAGTTAGAGGCAGCTCTTAGGGAATATCCCGGGACAATAATTGTTATTTCTCACGACCGTTATTTTCTTGACCAGTTGGTAGATAAAGTATTTGCCTTTCAAAAACAGGATTTAGTAGAGTATAAGGGTAATTATTCTGACTACCGAACTGAGTATGAACAACAGCAGCGAATTAAGCAGGCGCAGGCAGAGCAGGAAAATAAGGAGCAGCCCAAAGAAGAATTTGAGACGGAGCAGGGTCATCAGGAATCAGAAGTAGATTTTGAGGAATTAGAAACAAAAATTATTGAATTAGAGACTAGATTAGAAGAATTAGAAGCAAAGTTTGATGAACAAGAGCTGTATCAGGATCAAAGCCAATTACAGGATTTAACTGAAGAATATAAACAGATCAAAGAAGATTTAGCTGAATACTACAGCAGGTGGGAAGAAATTATTTAATTTCACACCTGACTGTCCCCTCTCATAGTCTAATTATAGGTAACTAATGGGAGGGGAGACTAATGAATTTATTTGCTATTTTAATGTTGGCCCTGGCGATCAGTTTAGATGGATTAATAGTAGGAATCACTTATGGATTAAAGGAAATCAAGTTAAATTATCTACCGGTGCTCATAATTAGTTTAGCATCGGGAATTATGATTTTAATTTCTATGAGCTTAGGCCGATTTATAGCTCAATTTTTAGCTCCTGTATGGGCAGCAAGATTGGGCGGAATTATGCTAATGGGAATTGGAAGCTGGTTATTTTACCAATCGCTACATACATTAATAACCGAAGGGAGTTGTAAAAATGAAACTTCACCGCAGGAAATATTAAGTTTTAAAATTTCTTCTTTAGGGTTAATTGTTAATATTTTAAAAGAACCGTCAGCGGCTGATATGGATTATTCGGGGGCAATTAGTAAGCAGGAAGCTTTATTTTTAGGTATTGCTCTGGCTCTAGATGCTTTCGGAGCCGGGATGGGAGCAGCTATGATAGGGTATCAACCCCTTTTGACTGCTGTTTTAGTAGCTGTCTGCAAATTAGGCCTTTTAACTTCAGGGATCTATATTGGTAAGAATCTTGTGCAGAGTAAAATCAGTACTAAATTAAAATTATTACCCGGTTTGATTTTAATTTTACTAGGACTGACAAAATTATTATAAAAGGAGTAGAAAAATGAAGATTGGATTAACAGGTGGAATTGCCAGTGGTAAAAGCACAGTAGCTGAACTGCTGCGAAAAAAAGGGGTAAAAGTTCTAGATGCTGATAAAATTGCCCATCAACTGATGACTCCAGAAACTGAAATGGGGCAAGAAGTGGTTGAGTATTTTGGAGAAGACATTTTACTGTCTAGTACTGAAATTGATAGAGAGCAATTGGGGAAAATAGTTTTTAATGATGAAATAGCTCGGGAAAAATTAGATGAAATAACTCATCCTTATATTATTGCTGAGCTAAACAGAAAAATGGAAGCAATTTTAGAAGTAAATGATATAGTGGTAGCAGAAGTAGCACTTTTGATTGAGGCTGATATGGGGGATTTATTTGATGAAATTTGGGTAGTGTATGCAGATAAAGAAGCACAGATAGAGAGACTAATCAAGCGCAGTGGTTACAAGCGGGAAAGAGCTGAGGCGCAGGTAGAAGCCCAACTGTCTCTGCAGGAAAAAGTCAAATATGCTGATAGAGTAATTTCCAATAATGGTTCTTGGAAGAATTTGACAAAAAAAGTAGATGGAATCTGGCAGGAAATTGAAGGGGGGATAGAGAAGTAAACAATGGATGGAAAATTTATAATATTTAGGAGTGTTAATTGTGCAGCTTGACCTTAAAAAAGTAGCATTACTTTTGTTATTATTAATTGGAATATTTATGATTTTTGGTTATTATAAAATATTTTTAAAATTAATTTATCCGTTTTTTTATCAAGACTTAATTTATGAAGCAGCAGATAAAAATGATGTAGATCCTTATTTGGTAGCAGCAATTGTTTATGTGGAGAGTAAATTTAATTCTTATGCTACTTCTAATCAAGGAGCGAGGGGTTTAATGCAGATAATGCCTGACACTGGTCGTTGGATTGCTCAGCGGAAAAAGAATGAAAATTTTTCTAGTGAAGAGCTATATGATCCCAAAATAAATATAAAGTACGGTTGCTGGTATTTAGGATGGCTAAAGGATAGATTTGAAGCTCGATTACCGGTAATATTAGCCGCTTATAATGGAGGTCACGGGAATGTCGGCACCTGGATGAAAGAAGATAAATGGGATGGGAAAGAAAAAAATATAAACCAAATTCCGCTATCAGAAACAAGAGGATATGTTAATAAAGTAATTAAAGTGTATAAGAGATATCAATATATTTATCAGTAATTTTAGAATAATAAATTATGTTTCCTGAACCCCTATAAATTTTACTTTCAACCTTGTAAAAAAACTGAAAGTATGATATATTAGCAGATAGTTAACATAAACCTCACATAAAAAGTATTTTAAAGTATACAAGCGAAGCGAGGGAATTGTTATTTTAGTTTATCTTTTTTATGCAGCTAATTATAATTTATTTTTATCAAGGCCTAAAGAGTTACAAGCTTATTTTGTAGGAATTCCATTTTCCTGTTTTATGAATATAGTCAATCAGGTCTTTAAAAAGCAACTTAATTTCTTGTTATCTGGAGAAGCAAAGGTAGCCTCCTCTAAATTAAATAAATTTTTCTTGCCTTCAGCGTTAATTATGCTTGATGTAAGGTTATAAATATAATCATACTGTAGATTTCTTAATGGTAAATTCATATTCTCCACGCAGTTATCAAAAGTAAATTCATTTAATATGCTGTCATCAGACATAAGTTCATGCCTTTTTTTCAATGTTAACTAATGGATGATATCAATAAATCACTGCCTAGAAAGAATAATAATTCAGCCTATTAAATTGTTAAACGTTTGACAAATAATAAGTGTCAAGATATAATTAAAATGTTGCAATGAGGGGTTTATCTAATTGAGGTTTCTCGGCTATATGTCAGCCAATAACTTTTACTTTTCCTACTGAGAAAAGGAATAATCGCAATCGTCCCTTTAATTTGGAGGACTGATTTAGCCGAAAAGTTTATAATTTAAAATAAGGAGGGGTAGATTTTTAGTGACAATAGATATTGAAAAGTTATTACCTTTTATTTCTATTATTATATTTAGAGAGGATTTGACTAACTTAAATCAGTTATAATTTATTAATAAGATTGACTGACTAATCAGTATTATCAAGCAGATCGAGAAATAAAAGAGAGGTGTAAATAATGCTGACGTACATAGCAAGACGTGCGCTAATGGCGATTCCTATTTTACTTGGGATTGCTACCATTACCTTTTTACTTAACTTTGTATTTGTACCTGGTGATCCCGTTCGGATTTCGATGGGCCAACATGCGGATCCGGAAACAATTGAGATGATTCGGGAGGAATTAGGTTTAAATGATCCGCTTTATATGCAGTATTTTAAATTTGTAGGCAGATTAGTAACAGGAGACTTAGGTGAGTCTTTTTCTAACGGGCGGCCGGTGATTAATATAATTAAAGAAAGAGTTTGGGCTACTGCTAAATTGACGTTAGCAGCAATGGGAATAGCGGTTGTCTTAGGTGTGGTTGCTGGAGTTATTTCTGCGGTGTTCCCCAATACCTGGCTGGATTATGTATTTATGACTCTAGCTATGTTAGGAGTGTCAATGCCCGTTTATTGGTTGGGGTTACTCATGATCTGGTTATTTGCTCTAAATCTCAATTTACTGCCGGTAGGCGGGTATGGAAATGGGTCATTAGTTTATTTAATATTGCCAGCATGTGCTTTAGGATTAAGACAGGCAGCCCGAGTAGCCCGGATTACCCGCTCTAGTATGCTAGAAGTAATTAATAAAGACTATATAAAGACTGCTCGAGCTAAGGGTGTAAAAGAAAGATTGGTAATTATGAAGCACGGTTTACGAAATGCTTTAATTCCTGTGGTAACGTCTATCGGTACGCAGGTAGGATTTTTAATGGGAGGAGCTGTATTAACGGAGAGAACCTTTTCTTGGCCTGGGTTAGGAAGACTGGCAGTAGATGCAGTTATGAAGCGAGATTTTCCGCTGATCCAGGGAACAGTACTCTTTTTAGCTGCTGTATTTGTAGTAGTCTTGTTATTAGTTGATATTAGCTATGCCTTTTTAGATCCTAGAATTCGGTATAATTAAGAAGGAGGGTTCAATGTGAGTAAAGTAGAAGTAGATCAAAAACAGCCAAATACTAACTTAGATACAGAAGCGCATAGTCCTTGGTATGAAGCCTGGAAACGCTTAAGGAGAAACAAATTAGCTATGGTCGGCTTAGCAATCACAGCGATTTTTGTAATAGTAGCAGTTTTTGCTCCGTTAATTGCACCTTATAACCCTCGTTATTCGCCAGTAATGGAAGATGGAAAAGTGGAGTTATCCTTACAAGGACCTACCTGGCAGCATCCCTTTGGGACAGACAAATTAGGGCGCGATATATTTAGCCGGATTGTTTTTGGGGCTCGAATCTCGCTAATGGTAGGGCTATTAACCCAAACAATTGCTGTAGTTATTGGGGTACCCTTGGGAGCTATAGCAGGTTACTATGGGGGAGTAGTAGATGATATTATTTCTTATTTAGTTACTGTCTTTTTGGCTTTTCCTTTTCTATTATTCTGTATTGCTATTTTAGCAGTATTTCCTGAACCTGGAGTTGACAAAGTTTTCTTAGCCCTGGGGCTGGTAAGTTGGCCGCGAATAGCTCGAATTGTAAGAGGTCAGGTTTTGTCGGTTAAAGAAGAAGAGTTTGTAGAGGCAGTCCAATCTCTGGGGGCTAAAGATGGACGAATTATTTTCAAACACATACTGCCTAACTGTTTAGCTCCTATTATAGTAACGGTTACCTTAGGAGTAGCAGGAGCTATTCTTGCAGAAGCCGGGTTGAGTTTTCTTGGTTTAGGAACGCAGCCGCCGACTCCAAGTTGGGGGATTATGCTGAATACAGGTAGAGAATATTTACGGGCCACTCCCCGGATGATGTTATTTCCTGGTGTGGCAATTGCTATTACAGTAATGGGACTTAATTTATTCGGTGATGGGCTGCGGGATGCCCTGGATCCGAAGATGAAAGACTAGAGGTGGAGGTGAAAAAATGTCAGAAACTTTGCTG
>CAYFUT010000097.1:0-7388 GCA_964346395.1 uncultured Halobacteroidaceae bacterium
TATTAAGCATGAGCTATAATAAAGATTGGAAGTAATTTCGTCTGAAATTTTATTTAGTTCTGATTTATTATGTAAAGATTAGAGGAATATTTAAAAAATATATGGGGAAGGGATTAATTATGTATATATTTTTTTTCAGTAATTTATTCACTTTTCAGTATTTATTATATCTTGATAAACATTAGTACAACAAGTAGTTTAACCTTGATTATATTTAAAGGCTTATTGATAGGATTTCTAGGAATAGTTATTTATCTTATTGCAAAGGAGCTGCTAAAATTTATTTTGGTAAAAAAAGCAGCTTCAAGGATTGAAAAGTTAAAAGGTAAAAAAATTAGAATGCTGGATAAATTTATATCTGTTTTTTTATTTTATAATATTGTTGAATTAATAAATATTATTTCTGAAGGAGAGCAAATTATTAAACTTATTTATGAAATTCCTACTGCAATATTTTTTGCAGTAGGTCTTACTGCAGTTACAAAGTTGATGGGAAATTATTTGCAGAAAATGCTTGATTAACTTTATAAGGAAAGTATTTTTAAAAATTATATTGGCAGGAGGTGAAGAATGTGAATAAGTACTCTTTGCTACTTCTTTATTTTATATTTAGTAGTGTTTATATTGTTTTTGAGATTTTTGAGTCAACAAACAGTTTTAAATTAGTTATTTGTCAGGGATTATTAATGGGATTATTAGGAATAATTATTTATTTTATAATAAAAGGGTTAGCAAAATTAATTTTAGCCAAGGGAGTAAAAGTTAAAATTGAAAGTTTAGAAAGAGGAAAGCTTGGCCTGTTAGATATGGTATTATCTGGTTTTGTAATTGCTATTATTATTGAATTAATAGATATTATTTCTGAAGGAGAGCAAATTTTTAAAATAATTTATGAAATTCCGTCTATTATTTTATTGGTAGGAGGTCTTGGTGCTGTCGGGAAAGTAATGGGAAATTATTTTTCAAAACGCAGAGTAGATTATTCCAAAACAATAAAAGTGAATACTAATTTGCAGATAATTTTTAATCTTTCATTAGAAGCATTGGGTGAAATTAAGGGATGTACAGTTAAAGAAAAAAATAGAGAAGTAGGTAGCATACAGGCAGAAGTAGACTTGAATCCGAGAAGTTTTGGGGAAGAAATAGAAATAAAATTAGAATCATTGGGTAATAATCAAACAGCAGTAGATATTACTAGTGAATGTAAAGAAGAAAGCTTTGAAGATTTTTATAAAAATTATAGTAATGTAATGATAATAATAAACTATTTAAAAGAAAATATTTAGCATATTTGAGCAAAAGAATGTTGAGCCAGGACATAAATTAAACTCCCCCTTGTTTTATATATATACATTTTTTAGCAGGAGAATATTAAATTAAAGAGAAAATAATATAATAACAATATTTTTCTGATAAAGCAGGGGGAGGAAATCAAATTGGAAGCAGAAAATATTAATACTTTTTATGAAACTTTAAAAAACACTTTTCAAAATGTGTTGGGGACTAATGTAGAAAGAGGCGATCTACAAAAGACGCAGACTTCTGATTTGGTGGATAAAACAAATATTTACATTCGGATTAACGGAGACTTAACCGGACATTTCTATTTAAGCCTCCCCGAGACTACTGCTCTTCAGGTAGTAACTAAAATGGCCGGAATGGAAGCTGACGAATTGAATGACTTTGCTAAGTCAGCTTTGTCTGAAGTAGCAAATATGGTGTTAGGCAAAGCTTCGACTCAATTTCACGGCGGAGGAATTGAAATTAATAGCGAGGCTCCGGAAGTTATAGCTGACGCCGGAGAAGATGATATTAATTTATTTGGAGAAACTTTCATTTTAATTCCGGTGACTACTGATATAGGTGATCTGAAACTTCATATATTTTTAAGTGAGTAGTGATTGCTGGTTTTTTCTTGACAATTAGCTGCCTTTCCTGTATATTTTTAATTACAATGCAGACAATAATAAGCAAAGATATATTTAAAAGCTGCGAAGGGATGAGTAGGTGCGGAAGCTGTTTACAGAGAACTGGGTTAGCTGAGAGCCAGAACAGTAGAAGTGCTGAAGATGATCCTGGAGCTGTCTAATTCGAACCGCCAGTAGAATTAGACCGGTTAGCTGCCGTTATCAGCAATGAGCGACTATAAATAGTAATTAGGGTGGTACCGCGGGAGCAGCCTCTCGTCCCTATTTGGGGATGGGGGGATTTTTCAATTTAGGGGTGTAATTTTGCTAGGGGGGGCTGAGCTGGGAAAGATTTTTACAGATCCACTAAGACTCACTTTCAGTCAAAATTAAGCAAACTAATTTTAAATTAGTTAACCCGTACTTAATTTTAACTTCCAGTGAGCCTAAGTAACTCTAGTAAAAATCTTTTAATAAACTCAGCCCTCACCCCTAGCAAAGTGAAGTGGAGGGAGCTTAACCGGATAGAAATCATCCGGTTTTTAGGAATTATCACTTTAAAGAGAGGAAAAAGGGTTTGAATTTAATTGTCAATTATACATTATCAATTGTAAATTATAAATCCAGGAGGGATACCAAATGAGTGAACAGAGTTTTTACGTAACAACACCTATTTATTATCCGAATGATGAGTTACATATTGGACATACTTATACTACTACTGCAGCGGATACAATTGCTAAGTTTAAGGAACTGCAGGGGTATGATGCTGAATTGATTACCGGTTCTGATGAACACGGCCAGAAGTTGTTGAAAGCAGCTAAAGAAAATGGTCAAGAGCCTCTTGAGTATATTGATGGAATTGTAGATAGCTTTAAAGAATTATGGGATCAGCTGGAAGTAGACTATACTGAATTTGTGCGGACTACTTGCCAGGAGCATAAGGATGATGTTCAGTATTTATTTAAGAAGATTTATGATAAAGGAGATATTTATAAGGATAAGTATGAAGGCTACTACTGTACTCCCTGTGAAACTTTCTGGCAAGAGCGGCAGTTAGATGAAGACGGCAACTGTCCAGACTGCGGGCGGCCGGTAGAATGGATGGAAGAAGAGAGTTATTTCTTTGAAATGTCTAAATACGAAGCTGATTTAATTGAATTTATAGAAAACAATCCGGGCTTTATTCAGCCGGAAACTCGGCGCAATGAAATGATTAGTTTTATCGAAGATGGTTTGGAAGATTTATGTGTTTCTCGAGCCAGCTTTGACTGGGGAGTGCCGGTGCCGATTGATGATGACCATGTAATTTATGTCTGGTTTGATGCTTTAATTAGTTATCTAACCGGGATTGATTTTCGGCGCGATGAGGAAAAGTTTAATAAATATTGGCCGGCAGACGTACACATTGTAGGCAAAGATATTTTACGGTTTCATACAGTAATCTGGCCGGCAATTTTAATGGCGGCTGACTTATCGCTGCCGAAGCAGGTTTTCGGGCACGGATTTTTACTGGTTGAAGGAGGAAAGATGTCCAAGTCAAAAGGCAATGTAATTGATCCGGCGAAGTTGATTGAAGACTTTAGTGTAGATGCTGTCCGATATTACCTGCTGCGGGAGATTGCCTTTGGTACTGATGGTTCTTATTCGACCGAATCATTTATTCGACGGATCAATTCTGACTTAGCTAATGATTTGGGTAATTTATTAAATAGAACCTTAGCTATGGTAGAGAAGTATTTTGACAGTGAAATTCCTGAGAAAAAAGTAACTACTGAGTATGATGAGGAATTAGAAGCAGTAGCTCAAGAAGCTTTTGCAGCGATAGAAGAGAACATGGATCAGCTGCAGTTTAGTACTGCTTTAGAAGAGCTTTGGAAGTTTGTCCGCCGGACTAACAAGTATATTGATCAAACTGAACCTTGGGTGTTAGCTAAAGATGAAGGTAAGCGGGATAAATTAGGAGCTGTATTGTATACTTTGTTGGATAATCTGCGGCGCATTACAATTACTCTGCGTCCGTTTTTGCCGGAAGCTCCGCAGAAGATGTGGAATCAGATGGGACTTGAAGAAGAGCTAGCGGAGCAGACCTGGGAAGATGCTACAACACAGGGTAATTTGACACCGGGAATTAAAGTTAAGGAAGGTGAACCAATCTTTCCCCGCCGCGATATAGAGGAATACTATGATAATTTAGATGAGTCGGCTACTGAAGCAGTAAATGATGAATCAGAATTGGAAGAAGGAGCGGATACAGAAATGGATTATATTAGTTTTGATGAGTTTGGGCAGTTGGATTTACGGGTAGCGGAAGTATTAGAAGCAGAAGAGATAGAAGATAGTAATAAATTGCTTAAGGTACAGGTGGCTTTAGGTGAGGAAGAACGGCAGTTAGTAGCAGGGATTTCTAAACATTATCAGCCGGAAGAATTAGTAGGTAAGAAAGTAATTATGATTGCTAATATGGAACCGGCTACTATCTTTGGTGTTGAATCTAACGGTATGATTTTAGCAGCTTCTACCGAAGATGATGAACAATTAAGTGTAGTAACAGTGGATGGAGATATACCCAGCGGAGCAAAAGTAAAATAAATTTAGTTGACAGTTGATGCGGTTTTTGCGTTTTTCATAGCCAGGGTTGATTTTTACCCTGGCTATGCAGTTTGCAGTGTACAGTTAAAAGTATAAAATGGATAAATATTTTATTTTGTTTTTGTATTTTTCTAACTGTCAACTGTAAATTGTCAATTGTAAACTGTATTTTGAGGTGATAATATGCTAATTGATACCCACGCTCATCTTGATTTTGAGCAGTTTGATTCTGACCGAGATAAAATAATTATGGATGCTTACCGGAATGGAATTAAGAAGATTATAAATGTAGGAGCTGATTTAGAGTCAAGTCAAAATTCAGCAGCATTAGCGGAAGAATACGAATTTATTTATGCTAGTGTAGGAGTTCATCCGCACGAAGCAAGAGGGTTTACGGAAGAAAGTTATCAGGAATTAAAACAGCTAGCTGCTAATAATGACCAGGTAGTAGCTATTGGAGAAATTGGTCTTGATTATTATTATGACAACTCGCCCCGGGCCAAACAGAGAGAAGTGTTTAAGGAGCAGCTTGCGTTGGCTAGAGAATTAGATTTGCCGGTTGCTATTCATAGTAGAGAAGCAAAACAAGATACTTTAGATATTTTAGAAGCAGAGGCCCAAGATATGAATGGAGTTTTACACTGCTATGCTTATGATTTAGAAACAGCTCAGCAGGTACTTGATTGGGGCTTTTATATAGCTTTAGGCGGAATTGTTACGTTTAATGGAGCGGATGAGTTGAGAATGGCAGTCCCTAATTTACCGCTAGAGAAAATTTTGGTGGAAACTGATGCTCCTTATTTAGCTCCGGCTCCTCACCGCGGTGACCGCAATCAGCCCAAATATGTTGAGGAAGTGGCGCGGGAAATAGCGGAGTTGAAAAATACTACACTGGAAAAGGTAGAACGGATAACTACGAAAAATGCTGAAAATTTATTTGAATTGAATTAAAGAAAAAGAGATAATGATTTGTTGAACAAGTAACGTGATAAATAGGAAGTAGCGACAGGATATATCCTGTCGCTACGTTTTTAATATAATTATAATAGGAGGAGTGGTAAAGATGGCTATTACCTATCAACTGGGAGATAAATTATATATTAATTTAACTAATAGATGTACTAATGACTGTAAATTTTGTGTTAGAAAATTCAAGGATGGAGTAGGAGGCTATAATTTATGGCTCGAAGAAGAACCGACGGCAGAAGAGGTGATTGCTGATATTGGTCAGGCAGATCAATATCAAGAAATTATTTTCTGCGGTTATGGGGAGCCCTTAATTAGAGTAGAAGCAGTAAGTAAGATTGCCCAGTATTTAACTGAACACTATCCGCAAATTCCAGTGCGGATTAATACTAATGGATTAGCTAATTTAATTCATGAGCGGAACGTACTACCAGAATTAGCTGGTGATATTAATCAGATTTCGATCAGCTTAAACGCTTCTAATGCAGAAACTTATCAAGCAATAACCCAATCTCAATTTGGAGAAAAAGCCTTTCCCGCCTTAATAGATTTTATTAAGCAGGCCCAAGATTGGATACCCAAGGTAACTGTGTCGGTTGTGCGGCATCCTGAAATTGATATAGCAGCCTGCCGCGAGTTGGCGGAAGAGTTAGAGGTTAACTTAAAAATTAGGGGATAATAGGAAAAAATTAAAATATAAGGAGGACTTTTAAATTAAATCTAGAAATTATTTTTTAGCGAGTGTGAAAACGCTTGCATCATTAAGATAGTTGCCTCTATAATATAATATAATATAATAAGCGGAGGGAATTATAAAAATTTTAAATTTCAAGGAGGGAACTATCAATGAAAAAAGGTTTTACATTATTACTGGTTTTGTTATTGTCGTTGTCTTTATTAGCAGTAGGATGTAGTTCGCAGAAGGCCAGCAAAGAAGATCAAGCCGAACAACAGAGTGAAGTGGCTCTTGATCAGGAAGAGTTAGAAGAAGAAGTCACTATTAAAGTCTGGGAACCTTATAATGTTGAGACAACAGAAAAAACTTTAAAAGAATATGTCAAGAAATTTGAAGAAAAGTATCCGAATATCAAAGTTAAACTAACTCATATGGGTATTGAAGATTTAAGAGAAAATACACAAACTGCTTATATGGGCGGTAAAGGACCATCAGTAACTATTAGTCCTTTTGATCAAGCAGGAGTTTTTGCAGAAATGGGAATTGCTCAGCCGTTAAATGATTTAATAAGTCAAGAAATGAAGGATATGTATACTGATAATGCTTTAAAATCTATGAAATTAAATGGTAACATTTATGGTATTCCCCACAGCATGGGAAATCATCTAATGTTGATGTACAATAAGAACTTAGTTGATGAAGCTCCTGAAACGTGGGAAGAATTAATTAAGGTAGCCAAAGAACATACAGTAGATGAAGATGGAGACGGTAAATTTGATAAATACGGATTTGTATTTAATATTCAGGAACCTTTCTTCTGGGCTCCATTTTATACCGGATTCGGCGGTGAATTCTTTGATTCAAATCAGAAGCCTAGTTTAAATAATGAAGCTAGTAAGGATGCTATGCAGTTTATTCGTGATTTGAAATTTGAGCATAAAGTTATTCCTAAAGGATGTGACTATAATTTAGCTGATAGTCTATTTAAGAAAGGTAAAGCACCGTTTATTATGAATGGTGTCTGGTCAATTAATAGTTATGCAGATGCGGAGAACGTTGATTTAGGAATTGCTTCGCTGCCTAAGTTTAAGAAAACTGGAAAACGAGCTCAGCCGTTGACTAGCGGTAAAGGCTTTATTATGGTCAATGATTTACCGAGAGAACAGAAAATTGCTAGCCTTAAATTTATTAAGTATATGACTAGTAAAGATGTAGAAAAAGTATTTGTTGAACGGCATAGTCTGTTA
>CAYFUT010000098.1:0-7203 GCA_964346395.1 uncultured Halobacteroidaceae bacterium
TCCCGGGGAATTCCTTTCCATTCAGCAAATTTTTCTGGTAAACTCATAAATTTTACCCTCCTTTTGTATAAATTTTAATTATTTTCGATTACAATATTATCATATTGTAATATAGTTGTCAAGATAGCAAGTATTTTTTTACATATACTTGACAAAATTGCTAATATGGTTTATACTTTTATTAGCATATGTTCATAATGGCATTTTTAAATTAATTTAATTAAAACAAATTTCTTAATAAAAAATCAATTTTTAAAGAGGAGGGAATATAATGTTTAACCAAGGTAAGGTTTTATTGGCAACTGATTTTTCAAAAGCAGCAGAAAAATTAAGTAATGGCTTGCCAGAATTAAAAAATATAGGTATTAAAGAAGTTCTAATTTTACAGGTGCTTGAGACTGATATAAAAACTAAGACAGTAGAATATGCTGAGGAAATTGATAAGAGATTATTAAAAAAATGCAAAGAAAAAGTAGAAAATATGGGGTTGGAGGCTTCTATTAAAGTTGAAGAAGGAGAGCCAGCTGATAAAATTGTCAGTGTAGCTAATGAAGAAAATTGCAATTTAATATTAATGGGCTCTCATGGAGGTGGAGTAATAAAAGATGTTTTTCTAGGGAGCACTACTCATGATGTAATCAGAAAAAGTAATATTCCTGTTTTAATAGAAAAATATGAAGAACTTGAGACTAAAGATTTAAAACCTATCGTTGAGAATAAGTTTGAAGATATTTTATTACCAGTAGATTTTTCTGATTCTACAACTAAGCTATTAGATGTAATGAAAAAAATAAGCACTCCGTCAGAAAAGACTACAATAGTTTCTATAATTGAGAGTAGCAATAGTATGGAAAAGTTAAAAGAAAAGAAAAATGAAGTTAGAACTAAATTAGAAGAAATAAAAAGAGAATTAGCAGCTAACAATATGAATTGTAATTGTAATATAGAAGTAAGAAATGGTGATGCTGCCCAAAATATTATTGAGATTGCTGAAGAAAAAGAAAGCAATTTAATTATTATTTCCGATAGAGGTCAAAATTCTCTTAAAGACTTGTTAATTGGAAGTACTGCTGAACAGATAGCTAGAAAATCTCCTATCCCCGTCTTGTTGGTGCCGAGTAATAAATAAACTATAATTTTTTAGGCGGATAGCGTAAAAAATATAGGTAGATTTTAACAAAAAAATTAGTTTGATATTTATATTAGAATATGTTAATATAATCACTGGAGTTTGATTTTTTACTTACTATATCGTATTATCCAAATATTACAATTAGGAGGCTAAAACATGAAAAGTAAACAAGTAAATAAGATGTTGTTGGTTTTAGGTATGATGGCCTTTTTTGCGAATGGAGATAATTATGCAGTTGCACCACTGTTAATTGATATAGCAGAAGAGCTGCAGATAGAGGTCAGTAGTGCAGCTTTATCGGTGACTGCTTATATGGCTTCTTTCGGCTTATTTACAGTTTTATTTGGCCCGTTAGGAGATAGATTTGGGAAAGGGCGCATTATTAAGATTGCTGCTTTTGGGACGGCATTATTTAGTTCTTTAGGTTCGTTAGCTTATAATTTACCATCACTAGTCATTTTACGGACTATTAATGGAGCTTTTGCTGCGGGAATTTTTCCAGTGACAATGGCTTTAATCGGGGATAGTTTTGCTGATGATCAGCGCCAAAGTGCAATTGCTAAAGTAATGGGGATGATGTTTTTAGGTGGAGCTTCAGCGACTATATTGGGCGGAACTATCGCTTATTTTAGTTCCTGGCGGTTTGTTTATTTAACTTATGGCTTAGCGGAATTTGTTATTGCTGTAATTATGGTGCGAGTAATTGAGAGCGGGGAAAGTAAAATTGATAGCTTGAATTTCAAACAGGTGTATAGTGATGCTTTTGCTAATAAACAGTTGTTAACAGTGGTTGGGATTATCTTTTTAGTTGGGTATGCTGTTTTCGGCAGCTTTACTTATTCTGGGGAGTTTATTCAGCAGGTGACTGGCTATAATATCTTTTATGTCGGGTTGATGCTCAGTTTCTTTGGAATTGGAACAGTAGTCTTCGGCCGCAATGCTGATAAACTACGCCAAAAAGGCGGCGATAAGTTTTTCTTATTTGCCGGAATGTTGGGTCTGGTTTCTTTGTTGACCTTATCTTTAACGTCTAATCCGGTTTTAATTGTACTCGGTTTATTTGGTTTTGGCGGTGCTTTCGTTTCTCTCCAGTCAACACTGGTTACTTATGCTCAGCGGGTAATGCCTAAAATGAGGGGGACTGCGATGTCTCTAGCTTCCTTTGCTATGTTTGTCGGCGGGGGAGTAGGAACTTTTATTAACGGCTATGTGTTAAAATTTTGGACGGTAGCGTTAATCTTTTTAATTGCTGCTTTCTTTAAGTTGGCAATTGGAATTATTGCTAACAGTAAGATTGATCTTGGTAAATTAAAAGCTTAAAGTTGTTAGCGGCCGACTTCTCGTTTGAGAAGTCGACCGCAAAAATTTACATTTTTTAATTTGAAGTTTAACTGTTCATTTGACAATTAATTTAGATAACTCTATAATAAGTTTAACTTACTGCAGTTAGATAGTGGAGAGGAGAATAATAATGAAAAAAGCAGTTATTATTGGGGGAAGTGATGTGGGAATAAGTGCAGCTCTTCGGATCCGCGAACTTGATGATAATATCAGGCCGTTAGTTATTGCTAATAATGCTTTTCCTAATTACAGCATTTGTGGAATTCCCTTTTATCTTGGCGGGGAAGTAGAGAAGTGGCAGGATTTGGCTCATAGGGATAGTGAAGATATAAAAGAGGCTGGTATTGATTTAATGCTGGAAACAGAAGTAACCAATATCGATCCCGAAGAAAAGCTCTTAAAAGCAGTTAAAGATAGTGGAGAAGAAGTTGAAATAGAATATGATAAGCTTGTGTTAGGTACTGGAGGAAAAAATATTGTTCCCTCTATTAATGGAATTGACTTAGAAGAAGTATTTTTTATGCGCTGGATGGATGATAGTATTCAGTTTAACAAATATTTAGAAAATAATAATCCTGATCAAGCAGTAATTGTAGGGGGCGGATATGTAGGCTTGGAGATGACAGAAGCTCTGATTCGAAGAGGGTTAGAAGTTACCTTAGTAGAATTTGAAGATACTATCTTAAATACTGTAGCTAAACCGTTTAGGAAACTTGTGGAAAAGAAACTGGCAGCAAAAGGAGCAGAAATAGTTACTGGGACAGCTGTAGAAAAGATAGAAAAGGAAAACAATGGCTTGCGAGTGTATGGTAGTGATGAGTTTAGTGTAGAAGCTGATACTGTTTTAATTTCTGTCGGGACAGAGCCTAACACTGAATTAGGAACTAAGGCTGGAATTGAAACAGGTGATTATGGTGCCTTTAAGGTTAATAAGAAAATGGAAACTAATCTAAAAGATATATATGCGGGTGGAGATTGTGCAGAAACATTAAATGCGGTAAGTAACGAATATACTTATTATGCTTTAGGCTCTATAGCACATAAGCACGGACGAATTATAGGAAGCAATATCTGTGGCCAAGATAGAGAATTTGCTGGTGCTCTGGGCACTCAATCAATAAAGATTTTTGATACGGTAATTGCGAGAACTGGTTTTGATGCAGAAGAAGCAGAAAATAACGGCTTTGAAGTTATAACAGCAACAATAAATACCTGGGATCATAAAGTATATTATCCACCGGCTTATGAATTAAAGATTAAGGTAGTAGCTGATAAAGATTCCCGTAGAATTTTAGGAGCACAAATACTGGGCAATATAAACGCAGAAGTTTCTAAAAGACTAGATATATTTGCCTCAGCGATTTATAATGAAATGACAATAGAAAAAATTAGTAATTTAGATTTAAGTTATACTCCTCCGCTAAGCAGTCCCTGGGATCCGGTGCAGATGGCAGTTCAAGAATTGGATAAATAACGTTTATTTTCTTAGCATATAACAAAGAATCTAATGGAAAAACAAAGTAATTGGAAAAATATACGTTAAGTTAATACGTATCTAATAAGTAGTAGAGATTAATAGAGAAAAAATGGGGCTATCTAATTGACAACTATATTCTAATATGATAATATAGTAAGTAGTTAGATTGTATGCTGCTTAATAAGTAAATGTAGTTGAACATTAAATTAAGGAGGAGCGGAAATGGCTGATCAATTTTATGAAGCTAGAGCAGAAATTGCTAAAGCCCTAGCTCATTCTACTCGCCTTCAAATTGTAGAAATTTTGAATACGGAGGGGAAACATTGCGTTTGTGAACTGACGGAAAAAATTGATGCTAGTCAATCTAGTATTTCAAAACACTTAAGTGTTTTGAAAAAAGCAGGCATTGTTGCTGGCGCTAAAAAAGGAAATCAAGTATTTTATCACCTAAGAATTCCTTGTATTTCTAACTTTTTTAATTGTTTAGATCAAGTATTAGCTGAAGATTTAAAAAGGAAACAGCAGCAATTAAAAAAGGAGGGGTATGGTGACTAAATTTAAAAAGTTTTTGTTATATGTGGCAGTATTTTTACTAGTATATTTTATTCCGATGAGCAGTTCGCATATTCAGCAGGCTGTTGTAGAAGCATTTACTATGCTGCATGAGTATGCTAGAGAACATGTGCTTCTTTGTTTGGTACCTGCCTTTTTTATAGCGGGAGGAATTTCTAATTTCATCTCGCAAGAAGCTGTAATTAAGTATTTTGGGGGACAGACGAAAAAGTGGATTTCTTATTCTGTTGCTTCTGTATCGGGAACTATTTTAGCGGTTTGTTCTTGTACTGTGCTGCCATTATTTGCTGGAATTTATAAGCGGGGAGCAGGAATTGGCCCGGCGATAGCCTTTCTCTATTCTGGTCCGGCTATTAATGTTCTGGCAATTGTGTTAACGGCTCGGGTATTAGGTTGGCAGATTGGATTAGCTAGAGCTGTAGGGGCAGTGGTTTTTGCTCTGGTAATTGGTTTATTAATGGCTATTATCTTTAGGGAAGAAGATAAAGAAAGATTAGAAGAATTTGTACAGGAAGCAGAGGAAACAGAAGGCCGCAGTGGGTGGCAGAATATTATTTATTTTGCTACTATGGTTTTAATTTTGGTCTTTCTCACCTGGGCTAAGCCGTCTGAACCTTCAGGTTTATGGTATTGGATTTATCAGGTAAAGTGGCCGTTAGCAATAGGCTTGTTGGTTGCCTTAGGACTGCAGCTGTATAATTGGTTTACTAAGGATGAACTCTCTGATTGGATAGATGAAACCTGGAGTTTTGCGGAACAGATTATGCCCTTATTATTCGGCGGAGTTTTGATTGCCGGCTTTTTAATGGGTACTCCTGGTTCTAACGCCGGAATAATTCCTAAACAGTGGGTAGCTAACTTAGTCGGCGGTAATTCAATTGTAGCTAACTTTATGGCGTCTATCTTGGGAGCGTTCATGTACTTTGCTACGCTGACAGAAATTCCGATTATTCAGGGGCTATTGAATTTAGGGATGGGGAAAGGACCTGCTTTGTCGCTGCTTTTGGCTGGCCCTGCTTTAAGTTTACCTAATATGTTAGTTATCCGTAGTGTTTTGGGAACTAAGAAAACATTAGTATTTATTTCGTTAGTGGTAGTGATGGCTACTTTAACTGGTATGATTTATGGTACATTTGTGGTATAATAAGAACAAACTTAATAAATTATTCTTAGGAGGGATGATTGATGAAACTTACTGTTTATGGACCTGGATGTCAAAATTGTGTTAGTTTAGCTGATAATGCTGAAGCAGCAGCTAAAGAAGTAGGAGTTGACTATGAATTAGAAAAAGTTGAAGATGTAGCAGAGATGGCAGAGGCAGGAGTAATGCAGACACCTGCTTTGGGAATTGATGGAGAGATCAAAGCTAGAGGAAAAGTTCCTAGTAAAGAGGAAATAAAAGATATGCTTTCCTAACATAATAAAGAGGTCGGGTCAATTATTGGCTCGGCCTTTTTTTAATGTTATTTTTTTAGAGAGGTGTATTTGACAACTATATTCCAATATGATAATATGCTTATAGAATTAATTCATATATCAATCAGATGGGGCAATAATTTTTTACCTAAATTTGAGAAAAATATAACAATCTATATCTGGAGCTAGAGCTCATGTAGATTATATAGAAATTAGGTGCGGAAGCTTATTTTCATTGTAGATGGTCTGTTGGCCGGATGAGTATAATTTTTTCAAAGTGGGAAAAATAACTTTTGCTGTACAATTAATTTAGCCGAGAATTCTAAAGAGAGAGGAGGGGGGATTAGTATGGGAGAAATTACTATGTATACTAAAACCGGTTGTCCTTTCTGTCAGCAGGCAAAGGAGGATTATGAAGAGCAGGGAATTGAATTTGAAGAAATTAATCTGTCTGAAAATGAAGAGAAAAGAAGTATGGTGAAGGAAAAATATGATGTTGAACAGGTGCCGGTAATTGTAGAAGAAGGAGAATTAGTTTCAATTGGTTATGAAGGAGGAGGTTGAATGATTTAATTAAATCGGCTGGAAGCCGATGTGGTTTAAAAGATTATTGATAGGAGGAATAAAGCAGTGGATCCGTTAGCAGAAGAGTTTAATAAATTATCTCGAGAGGAAAAGTTAGAGTTTGTAAAACAGGCGGTAATGCCGACTATGTTTGAGATGTTTGCCGAAAATCCACAGCAGATGATGCAGGAGTTAAAGCCGAGGTGTAAAGAATTGATGGCGGATAAAGATATGGAGATGCCGCAGATGATGAAGATGATGGGAATGGAGAAACCAGAGATGATGGAACAGATGATGAAGGAAAAAGGAATTAATTAACAGGGGAAGGAAAACATGTTTCCGTCGGGGAGGCTGTGTTCCCCGGCGGGAAGATAGAAGGAGGTTGTATAAAATGAGTGAATTAAAAGCTGAAACTGAAACTTTGATGGAGATTCTAGATTTAGAGCGAAAGCCGGTCGGAGTGAAATTCTTAAAGGAGGATGAGTTGGATCAGTTAGATGATTATGATACAAGCGGTAAGTATAGATACTGCCAAACATTGATGAAAGCTGGCTACGGGGAGAAGGTAATTTTAACAGCAGATAATATTACTTGTCCTGCCTCAGCAGCAGCTTTTGGTCTAAAGCCGCTGGCGGAAAAGTTAAAAACAGGTGATATGCTGGATAAAATGGGTTTGTTTAAGGATAAAGAGGCAGCTCGA
>CAYFUT010000099.1:0-7074 GCA_964346395.1 uncultured Halobacteroidaceae bacterium
ACTTTTCTCATAAGCAGCACTAACTATATTAACATCTGATCTTTCAATTGTCAAGGATTAGTTTTTGCTTTTGTAGGTGAAGGTTCACGCTTTGTCAAAAATTAAAAGTCAAAAGAGCCAGCCTTATCATCGGCTGGCTTTTACTACTTACCTTGCAGTGAATTATTTTTTACATTAATTCCGAGTGATCGAATTATAAATGAATTGAAGGACTTCTATCACTAAAGTAGAGCTAATCGAAACCACTAATATTACTCCCCATTGCTTACGGGCCAACTGCACCGTCTCAAATAAATTTTGAAAAAACTCGTGATATAAAACTAATAAATGGAGCCCAAATGATAAAGTTACTGCTCCTATCAAGTATACATTACTCAGTAAATTCATCCGCAGTAAACTATAGTCCTCTGAACGACAGCTGAATACAAAAAATAACTGCACCATTACTAAATTTGTAAACGCCATTGTCCGAGCTTCTGCTAACGAACCTCCAATCCTTAAACTTAACAGGAAAACAAATAAAGTACCTAAACCAATCAAAATGCCTTGCCCCATGATTTTCCACTTTAGTCCCCGCGAAAAAACACTTTCATCTGGTTCCCGAGGAGCCCGATCCATAATATCATCATCCGCCGGATCTACTCCTAACGCCAAAGCAGGCAGCCCATCGGTTACTAAATTTACCCACAAAATCTGAATAGGAATTAACGGCAGCGGCAAAGCAAGTAAGGAGGCTAAAAACATAGTTAGTATTTCTCCAATATTACAGGAGAGCAAATATCTAATAAATTTCCTGATATTATCATAAATCGCCCGTCCTTCTTCCACTGCTGCCACAATAGTAGCAAAATTGTCATCAGCTAAAATCAATGAAGAAGCTTCCTGGGTAACATCTGTTCCCTGTTTGCCCATAGCAATCCCAATATCTGCTTCTTTAACCGCCGGCGCATCATTAATTCCATCTCCGGTCATACCTACTACTTGGTTCTGCTCTTGTAACACTTTAACTACCCGTAATTTATCCTGGGGAGAAACCCGAGCCAACACTGCTGTATCCTCAATATCCTGCTTTAACTCTCGATCACTCATCTGCTGTAAGTCTTGACCAGTCAACACTTGATCTTCCGGTTCTAATAAATTTAATTTTTTAGCTATTGCTACTGCTGTTTCTTTATGATCCCCCGTCACCATCTTGGGAGTAATTCCAGCCTGCTTACACTTTTTAATAGCTGTCTTCACTTCTGAGCGCGGCGGATCCATTAATCCGGCTAACCCTACAAACACAAGTTTCTCTTCGTACTGCTCTAAATTATTACGGTCTAACTCTCCGCTTAATTCTCGATAGCCAAAAGCCAAAACCCGCAGCCCCTGACTAGCTAATTTCTGATTAATCTTTTTTATCTCCCGGCGGCGAGAACTAGTTAATCGCTTGACCTGACCTTGCTCATAAAAATAATTGCAGCGTTCAAGTATTATTTCCGGTGCTCCCTTAGTGTATAATTCATATTGACTGCCCTTTTTTCCCAGCTTAGACATTCGTTTGCGGGCTGAAGTAAAGGGGATTTCCAGTAATTCAGAAAATCCAGCCTCTAACCTATCTTTATTCAATCCTGCTTCATCAGCCGCTGCCAGCAACGCCCCTTCTGTAGGATCGCCAATAATTTCCCGCTTATTTCGTTGGTTAAACATTGACTCCTTTACCTGTTTTACTTTACCTACCAGCGACTCCCGCTTCTTTAACCGCGCATTATTACAGATAGTCCCTATCTGCAGTAATTTTTTTAAATTCGGCTGATCAAACCCCTCTGCTTGACAATAATAAAGTTCATCATTAGTATAAATCTGTTCTACTACCATATCATTTTTAGTTAACGTTCCAGTTTTATCAGAACAAACTACTGTCGCACAACCTAATGTCTCTACTGCCGGCAGTTTACGAATGATTGCATTCCGCTCAATCATTTTCTGAACTCCAATTGCTAAAGCTAACGTCACAATTGCCGGTAATCCTTCCGGAATAGCAGCTACTGCTAAACTAACCCCCGCCAATACCATTTGATAAACGGGTTCGCCCTTTAAAACTCCCAACACCGCAACTCCCAAACAAGCTAGCAAACAAAAAACTACCAGCCACTTTCCTAATTCTTTCAACCTCTTCTGCAAGGGAGTTATCTCCTCAGTAGTCTGCTGCAGCATATCTGCTATCTGCCCCATTTCTGTTGCCAACCCAGTTGCCGTAATAACTGCTTTTCCCTGCCCTTTAGTAACTGTAGTTCCCATATGTAATATATTTTCTCTATCCCCAACTGGTACTTCCCCCGATAAAGTAGTAACTTTTTTTGCTACGGGCACCGATTCTCCCGTTAGAGAAGCTTCATTAACTTCTAAATTATCCCCTGCTAACAACCGGGCATCAGCTGGTATTTTATCTCCCCGTTCCACTAAGATCACATCTCCAGGCACTACTTCATTGGTAGCTACTTCTTTTATTTTTCCTGCTCGTAAAACCTGAGCTGTAGGTGACGAAAGACTCTTTAAAGCTTCCAGAGATTTTTCAGCTCTATATTCTTGAATAAACCCCATGCAGGAATTTAA
Source organism: uncultured Halobacteroidaceae bacterium (assembly GCA_964346395.1). Taxonomy (GTDB): domain Bacteria; phylum Bacillota; class Halanaerobiia; order Halobacteroidales; family Halobacteroidaceae; genus CAYFUT01. Next base: position 2,596 of record CAYFUT010000099.1, read on the forward strand.
CACCACAATTGCCAAAATAGTAACTGCATCTGCTACTTCCCCCAGAAAAAAAGAAACCACAGTAGCTATCAATAACACTAATACCATAAAATCCTGGAATTGTTCGACAAATAACTTTAAAATAGAAGCTCCGGTTTCTTCCGGTAATTGATTATAACCTACATCAGCTAATCTATTCTCCACTTGATACCGATTTAATCCTTGCTCTAGATTAGTATTTAATTTTTTCTTTAACTGCGTTACTGATAAATTATATAGTCTTTCTTTCATTTATTCCCCCCCTTTTTTTATTGTTAAACTAGTTCCTCTCTATAAAACACTGCTATATTATTAATTATTCACCAGAGGGGGAAAAAATAACCTAAAAAAGGCTCGCCTAAGCGGGCCAACTTCCTTTAAAATTGCTGCTGCAAAGTAAAACTTAATATTAATTTAGCATTTTCTCCAAACTGTAAAACAGGAGTAGAAGCCAAATCAATAGTGGTTGATTCATCTATCTTATAACTGACTCCTACATTAATGAAATTCAAATGAGGAATTTTAACTTCTGTAGCCTCCTCTGACTTATAAAACAGATTATGCTGGCCTCCCGCTCGACCAGTTAACTTCCGATTAAATTTAAGTTCGGCGCCCCATATTAAATTAACAGCAGTTGCTGCTTGTCTATCTACTACTTCTCCACCGTAAACCCACAAGGAATCTTTCCTTTGCTCATTTTTAGCTACGGCTAACCGTTTATAAGCAAATCCTTGAGCAAGATCAACTGCTCCTACCACACTTCCTGTAGACTGTAATTGTTTTTTGCCCCGCATGAATAGTTCCATCTCTTCATCTTTGACCCCGATTGTTCCATCAAAAGCAAGATTATCAGTTATCTGATAATTAGCACCTGCAGCCAAAGTAACCTGTAGTTTTTCTGCAATATTCTCCACTCCGGTCCGCCCACCCAGGGATAAATTTTCATTTATCTGCAGGGCATCACCTAGTTTAAAGATATAATCTCCACTATCAGAATCAACAGCAAATTTCCCACCCAAAACATTGCTCTTACTCAATCGATAACCCAACTGAGAAGCAAAATCCAATTTACTACTTCCCTCCGGAATAGACTGCAGATAAAAATCAGTAAACAGTTCTCGGTCTTCAATCTGCGCCCAAAAAGCTGGATTTAACTGAATATCAGTTGGTTTATCAGCTACTAACCCCCTCAGTTTAGGAAACACTCTCATCCGATTCCCAAAACTAGCTTCCGTCCCTAAATCACTTGCCATTATAGGTTGACTAATCAACATAAATACTATTAATAATAAACCAATCCTGACTACCAATTTCCGCATGACAACTCCTCCTTCTTCTCTTATAAATTCTTAGCTTTTCTGTTTTGATTAATTTACTGCTGTTTATAATTTGCTAAACAACAAGAAAAAAGCCAGCCTGCCACAAGGCTGACTCTCAATACCTAACCTCAAATCTATCAAATTCGCCGCGGTAATTTTCCTCTTCAACTTCCATATCATTCACTTCAGCAAATCTAGGACCGGTTTCCACCTTATTAAGTATTGCTTCTACCTTTTCTTCGGAACCAGTAAATACTGCTTCTACTCGCCCATCAGCAAGATTTTTCACCCAACCTGTAATTCCTAACTGCTGTGCAGTGCGCTTTGTAAAGGCTCTAAACCCTACTCCCTGCACTCTTCCAGACAGATAAACATGCACTCGACAATTAGTTTCCATTGTATCCCTCCTGGCTAAATTAGATTTCTTCTTGGTTAATTAGTTTAAGCATTATATCCACTATTTCTGGGGCAAATTGAACTCCTCTCCCCTCTTTTAACTCTTGAATAGCAGTCTGTTTACTCAATTTATTTCTATAAACCCTATTACTTCTCATTGTATCCCAAGCATCTGCTACTCCAATTATCCGGAAAACCTGAGGAATTTCTTGTCCGGCTAAACCATCCGAGTAACCGCTGCCGTCCCACCATTCGTGGTGGTGACGGATAAAGTTAGCTATCTCCTCTAATTCCTCGGAATTATTTAGTACTTTATAGCCCCAAACGCTGTGCTGTTTAATTTGACTGTACTCCTCTCTGGTTAATTTATCCGGTTTATTTAAAATACTGCAGTCTACTAATATCTTACCTATATCATGAACCAAACCCGCCCAATAAACTTGGGTTATCTGCTCTTGACTAAATCCTAATTCACGAGCAATAGTAGCTGAAATCTCAACTACATTTTCAGAATGACCCTTGGTATACTTATCATGTAGCTCTAAAATATTAATTATAGATAAAATTATCTCTTTCTGAAATTTCTTCTGCATTTGATTATAGCGCTGCATGGTAGCAAAGGCAGAAGCTACATTACTAAAATAATCAATTATGTTTAAAGTTTCTCGACTGAACTCCTACTCACTATCCACTGCTACATCAAGATTAAGCGCTCCTATCTCTTCACCACCTACTTCTAATTTAGCCAAAATAGTAGATTTGATTGGTCGGCTAGTCATTGTATATCTCTAAATTCTCGACAAACCGCAGTTCCTCCTGTAAATTTTTTAAATCCAGACTTAATTCTTGCATGGGGTTAGTCTCAAAATTAATTCCCAGTTCTAATAAATAATTAATACAACAGTTATTACTAAAATAGCTAATGATCTAAGGGCAATTAATCGTTTTATTGAGTATTCTTTCATAGTTTCCACTCCCATTTTTTCTATATAATTACACTCATATTCTAAAAATTCACTATAAAATTAAAATTTCCTGCAAAAAAATCTATAGTCACTCAGTTTCTAATAAGTATTTTTTCGTTAAAAATAATTGATTTTTTTCTAGTTCTTTAATAGAATTGTAATAGGCAGATAAGGAGGGGAAAAATGACTAGTGAATTAGAAGAATATGCTAAAAAATTAGACGAAGAAATCATAGAACTCAAAGATAAACACCAAAATTTAAAATCACGTCTCCACCTTTTATTAAAGTCTTGTGACAAACTGCTGTCAGAAGGAAAACGAAAAGACAACGCAGTTATGGTCAGCGAAAGCACTTTTTCAGAACTGCGGCAGAATGTAAAAGCAGTTCAGGATAGTTTAGCGGAAAAAGATAAGGAGTAATCAATAAAGTCCCCGGGCCAACTGCCCGGGTTAACTTAATTAAAGGAATGATTAGCTAATGGATCTAATCCCTCTCAAATCTTCTTTAATTCATTCGGCAGCTTATAATTCTGACTACAATTCACTACAAATTAACTTTCATCAAGGCAGCATTTATGTTTATTATAATGTCCCCGAATCAGTTTTCGAGCAACTAATCACCGCACTAACACACAAAATCATACCTGCTACTCCACTCAATCTAACTCCCAGAGCATTACCCGGATTCTTCCCTAACGTAGTCAAGGCAGCAAAAATAAATACACCGCAGGTCTGGCCCAAAAACTAATATGCGTAAATTAAATTTTTATTCAATTTTATAACTCCTTTCTTTACCACTTATATAATTTCTTTATTAAGAAAAATTCCTGTAAAAAATAAGTCTTTACATCACTTATCTATAAAATATAATGCTTGATTTCTACGCCAGTTCCTTTTATAATTCAGTTAATATGAGGCAAAAAATAATCTAGGAGGAGATATAAAATGAGATACGAAGGAAAAATCTACCGACCACCTAGCGAGGCTAAAAGTATCATCATCCAGGTAACAGTAGGCTGTTCCCACAACCAGTGTACTTTCTGCCACATGTATAAAGATAAACAATTTAAAATACGCAATATCAAGGAAATAATAGAAGATTTGACAACAGCACGCAATTCATACGAAACCGTCAAACGGATCTTTTTAGCCGATGGAAATGCACTTTGTCTTAAAACTAATGATTTAAAAGCTATACTGACTAAAATAAACGAATTGTTCCCCGAATGTGAACGAGTAGGAACCTATAGTTCCCCAAAAGATATCTTAAATAAATCAGTAGCTGAACTGGAAGAACTGAAGGAATTAGGATTAAAAATTGCCTATTTAGGCATTGAATCAGGTAGTGATAAAATATTACAAGAGGTCAAAAAAGGAGTTACTGCCCAAGAACTAATAGAGGCCGGCCAAAAGATGGTTGCGTCGGGAATTAAATTATCAGCCACCCTTATTTCTGGTTTAGGCGGCAAAGCAGACTGGGAAGAACACGCTGCAAAATCAGCCGAGGTAGTGAATGAAATTAATCCTGATTATCTAGCCCTCTTAACCCTTTTAATTGACGAAGAAACTGAAATTTACGAGCAAATACAAAAGGGAAAATTGGAATTATTAGCACCGAAAGAAGTGGTTATCGAAACCAAACAACTAATTGAAGACTTAGAGGTTTCTAATTGTATCTTTAGAAGCAATCATGCTTCCAACTACTTATCGCTGGCAGGCACACTAAATCAAGACAAAGATAAGCTGCTACAAAAACTAAATCACGCCGTCAACGATAGTTC
>CAYFUT010000100.1:0-6690 GCA_964346395.1 uncultured Halobacteroidaceae bacterium
TTCTATAATAAACTTAGTCCCCTGCTCTACTTCACTCTCCACTGAAATCTGTCCATCATGCTGGTCTACCACATGCTTAACTATCGATAAACCTAATCCAGTTCCACCTAAAGAGCGGCTTCTTGCTTTATCAACTCGATAGAACCGCTCAAAAATCCGCGGTAAATCCTGTTCGGGAATTCCGATTCCATCATCCTCAACTTCAATGATTATTTTTTCTTCCTCAAGATAACTCCGAACCCCGACTTGTCCTCCTTCGGGAGTATACTTAATTCCATTATCAATTAAATTAATCAAGGCTCGGGGCAACTGATCCCAGTCCCCCATTAAAGTCGGTAACTCAGCCTCCAGCTGAAAGTTTAAATCAATTTTCTTCTTCTCTGCCTTAGGCTCTAAAATCGGACGAATGTCAGTAATTAAATCTTCAACAGCAACTTCCTCTTTCTCCAGCACCCCTTCGCTTTCAATTTTAGATAAACTCAAGGTATCTTCAATTAACCGCTCTAACCTCTCTGCCTCATCTTCTATAACTTCCAGAAAAGAATCAGTAGTTTCCGAATCAAGATCACTGCCCAATAAAGTTTCTACATATCCTTTAATCGAAGTTAACGGGGTCTTTAATTCATGGGAAACATTGCTCACAAACTCAGTACGCATAACCTGCAGTTTTCTTATTTCCGTAATATCCCGCAGGCTGACTACTACTCCTGCTATCTCTTCCTCCTGCTTAATAGGAGCTAAGCGCAGCCGAAAAATCCTCTCTTCCGGCAGTAAAAGTTCTATTTCCTCCGTCAGTGTCTCAGCTTCCGCCAACGCCTCCTTAATTAGCTCTACTAATTTATAGTTTCTAGTAATCTGGATTGTCGACTTGCCCAGTACTTCCTCTTCTTTCACCTTAAATATCTCCTCAGCTGCTCGATTTAACATAATAATCTTATTATCTTCATCTACAGCAATGATTCCGTCCCCAATACTGGCTATTACCGCCTCCACTTTACTCTTTTCACTAGAAATCTGTTCCATTTTATTTCTAAATCTAGTTACCATATGATTAAATACCTTACCTAACTGCCCAATTTCATCTCTCGTCTTAACTACCAGTTTCTGATCTAAAAATCCATTAGCTATCCGCTCGGCCAAATTGGTCATCTCTTTAATCGGTTCTGTTATCTGAGCAGCAAACTTAATTGATAATAAAATAGAAACTACTAAGGCTGCAATTCCCGCCTGAAACAATACTTTCCACAAACCGCTGTACATCTGATTTAACTTATCTAAACTCATGGCTATCCGGATAATGCCCTTTTCTTTCGGACTATGTTTAATCGGCAGCGCGATATAACGCATATCCATATCTAAGGTATTGCTATACCGCAAAGCTTTTCCGCTTCCCTCCTGTATCGCTTCTTGAATTTCAGGCCGGTGAAGATGATTATCCATTGTCTCCGCCTCTTCCCGGGAATCAGCTAAAACTTGGCCCTGACTATCTACAATTGTAATTCTAGCGCCCAGCTGCTTTCCATAATTAGCCACCAGTCCTTTTAACTGCTGGCTATCCTGCTTGAAAATTACCGGTTCTAAAACTTCCCGCAGCAGTTTTGCATCCTGCAGTAGCTTTTTATCTAACCACTGGGAAAAATAATCACACAGCGAATACTGTAAAAATAGCCCGGCCCCAAAGAAGGTAAAGACTAATAAAATTAAATATAAAATGACTATTTTAGACTTTATACTGTTTAATCTTTCTAGCATAGCTACTACCCCTTATTTGGTTTCTTTAAATTTATAGCCTACGCCCCGCACCGTAACTATATACTCCTGTTCACTGAATTCTTGAATTTTCTTCCGCAGTCTTCTAATGTGAACATCAACAGTCCGCGTAGCTCCTTGATAATCATAACCCCAAATCTCTTCCAGCAAATAACTGCGGGGAAATACCTGACCAACATTAGTCATTAATGTAGACAATAGCTCAAATTCTTTGGGAGTTAAATCAATTTCTTTGCTATCAATCTCTACTTTATATTTGCTGGTATCCAGTTTAATATTATCTACTTCAACTGTCCCTCCTGCTGCCACCTCAGCCTCTGAATTAGTGCGGCGTAAAATGGCCTTTACCCGCGCTACTAACTCCCGCGGGCTAAACGGCTTAGTTAAATAATCATCAGCTCCCAGTTCCAGTCCCAATATTTTATCTACCTCTTCTTCCTTAGCCGATAAAATTATAATTGGTAATTTATTCAATTTCTCATCATTTCTTATCTGCCGGCAGATATCAAAACCATCTACCTTCGGCAGCATCAGATCAAGTACCATCAAATCCGGCTGTTCCTGTTTAGCCTTGTTGAGAGCAGTTTCTCCATCGTAAGCAGAAATTATTTCATAGCCTTCCTGTTCTAAATTATATTTAACTAACTGGACAATATTCTCTTCATCATCGACTACCAGTACTTTAGTACCCATGATTATGCCTCCATTAAATTAATTTTATTAAACTAGCCATCCGTCCGGTAGTTCCCTCCCGGCGGTAAGAATAAAACAATTCCCGATTACAGGCAGTACATAATTTACTAACTATAACATTCTTTTCCTGCACTCCAGCCTGCTTCAACTGCAGTTTATTAGCCAATTTTAAGTCCAATTTCCATTGATTTTCACTAACTTTCTCCAACAGCTGATCCCATTCTTTAAAAGTGTTCTTAATCGGCTCCACTACTTTCCGATCAACTTGATAACAGCAGCTGCCGATAGCCGGGCCAACTCCCACTAACAGATCCTCCGGCCGACTGCCGTAGGTTGCTTCTAAGTTAACAACTGTCTTTTGGGCAATTTTCCTAACTGTTCCTTTCCAGCCCGCATGGGCTAGTCCAATTACCTCTCGCCGCGGATCAAGAAACAATAAAGGGGTACAGTCAGCATAATAAGAGCTTAATAAAATATCCGCCTGATCACTAATTAACGCATCAGTTTCCGCAAGTGCAGTTGCTTCTTGTTTTGCTCCCTGTCCCCTATCCTCATTTGTTACTACCTTAATTTGATTGCCGTGTACCTGTTCTCCCGCCACTAATTCTTCCAACTTACTGTCCAGTACTCGGCAAACCCTATTTCTATTCTCTACCACTCTCTGCCTTTTATCTCCTACATGAAGACCTAAATTCAAACTAGCATACTCGGCCTGGCTAACTCCTCCTCTTCTAGTAGTAAAACAATGTTTAACCAAGCCGGTAGCTGCAAATTCTTCTATTTGAAAATATTTAATTCCCTTCTTTTCTCTCAATTTAAACACAGCTATCACCTCTCAACCACTAGGTTTTATTTCTAGACTAATAGCCAAATCCCTTTTAATCAACTAATTCAATTTTTTCTATTACCTCCGGTAATTTCTGCTTAATTTCTCCTTCGTCAGCATCATCTACTAGTGAAAAATAGGAAACTTCTTGCTTATTAATCACAATAACCGCCTCCGGCTGTAAAACAGCTCCACCCCCGCCAGTTGCTTCATCTTTAATGCCTCCGCCAACTACTACCTTAAGCAGCGGAAGAAAACTTATTCCGCCCGCCTCCACCGGCTCTCCGATTACCAGTTCAGTTTCTACAGACTCCTGCAGCTTAGTAATTATTTCCTCCTGCATACTGACTACCTCCTCTTCTGTTAGGTTATCCAAAAGGGGTGAAAAAATATACTTTTAATTAAATTAGAGAGGGCTCATAAGCCCCCCCCCCTAATCAATTCTATCTTAATTTGAGCACCTGTCTTCAACGCAGGTTTTTACCGCACAAATACAGTCCATTGCAATATAAGTCCGCTGACAAGTATCATTAGTATCAATTAAAACAGCAAAACAGTCATTGACATCACACAAACAGCCGGTTAACTTGCAACATTTACTGCCAGATTGAATAAAAATAGTTATTCTTTCACACTGCTCATCCAGTCTTTTTAGCAATTTCTTTAACTTTTTCCTGCACTTTGAACTGCGGCCCTTACTCTCTACAGCAGCCTCAACTCCTTCTGTTTCAGCCACCTTAACCCCCCCTTTTTTCTAGATTTATTATATTATATGTACCGGTAATTATATCGTTAAGAAAAGTACTTTATTAATCACCTTTGACAAATGAAAAAACAGCCTATCGGCTTCCTAGTCTGAGATTAAGGTTAAGATTGAGCCAAACATAAAGTCAAATTCGTTACAAGTTATCCCCAACCTCTAAAAAGTATAATTTTTTAAGCGAAAATAAAACAGGCTGGTAGAGAATAGTCTCTCTACCAGCCTGTTACTTTTAATATTAACAGTAAATGACAATTCTAATCTAAGTCAATTATTTTTTCTTCCTGTAAAGTATAACAAGTCTCTTGTACTTTAAGCGGAACTAGATTCTCTTTATCTCCCAAGGTTTTAATTTTTAATTTATCCCTGGTAATCTTGATTGCTAACTCCTGACCGTTCCAAATAATAGAAAACTCAAGCTCTTCCCAAACCGGCGGCAGCTGCGGATTTAACTCAATTTGATCTTTCTTTACCCGTAACCCAGCAAATCCATTGACTACTGCCTGCCAGAGGCCGCCTAAACAGGCCGCATGCAATCCCGCTTCACTACCACCTACGGTTAAATCTACTTCACTGCTCATCTGAAAATAATCATAAGCTTTATCCACTTCTCCCATTTCCACCGCTACAATGGCATGAATAGAAGGACTCAACGATGAATCATGCATCGTCTTTGGTTCGTATAACTTCCAGGCAGCTTTCCGTTCCTCATAGTCAAACTGATCACTTAATAAATACTGGAGCATAATTACATCCGGCTGTTTTAAAGCTTGACTCTGATTAACCTGCTCCCAGCTCATTACATCCGGCAGCGGTACCTCTTGTTTTTTAGCCTGTTTTATTTTTTCATCCACGTTATCATCAGCAAAAAAACCTTCGTACTGAATATATAACTTTTCTTTTTCATCATAGTTGATAAACATTTTTTCAGCAATTTCCTGCCACCGATCTAATTCATTCTCAACCAAACTTAATTTTTCCGCTAATTGGCTCCAAACTTCCGGGTGTTCTTTCTTTATTTTCTGCGCTAACTCCAGCGTCCTATCTAACTGCCATTTTACCAGCATATTAGTATATACGTCATTGTCCACATGTTCGCTATATTCATCTGGTCCTAGAACATCCCTGATTTCATACCGCTCTCTAGACTCATTGTACTCAACTCTACTGGCCCAAAACCGAGAGGTTGACAGTAAAATTTCTAACCCGTAATCGAGCAAAAACTCTTGATCTCCAGTAACTCGATAATAGTGGTCAACAGCATAGGCTATATCAGCTGTAATATGCTGCTCGATTTCCCCACACCAGATTCTAATCGGCTCACCAGTTTCAATATCCAGTCCACCCCACTTAGGAGTTGTTTCTTCTCCCGTCCGGGCACTTTCCCAGGCATACTGTGCTCCTTCATAGCCATTATCAGCAGCCTTTTTTCTAGCTCCCTCCAGGGTATGATATCTATAGTTCAGTAAACTCTTAGCTATTTCCGGATAATTATAAATAAAGAACGGCAAATTAAAGATTTCATTATCCCAAAAGACATGTCCTCTATAACCTTCTCCAGCCAATCCCTTCGCTGCAATACTGACCTGATCATCTGATTTATTAGCCATCTGTAATTGCTGGAAAACAGCAAACCGGACAGCCAGCTGGTCGAAAGTTGGCCCGGCTATCTTTACATCTGCCTGCTGCCAGTCCCGGTGCCAGACTTGGCTGTGTTCTGACTCTAATTTATCATATCCAGCCGCCGCTGCTTCTTGCACAGCAGCAATTGCCTCTTGTTTAGGAGCTGTCTCTTCCCGGCTAGTATAGATACCGCTTAATTTTTCTAAGGTTATTTCCTGGCCTGCTTCTACCTCTCCGGTGAGACAGTAATTAATCTGCCGGCGGGCAATTTTATATTCTTCCGTAAACCCTTCAGTATTTAGATTATGAGCAACTGCTAAGGCAACATCAATAGCTGACTCCTGCGTGCGCTGAACTAAATAAACCCCACTTTCCTCCTTGAGAGCACACTTTTCTTGCTCAATAAAATGCTGAGTGCCCGAATTAGTAACTTGCCCATCAAGCTTAGAAGTTAGCTTTACTGTTCCTGAATAATTCTTCGGTTCCAACGCTAATTTTAAACCTAATTTATGCTGGTCAGCTCGAGAAACAAACCGCTTAAATCTTATATCAGTTATTTTCCCCTGCGGACTCTTCCACTTTACCATCCGCTGTAAAGTTCCTTGCTTTAAATTAAGTACCCGCTGATAATCCAGAATCTCCCCGGTTTTTAAATCAAACCGCTCCCCAGCTAATTCTACCTCTGCCGCCGTCCAGTTAGCTACTTTCGGCAGTTCTGTTACTTCCTCTGGAGCCTGATCATAAGTTCCGGCAATAAAAGTACCAGGATTGCTTTCTGCATACTCTTCTTCTAAACTTCCCCGTGTCCCTAAATAACCATTACCTAAAGTAAAAATAGTTTCATAATGCTGTAAATATTCAGGATTAAATTCTGGTTCGATAATTTTCCATTGACTAGCGTTTACTTTGTTCATAACCAATCCCTCCACTGATAACAAAATTATATTACCTAACTATAGACACTAATTTAAACTGAATCTTAGTAACTTAAAAACTTACTGAGGTTGAAACTGAGCGA
>CAYFUT010000101.1:0-6246 GCA_964346395.1 uncultured Halobacteroidaceae bacterium
TTAAAATCAGGAAGCGGTTACTACGGTAAAACTGTTAGCAAGAAATAAGGATAGTCTAAGAGTTAAGGGGTTAGATGCTATAGATGGAACTCCCGTTATTGATTTAAAACCTTATGCTGCTAGCTTTGACAAACTAATAATTAATAATTCTTAAGGAGGAGATATTATGAAAAATGCAGTTGTTGTTTTAGGCCATGGTAGTAGAGCTAAGGAGGCAGATTCAGTGTTTAAGCAGATAGTAGAGATGGTAAAAGGTAAGGTTAGCTGTGATATAGTTAAGGGGGCGGCTATGGAGTTAGCGGAACCGTCTTTAGAGCAGACTGTAGCCGAGATAGTTGAGCAGGGGGTTAAAGAAATAAATATTATTCCTCTATTTCTATTTCCGGGGATTCATATTCAAGAGGATATTCCCAAGTTAATTACAGAGTTAGAAGCTGAATATCCAGAAGTGCAGTTTAATTTTGGTGAAAATATTGGAGCCCATGAAAAGGTTGCTGAAATTATTGCAGAGAGGATAGAGGAGGTAGAAAATAAATAATGGAGATTTTGACTGATCCTAAAGCAATTGAACAAAAAAGTATGCAGATTATCAATCAGGAACTAGGAGAACTAAGCTGTTCAGAGCCAGAAAAAAAGGTTATCAAACGAGTAGTGCATGCTACAGCTGAGCCGGAACTAGCGGAAGCGGTAATTATTTCTCAGCAGGCTGTGGAGTCTGGTTTACAGGCATTACAGTCAGGGGCCAATGTTATAACAGATGTTAGTATGTTACAGGCAGGAATTAATGATCGAAAAGTAAGTAAATTAGGAGGCGAAGTCAACTGTTTTATTAGTAATCAAAAGATTGCTAAGGAAGCTAAGGAGGAAGGGATTACCAGATCAATGATGTGTATGCGAAGGGCAGTACAGAATAAGGATAATAAAATTTTTGCAATTGGTAATGCCCCGACTGCTTTGTTTGAACTGATTAGATTGGTTAGAGATGGTAAAGCTAGTCCAAAATTGATTGTAGGAACTCCGGTTGGTTTTGTAGGTGCTAAAGAGTCTAAACTGGAGTTAGAGAAGTTGGATCTACCTTATATTACTCTGCGAGGTAGAAAAGGCGGTAGTGCAGCAGCTGCTTCGATTGTTAATGCTTTACTATATCTGGAATAAAAAGATTCGATAATTAAATGTTTGGCGATTAGTTTTTTGTCAAAAGATAATTTTTAAAATAATAGCTAACTATATTGGAGGTTTAGAAAAATGAGAAAAAAATTTTGTTTGGTCTTAGTTATGATCATATTGCTTAGCAGTTTAAGCGGTTGTATGTCAAGCCCAGAACAAGAAGTGAAGAAGGATACATTAAATCAAGAAAACAGAAGTGTTGTGGATCTTGCAGGAGATACGGTTATTATACCTTCAGCAGATGAAATTGATCGTGTGCTTCTTATGGGTCCCCCGTTGCTTGCCACTTATATGAGTACGGTAAAAGATCCAAGCAAGCTTGTTGGGGTACATCCCAATTCATTCAAACAAGCCAATTCTAAGCTTTTGGATATTATTTTCCCTAATTGGCAGGAGGTTAGCACGGCGTTTTTAACCGGAGCAGAAGCTAATGTGGAAGAAATACTCAAATTGGATCCGGATGTTATTTTTGTCTATGGAAAAGGCAACGGGCAAGGTCATAAAAGAGCTGTTGAAAGACTGGATATTCCAGTTGTGGATTTTGCTAGCAATCAAGATACAGAGAACGAATTAATCGGTAGCGCTCGACTGATGCGAGAAATATTTGACATTAAAGCTGACGGGTTTATCGCCAAAGAATGGGAAAAAGCCAACAAAAAAGTTGATGAGGTTTTAAATAAAACTGGAAATTCATCTGTTCAGGAAGGATTGATTATCGGAGTTAATAGCGGCAATGAAATATCAATAAGAGGGCCTGGCGCATTTGGTCATGTAGTGTTAACCAAAAGCGGACTTGTTGATGTAACCGAGGAACTAAATACTCACGTTGCTGGGGTAAGCATGGAGCAGATCTATACCTGGAATCCGGATATCATTTATTTGTTTAAAGGCATTCCCGCTGAAAAATACTTATCGAACTCAATTAAAAACCAGGATTGGTCAAAGGTTGAAGCATTTAAAACGAAAAGGATTTATGATGTTCCCAAGGGAATGATGCATTGGGGATCTCCCAACCCTGATTCTCCGCTTATGGTACAGTGGATGCTGAGTAAGAATTATCCTGATCAATTTTCGGAAGAAGAATTTAAAACAGTTATGAGAACGTATTATGAAGATAATTATGGGATTGAATTGACCGAGGAATTAATGAACTCAATCCTTTATCCCAATAGCCAAAAATAAGAGTCTGTTTTTTGATATTGGACTGGCATAAGATGTAATTTTGTCTTTAGGAGGAATAGTGTGAAGAGAAAGTATCCAGTTTATTATCTTTTTTCTTTTATGATGATAGGAATTTTTATAATTGGGGTTATTTCGCTTTTGTTGGGACGTTATCCCGTGCAACCGACAGAAGTTGTTCATATTTTACTGGGCCAAGCACAGGACACTACTGCCCATACTGTTGTATGGGATATTCGCTTTCCGAGACTCCTGCTTGCTATAATTGTTGGAGCGGGACTCTCTGCTTCGGGAGCGGCTTTCCAGGGCTGCTTTCATAACCCCTTAGTTAGTCCAAATATTCTGGGAGTGAGTTCAGGTGCCGGATTTGGTGCAGCAATCGGTATTCTTTTAACTTCAGATGTTTTTGGAATAACTCCGGTTTTAACTTTTGGCTTTGGATTGGTCAGTGTGTTTTTGAGTTGGTCGTTATCCCGGATTAAACGAGAATCAACTGTTTTATCTCTGGTATTATCCGGAATTATTGTATCAGCTGTTTTTAATGCCTTAATTTCTTTGATTAAATTTGTAGCGGATACCGAGTCCCAATTACCGGCAATTACATATTGGTTAATGGGCAGCCTTGCCAACACCTCTTTAGGAGATTTAAAGCTTATTTTCATCCCTATTAGTTTAGGAATCTTTATTTTGTTGGCTCTGCGTTGGCATATCAATATTTTGACGCTTGGTGATGAAGAAGCTGAAGCTTTGGGGGTCAATCCTGTAAAGATAAGAGTGATTATTATAATAGCTTCTACAATTATTACAGCATTTGGGGTGATGATGACAGGTATTATCGGATGGGTGGGCTTAATCATACCTAATATGTGCAGAATGTTAGTAGGGTCGGACTACAGATATTTGATGCCAGCAACATGTTTTACTGGAGCAGGTTTTATGATTTTAGTAGATTTAATTGCTCGTGTTTTGACTCCGGCTGAAATTCCTATTGGTATTCTCACTGCAATTATCGGAGCTCCCTTTTTTGCCTTGATTTATATAAAGACAAAAGGAGTTTGATTTGAAATGAAATTAGAAGTCAGAAACGGTAGTTTTAGTTATACTAAGAATGAATCCATTTTAAAAGATATTTCGTTTACTTTAAATCAAGGTGAAATCATGACGATTCTTGGACGGAACGGAATTGGAAAAACAACCTTGTTGAAATGTGTGATTGGCTTGTTAGAATGGCAGAAAGGGCAGACATTTATTGATGAGAAACCCTTTTCTTCATTAATTGATTGTAAATCTATTGCTTATGTTCCACAAGCTCATAAAACCGTCTTTTCGTTTACAGTATCAGAGATGACAGCTATGGGTAGAGCTCGCCATGTTCCGATTTTTGGAGTACCTTCAAAAACGGACAGAGAAAAAGTTATTCGCGCCCTAGAAATAGTTGGGATTTCCCATTTAAAGGAGCGCCTTTGTTCGGAACTTAGTGGAGGACAGCTTCAATTGGTATACATTGCAAGGGCTTTAGTAAATGACCCTGAATTAATAATTATGGATGAACCGGAATCGCATTTAGATTTTAGCAATCAGCATATGATCCTAAAACTAATAAGAAAACTCAAGGAAGAGAAGGGTATTTCCTTTATTATTAATACGCATTATCCTGATCATGCTTTGAATATTTCTGACTACACGCTGATCCTCGGGGAGGATAGCTACATTCATGGGAAAAGTGAAAAGGTTATTACGGAAGAAAACATAAGAAAATTCTTTAATGTAGACGTAAGAATTCTATCACTTCCAGGGATTGAAGAAGAGATTAAGACATTTGCAGTGCTTGGATAAGAAGATAATATTGATCCACTAATTAAATAATGTGTAGTAATTAGGTGCCTTTAGTTATTAATAAAGGAGAATAGGGAATCAGGTGTAAATCCTGAACGGGTCCGCCACTGTAACTGGTAGATTAAACATTAAAGAGGTTGGTAATAGATTATTACTGGTTAATACCTTTATTCTATTTATGTGGTTGGTGTTGCCCTTTACTTATCCGGGAGAGAGTTTGTTTCAAGTTGGCCCGTTGGCAGCATCTCGCGAGGGGATTATATATACAGCTAAGATTAGTTTAAGGTCAAATACTATTATGTTGCTAATGATTTCTCTGCTTTCTACGTCTACTATAGCAGCAGTTATTCATGCTCTGAAGCATCTATATGTACTAGATAAGTTGATTTATTTACTATTTTTTATTTATCGTTATATCCATGTAATTACGACTGAATTCGGTAATCTGTATAGTGCGATGTTACTTAGAGGATTTAAATCAAAAACAACTGTTCATTGTTACAAATCGTATGCTTATTTAGTAGGCATGTTGATTATCAAAAGTTATGAACGTTCGTAACGGGTTTATGAAGCAATGGTATGTCGTGGGTTTAAGGGCCAATTTTATCTGCTGGTTGATTTTAATCTTACTGTAGGGGGCAATGATAGAATTGCTTTAATCGGGCCTAATGGTACTGGAAAGACGACGCTCTTTAAAATCATAATGGGGCTGTTAACTCCCCAACAAGGTGAGATTATTATTTTTGGTCAACCAAGAACAACTAAAGATGCTGTCTGTTTTAAAGGAGATTAATCAACCTTATGTAATTATTTCTCATCAAAAGTCCTTAGTAGACCAGGTTACCGATGATTTTTATTATCTAGATTAATAAATTATTGCCAACTGCAATTGAAGGAGTTATCAGCATGGGGTTTGAATCTTATGTTAAGGAAGATGGGAAGAAGTTAAGACGAGGATATACTACCGGTAGTGCAGCAGCTGCGGCTGCTAAAGCAGCAGTTAAGATGTTAGTTAAGCAACAGCAAGTAGATCAGATTAAGATTGCTACTCCTGCTGGAGTAGACTTGGAGTTAGAAATAATAAATACTAAGTTAACTACTGATTATGCTCAGGCAGCTGTGATTAAAGATGGCGGTGATGATCCGGATGTAACAGACGGATTAGAGATTGTAGCTAAAGTAGAAAACAAACAGTCAGGAATTGAATTAATTGGGGGCCAGGGAGTAGGTCAAGTAACTAAGCCTGGTTTAGCAGTAAAAGTTGGGCAGGCTGCAATCAATCCCACACCGAGAAGGATGATTAAAACAGAGGTTAAGGAAGTATTACCGAAAGATAGGGGAGTAAAAATAACTATTGCGGTACCAGCCGGAGAGAAAACAGCCCAAAAAACCTTAAACCCTAAATTAGGTATTAAGGGCGGGATTTCAATCTTAGGGACAACGGGAATTGTAGAGCCTATGTCGGAGCAGGCCTATAAAGATTCGTTACTGTTAAGTATTGATCAAGCAGTAGCTCAAGGGTTAGATAAGTTAGTGTTAGTTTTTGGGAACTATGGGAAACAGCAGGCTAAAGAGTTAGGTTATAAGAAACAGGAAATTGTGAGAATGAGTAATTTTGTTGGGGACATACTAAATCACTGTGTAAAACAAGAGGTAGCAGAAGTAGTTTTAATCGGTCATCTAGGCAAGCTAGTTAAGGTAGCAGCCGGTATTTTCAACACGCACAGTCAAGTAGCAGATGCTAGATTAGAGACAATAGCTGCTTATACAGCTTCCTTAGGAGGAACCCAGGATTTGATTAAACAGATTTTAGCAGCCAATACAGCGGAAGAAACAGTAAGTATCATTAAGCAGGCTGGGCGGGAGGAAGTATTTAATTTATTGGCTGAGAAGGCAGTTGTGAGAGCTAGGGAATATGTTGACAGTCAATTAGAAGTGAAAAGTATATTATTTGCCCTAGAAACTGGGGTTATAGGAGAGTATAGCTAAACGCTGTGGTTGAATTAAAAGCTACTTAGAAAACCACATAATTTCATATAAAATTTTATAAATTTAAAAATTAAA
>CAYFUT010000102.1:0-4573 GCA_964346395.1 uncultured Halobacteroidaceae bacterium
AAAAAATTATATTATAAATAAATTAATACCATGAGGAGTGATAGAATGACAGGAAAAGATTTTTCCTTAGAAGCAGGATTTGATTATGGTCTTAATGTCTGGGCCAACAACTTTACTTATTTTGCTAAGGTGATGGCTATTTTAGCTATTTTCTGGCTGCCTACTCTCATTTTAGGCGGGTTACCGAGCGGAGATTATATGCAAGATCCGCAGGCAGTGGAATTCGGTTCAAAAGCTATTATTAGTTTAGCCTTTACGGCTGTTTATAGTCTGCTGATGAATGGTGTTAAAAAGATAGGATTGAAATTTTATGATGAAGCTGAGGTAAGAATTAAAACTTTATTTTTATCCGGGATTACTTATGGAAAGTTAGTTTTACTTTTTTTATTAATGATTGTCGGAATAACCTTATATACTGCCTTGGGAGCTTTATTTTCGGGAGCTGTGGGAGCAGTAGGCGGAATTTTAGTTTCTGAAGTTGTCGGCTTTGTTGTGGGCGGGCTGTTTGGTATAGTAATTTTGGTGTTGGGAATTCATTTGTTTCTCCGGTTTCTGCTGGGAAGTTATATTTTGATAGACCAGGAGGAGAAAGGAGTCATTGCGGCCTTGAAGACCAGCTTTCAATTAACAGAAGGCAGTACTGTAAAGTTGTTTGCTGTCTTTTTAATTTGGATGGTAATTAGCCTGATTACAGGAACGGTGCCTGTTTTATTGGGGAATAATTTTATGTATGTTGCACTGTCTTTAGTTTCTATTTTTGTAGTGCTGCCCATTATGTATTCTACTTACTGCAGCATCTACCGGCAGTTACAACCAGGAAGGGAAAAAGCGGAGGATAAATTAGATTTAAGCGAGGAATAACTATTGTAAAGGAGTTGATAAGGAATGGATTATGATAATACTTCCGCGGGGGATTTAGCTGAACAGAAATTATTTACTAAAGTTTTTGCCTGGATGACTTTAGCGTTAGGGCTGACTGCGGTAGTTAGTATGCTGACAATTAGTACGGGGTTAGTAAATTTGATATTGGGCAATGGAATTATCTTTTTCGGATTAGTAATTGGCGAGTTGATTATGGTATTTGTTTTAGCAGGCAAGATTGAAAGCATGTCGCCGTCTACAGCTCAGTTAGTTTTCTTTGGCTATGCTGCTTTAAATGGGCTGACATTTTCGGCAATCTTTTTGGCTTATACGAGTACTTCGATTGTATCCACCTTTGCTGTGACCGCCGGTATTTTTGGATTTATGGCTGTTTACGGCTATAAGACCGACCGAGATTTAACTTCTTTTGGGAGTTTTGCTTTGATGGGGTTAGTAGGGATTATTATTGCTAGTTTGGTTAATATGTTTTTGCAGAGTACTATGTTATACTGGATTATTACTTACGCCGGAGTAATTATTTTTACTGGGTTAGTAGCTTATGATACTCAAAAAATAAAAAGAATGGCTCAGCAGGGTGTTACCGGTGATAAAGTAGCGGTAATGGGTGCCTTAGCGTTATACCTTGATTTTATTAATTTATTTATTTATCTGCTCCGGATTTTTGGCAACGAAAAGTAACATGATTGATACAGAGAAAGAAAGCAAGAATTAGAAACAGAATAAAGGGTTAATTTTATCCCCCCCTAAGTATTTTGGGGGGATATATTAATTTAGTGGTCAGTTTTGTCTTCTTTTTGGGAATAAGTAGAAATCCCAAACGGTACATATAATCCGCAAAATTCTGTTATTCCGGTTCCTATTAAAACTAATCCTAATAATCCCCACCAACTTTTAAAAAACAAGCCCACAGCAGCAATTATTATTCCTAAAATCAAACGAATGGTTTTGTCTGTCTGACCTACATTTTTTTGCATGTTATCTCCTTCCTTATTATTAGATATTTATTCTAAAGATTAGAGATTCCTGTCGTAATAGAATATTTTATACCATTTAGGGTTGATAATTTTTCTGGGGAGTGGTATTATTAAACCAAAGATACCCCTACCCCCTATGGGTATTTAATTGAAATGAATAATGTCCATTGAAAAATGATAAATTAGAAATTGCTAAGAGCACTTAATTTAAATAAATAAACAAAGGAGGGGTGCAAATGACGGAACAAGCTTTAACTAAACAAACGATGAAAATTGAAGGAATGAGTTGTGCTGCCTGTGCCCAGAGTATAGAAGAAGCGTTGGCCCGGGTTAATGGGGTAGAAGAAGCAGCAGTTAATTTTGCGGCTGAACAGGCAACTGTTAATTATCAGCCGTCAGAAGTAACCAGCGAAGAATTAGTAGAGACAATCAAGAAGACAGGTTATGATGTGGAAACAAGACAGACTAAGTTTAAAATTGGGGATATGAGCTGTGCTGCCTGTGCTCAAGGGGTAGAAGAAGCTCTAAACCGAGTTGCGGGGGTAGCCGAAGCAACGGTCAATTTTGCCGCTGAGCAGGCTAGTATTCAGTACCTACCTGCCTTAATTGAGGAACAGGAACTAGTGGACGTGATTGAGAATACAGGTTATACAGTAGTAGAACAGGAGACAAAACAGGATAAACTAGATGATAGTCAAGATAAGGTGCAGTTGGCCCGGCAGAAGATGCTTGCCAGCTGGGGATTAACACTGCCGATTATTCTGTGGATGATTCCCGAAATGTTTTTCGAAGTTGCCTGGCCGAACCAGATAGTTTATGATTTAGGGATGATCTTGTTAGCAGCTCCTATTTTATTTATTATCGGCCGAAAGACTTATTATACCGCGTATAAGTCAGTAGCTCACGGCAGTACTAACATGGATGTTTTGATTGCTATGGGTACGGGAGCTGCCTTTATTACTGGTCCGGCAACTTTCTTTACTCCCTTGGCTAACTTTGCTGGTGTTTCGGGCATGATTATGACTTTTCATTTGACCGGCCGCTATATTGAAGAAAAAGCTAAAGGACGAGCTTCAGAAGCAATAAAGAAGTTATTGGCATTAGAAGCTGATACAGCAACTGTAATTCGGGATGAAGAGGAAGTGGAAATTCCAGTCGATGAAGTTCAGGTGGGCGATGTGATGGTTGTTAAGCCGGGAGAAAAGGTGCCTACCGATGGTGAAATTGTAGCGGGAGAGAGTGCTCTTGATGAGTCGATGGCCACTGGCGAATCAATGCCGGTAGAAAAGTCAGTTGGGGATGAAGTGATTGGAGCTACCATTAATCAGCGGGGCTTAATTAAAGTGGAAGCCACTAAAGTAGGCAAGGATACCTTTTTAGCGCAAGTGATAAAGATGGTAGAAGAAGCCCAGGGAACTAAGGTGCCGATTCAAGATTTTGCTGATCGAGTAACCAGCATTTTTGTTCCTACGGTATTGGTGATTGCAGCTGGAACTTTATTATTGTGGCTAGTCTTTCCCGGGATTTTTCAGAATGTAGCTCAGTGGGCTACTGCTTATTTACCCTGGGTGAATCCTGGTTTGGGCCGCGTTACTGCTGCTATTTTTGCGATGATTGCGGTATTAGTAATTGCCTGTCCTTGTGCGTTAGGCTTGGCTACTCCGACAGCTTTGATGGTCGGTACCGGCATGGGAGCTGAAAACGGGGTACTAATCAGAAAAGGAGAAGCAATTCAGACGCTGAAGGAAGTGCATACAATAGTCTTTGATAAAACAGGAACAATTACTAAAGGACAGCCGGAAGTAACTGATCTCAAACCAACAGATGATTTTACTGAAGAGAAATTATTACAGCTAGCTGCTGCTGTAGAAGCAGGATCTGAGCATCCATTAGGAGAAGCAATAGTGCGGCGGGCTCAGGAACAGGAACTTGCTCTGCAAGAGATTGATGAGTTTGAATCGATTACGGGTAAGGGAGTTAAGGCCAAGCTAGAAGGAAGAGAAATATTTGTGGGCAGCAGACGATTAATTGCCGAACATGACCTAGATCCCGAACCGCTGGAAGAAGATTTAGTTAGCTTAGAAGAAGAAGCTAAGACTGCTATGCTAGTAGCTACGGAAGATGATTTAGCAGGAGTAATTGCTGTAGCTGATCCGCTGAAAGAAGATTCGAAACAGGCTATCCAGGAACTAAAAGAATTGGGGATTAAGACAGCAATGATTACTGGTGATAATCAACGAACTGCTCAGGCAATAGCCGAGGAAGTAGGAATTGATCAGGTAGTAGCTGAAGTGTTACCGGATGGGAAAGTAGATGAAGTCAAGAAACTGCAGGATAAATTCGGGGCGATTGCTATGGTCGGCGATGGAATTAATGATGCTCCTGCCTTAACTCAGGCTAATGTAGGTATAGCAATTGGAACTGGTACCGATATTGCTATTGAATCTTCCGATGTGACTTTAGTAAGAGGAGAATTATCCTCGGTAATTACCGCTATTAAGCTGTCGCGGGCTACCTTTAGAAAAATCAAGCAGAATTTATTCTGGGCTTTTATTTACAATACCATTGCTATTCCAGTTGCTATTTTAGGTCTACTGCACCCTGTAATTGCTGAAGCAGCAATGGCTACCAGCTCTATTAGTGTAGTTACCAATGCTAACTTGCTGCGGCGGGCCAACATTCAGCCGGACTATAAAAACAGTTGACAATTAACAGTT
>CAYFUT010000102.1:4673-6046 GCA_964346395.1 uncultured Halobacteroidaceae bacterium
TCTAGGCAAAGCCTAGCTGTGATAACCATAGAAACCATATCAACTGTAAACTCTTAAATCTAAACTTATTTCTCGGGAGGGATAAAAGTGAGCGACCACTCTGGATCGTACAGTGAACAAAAGGAGGATCTGCTGGCGCGTTTGAAGCGGATAGAAGGCCAAATCCGCGGACTGCAGCGGATGATTGAAAATGAAAAGTACTGTGTAGATGTATTAACTCAGGTTAATGCGGTCAAGGGAGCACTTAATAAAGTGGGAATGTCGGTTTTGGAGTCTCATACCCGCGGCTGTGTCAGCGAAGCAATTCGGGAAGAAGAAGAGGTCGATGAAAAAATTGAAGAATTAATGGATGTTATTTCGAAGTTCACTAAAAAATAAAATGAGTTTGCTGCTGCTATTTCAAAAGCTGGACCTTATGAAGTAGTATAATGACTGAGATTCCGGGCTGCCTGAACAGTTGGCCCGGAAAAATATTTTTTAAATTTGACATAAGTTGGTATGAGTAATATAATGTATGTGTAATAAAAAGTCGAAAAATATCGAATTAAGTATTTAAGGGGGAGCTAAGCATGAAATCTACAGGTATGGTCAGAAAAGTTGATGAACTAGGTCGAATCGTACTTCCAATTGAATTAAGAAGAACATTAAATATTGATACTAAAGATCCGGTAGAGATTTATGTTGATGAAGAAGAAATTATTTTGAAAAAATATGAGCCGGCTTGTGTCTTCTGCGGAGAAGCAGAGAATACGCAGGAATTTAAAGGAAAATTAATTTGTTCTAACTGTTTGGAAAAAATGGAAGGCGATTCAGCTTAATAAAACTTATGTAAGTAGCTAAAGGACGGTAAATGATTAAATTCATTTGCTGTCCTTTTTTTAATTGAGAATTATTATTTTAATTGGTGAGAGCAAAAAATAAAAAAAGCAGCCTATCGGCTGCCTAGTTTGAGATTAAGGTTGAGATTGAGTCAACTATAAAGTCAAGTTTGCTAAAAGTCATCCACAGGTCTAGAAAAGTATAATTTCTTAAACGATCATAAAAGCCCGGGAAATCCCGGGCCAACTTCTGGTCAGCATCAGGCAATATCAATTTCGCGCCGTCGACTTTTACCTGGTTCTTCTTTGGGCAGTGTAACCTCTAAAATTCCGTTATTATATTCGGCTTCAATTGCATCTTCGTTAACATTGTTAATCCGGAAGCTGCGCTGATAATTACCAGTTCTGCGTTCCTTGCGGATATAGTCTTCTGTTTCTTCTTCAATTTCGTTCTTTTCCTGGACGGAGATAGTCAGTCGGTCATCTTCAATCTCTAGGGTGATGTCGTCCTTCTCTAGTCCTGGAAGTTCAGCTTCGATGATAAAGTTTTCATCA
>CAYFUT010000103.1:0-5716 GCA_964346395.1 uncultured Halobacteroidaceae bacterium
TTGAGGATAAAGCTCGGGAAGCTGGTTATTCTGTTATTTTCTGTAACACTAATAATAACCATCAGGAGGAAAAAGAAGCTATTGAATTAATGAAAGGTAAGCAGGTTGATGGGATGATTGTGTCCCTGTCTATTAATCAGCAAAATGAAGAAGAACTGGCTAAATTGGCAGAAAAAACTTTTCCGGTGATCCAGATTGACCGGAAAATACCGGGGGCTGGGCTTCCAGCAGTAGTGATTGATAATCAGCATTCAGCCTATATTGCTACTTCCTATTTACTGGAACTGGGACATACTCAGATAGGTCATATTAGTGGCGATCTGGAAGTAAAACCAGCCCAGGATAGATTGACTGGGTTTAAAAAAGCGTTAACGGAAGCAGGAGTTAATTGTCGGTCAGATTGGATTCGGGAGGGGGATTACAGCAAACAATCGGGTTATGAACAGATGAAAAATCTTTTAGCGGGAAATGAAGTACCAACTGCTGTATTTATTGCTAATGATTTGATGGCTTTAGGGGCTTACGAAGCTATTTTTGCAGCCGGATTAGAAATTGCTGAAGATATTTCTGTGATTGGTCATGATGATATTGAATTAGCTTCGGTTATTAGGCCGGGGTTGACTACTATTTTTCAACCTGAATACCAGTTGGGAAGAGAAGCAGCTGATTTATTGATTGAGAGAGTGGAAAGTACTGATCAGTTGGAGCAGGAAGATAAAATTTTAGATGCTGAATTAGTCGAAAGAGCTTCAACGGGTAAAATTACCGGACAATAATTTTAGGGGCCTTTCGAAAACGTTACCGACAACGTTTTCGAAAACAGAAAACCTGGTATCAATGAGAAAATCCGGTAGCAAAAGGAGGGCAAAAATGAAAAATAGTATTTTAGTAATCGGAAGTATGAATATGGATCTGGTAGTCCAGACTGATTCGTATCCCCAGAAAGGAGAAACTTTGGTGGGAAATAACTTTCATCAGGCTCCCGGGGGCAAAGGGGCTAATCAAGCTTTAGCTGCTGGTAAATTAGGGGGGGGAGTTGACTTTATTGGTGCCTGTGGAGACGATGCTTTTGGGGAGCAGTTACTTACTAGTTTGGAATCAGGAGGGGTAAACACAGAAGGAGTCTATAGATTAGAAGAGAGTACAGGAATTGCCAGCATTACTGTTGAAGCAGATGGCGACAATCGAATAATAATTGTGCCCGGGGCTAATGGACAGTTGATTCCGGAGCTAATCGATAATTATAAAGCTAAAATAGAGGAAGCAGAGCTAATATTACTTCAGTTAGAAATTCCCATAAATACAATAGAGCACATCATTGAAGTGGCCGCCGATTATGGAACAAAGATTTTACTTGATCCGGCGCCGGTTAAACAATTAGCCCCCGAAATTTATCAGGATATTGATTATTTGTTGCCTAATGAGGGGGAACTGGATTCCTTGGTCCCTGAATTAGACGGAGTGGAGGCTAAAGTGAATAAGTTATTATCTTTAGGAGTAGATAAGGTTCTATTAACTAAAGGAGCAGAGGGAGTAACTTTATATAGTGGACAGGATCAGACAGATTATTCGGCTATTAAAGTAAATCCCGTGGATACTACTGCGGCTGGAGATGCTTTTGCTGGTGGGTTTGCTTACAGCTTACAGCAGGGCTGGTCCGAAGGGGAAGCCATTAAATTTGCTAACTGGGTAGCTAGTCTATCAGTTACTACCGAAGGAGCTCAGCCTTCGCTGCCGACTGGTAAAGAAGTAAGAAAATTCAAACAAAAAAGGAGCTGATAAAATGAAAAAGCGCGGTGTTTTAAATGATGAGCTGTCCAAATTAATAGCAGAAATGGGTCATAAAGATAGGTTGACTATCTGTGATTCAGGACTGCCGATTCCGGCTGATAGCAATCGAATTGATCTGGCTTTAAAGCCCGGAGTACCTAAGTTCAAACAGGTTTTAACCACTGTCCTGGATGAATTAGTAATTGAAGGAGCTATCGTAGCTAATCAGATGAGGGAGGAAAGTCCCGAACTATGGGAAGAAACTAAAGAAATTCTGGAACAAGCTGGAGTAGAGAAACTGGAATACTGCAGCCACGAAGAGTTTAAACAGTTAACTGCGGAGACAAAAGGAATAGTAAGGAGTGGTGAGGTAATTCCCTTTGCTAATATAATTCTAATTTCGGGAGTTGATTTTTAATGGAGCAAGATCCGATTCTGGAAATGAAGCAGATCACCAAAACTTTTCCCGGTGTTAAAGCGCTAGATAATGTTGATTTTGATCTGTATCACGGTGAAGTTCACGCTTTGCTAGGCGAGAATGGAGCCGGCAAATCAACTCTAATGAAAGTTTTGAATGGGATCCACCAGCAGGATAGCGGAGAGATCCACCTTTACGGGGAGCAGGTTGAGTTTGCAACTCCAAGTGAGGCGCAAGAAGCCGGACTGTCGATTATTCATCAAGAGTTAAAACTAATCCCCGATTTGACAGTAGCAGAAAATATTTTTCTGGGTCGGGAAACAGTAAGGGGTCTGTTTGTAGATTTTGCCGATTTAAAGGAAAAGACGGCTGCGGTTTTAGATGATCTGGGAGTAGAGATTGATCCGGAAGCAAAAATAAGGGATTTAAATATCGGGAATCAGCAGATGGTAGAGATTGCTAAAGCTGTCTCTCAGGAAGCCGAGATACTAGTGATGGACGAGCCGACTTCCTCGCTAACCCCGGAAGAAGCCGAACTGCTATTTGGCTTAATTGAGCGGCTAACGGAACAGGGATTGTCTATTGTTTATATTTCGCACAAGATAGAAGAAATTTTTAAGATCTGTGACCGGGTGACAGTCTTGAGAGATGGGAAGAAAGCGGGAGAAGTTGAAGTAGCTAATTCCTGTCGAGATGAGCTGGTTAAGATGATGGTCGGCCGCGATATTAACGAAAGATTTCCTACGATAAAGAACAATCGAACTGAAAAGATTTTAGAAGGCGCTAATTTATCAGTTAAAGATAAAGTAAAAAATGCTTCGTTTGAAGTTTATAAGGGGGAAGTGTTAGGAATTGCTGGCTTAATGGGTGCCGGCAGAACAGAATTAGCCAAAAGTATTTACGGGGTTTATGAACTTGATGAAGGAGAAATTTATTATAAGGGAGCGCCTATTCAGATTAACTCGCCTAAAGAAGCTATTGAGTTAGGATTTTATTATCTGAGCGAAGATAGAAAGACGGAAGGACTGGTTTTACCCGAGACAGTAGAGCATAATATTTCTCTGTCGGTAGTAAAAGAGATGCGGCAATTTGGTCTGATAGATAGTCACCAGGAAGGGAATTTGGCCTGTAAATATATTAGAGATTTAGATATTAAAACTCCGGATGAAAAACGAGTGGTGAAAAACCTAAGCGGTGGAAACCAGCAGAAAGTAGTAATTGCCAAAGTATTAAGTACTGATCCGGAACTGGTTATTCTGGATGATCCAACTCGGGGAATAGATGTAGGAGCTAAACAGGAGATTTATAATTTAATTAGTGATTTTGTAGCTCAGGGAGTGGCGGTTGTTTTAATTTCTTCTGAGCTGCCGGAAGTATTAAATTTAAGCCATCGTATTCTGGTAATGCATGAGCAGGAGATTGCCGGAGAACTGCAAGCAGAGCAGGCTACTCAGGAAAAAATAATGAACTTAGCTACAGGAGGGGAATAAAGTGAATCAGCAAGCTACTGAAGCGGAGGAAAACAACTCCACATCATTTTTAGAAAAGATAAAGACAGTAACCAAATTCAAGACGGGCTTAGGCCTGTTGGGAATTATAGTTGTATTATCGATTTTAAGTGAACACTTTTTGACTGCTACTAATTTATTTAATATAGTTACTCAGACTTCTATTAATGCTCTACTGGCCTTTGGAATGACTTTTGTAATTTTATCTGGCGGAATTGATCTTTCCGTCGGCTCAGTTATGGCTGTGGCCAGTGCGGTGACAGCCGGATTGTTAACCAGCGGACTAAATATGGTAGTAGCAATTATCGGCGGTTTGCTGGCGGGGACGGGACTAGGTCTGTTTAATGGCTTAGTAATTTCTCGCTTAGCAATGCCGGCCTTTATAGTGACCCTAGCGATGAAGAGTATAGCCCGGGGATTGGCTCTAATCTACACCGACGGCAAACCAATTTCTGGTTTTAGCGAAAGCTTTCAGTTTTTAGGGGGTGGTAAACTAGGCAAGATACCGATTCCAGTAATAATTTTGGCTATAGCACTGTTTGTAGGGTATATAGTACTGACCAAGACACCTTTTGGCCGTTATGTATATGCCATAGGAGGTAGTGAAGAGGCTGCCGAATTATCCGGCATCAATACCAAAGCAATTAAAACTGCTGTATTTGCCATTAGTGGATTCATGGCTTCGGTAAGTGGAATAGTGTTGGCTTCCCGGTTGAATTCTGCCCAACCTACAGCAGGAGCAGGATACGAGTTAGATGCAATTGCAGCAGTAGTATTGGGCGGTACTAGCTTAACTGGAGGCCGCGGAGGCATCACTGGTACTTTAATCGGGGCTTTGATTATGGGAGTAATTAGTAATGGTTTGAATCTGCTTAATGTTTCTTCCTTTTATCAGTTGGTAGCTAAAGGATCGGTAATTTTACTTGCTATCTATTTGGATCGGCGCAGCAAACAAGCTTCATAAATAATAAGGGGGTCATAAAATGTTTAAGAAAAAAGGATTAGTGTTAGGAATAGCTGTTTTGTTGATCATGGCATTGTCGGTAACTGCTGGAGCCTGGTGGATTTTTGGCGATGATGAAGAGGACGAGCAATTAACAGTAGGATTTGCGGTTTCCACTCAGAACAATCCTTTCTTCGTGGATATGAAAGAAGGAGCTCAACAGAAAGCTGACGAATTAGGCGTAGAACTGATGGTAGCCGATGCCCAAAATGATGCTTCTAAACAGTTGAGTAGTGTGGAGGACTTATTGGTTAAGCAGATT
This sequence comes from uncultured Halobacteroidaceae bacterium, assembly GCA_964346395.1. Lineage (GTDB taxonomy): Bacteria > Bacillota > Halanaerobiia > Halobacteroidales > Halobacteroidaceae > CAYFUT01. Next base: position 4,962 of record CAYFUT010000103.1, read on the forward strand.
GATGTACTGGTAATTAATCCTGTTGATGGGGATGCAATTGTACCTGCTATTGAATCAGCTAATGAACAGGGAGTACCGGTAATTACTGTAGACCGTTCAGCTAGCGGCGGGAAAGTAGCTGCCAATATTGCCTCGGATAATGTTAAAGGTGGAGAAATGGCAGCGGATTATATAGCTAAACAGTTGAATAAAAAAGGAAAAGTAGTTGAATTAGAAGGAATTCCGGGAACTTCTGCCGCTCGAGATAGAGGAAAAGGATTTAATAAGGGTATTGACAATTATTCTGATATAGAAGTAATTGCTCGCCAGCCGGCTGGATTTGACCGGTCTAAAGGAATGACGGTAATGGAAAACGTTCTGCAGGCTAACCAGGAGATTGATGCTGTATTTGCTCATAATGATTCGATGGCGTTAGGAGCAATTGAAGCAGCAAAATCTGCGGGCAGATTGGATGAGATGAAGATAGTCGGATTTGATGCAATTGATGATGCCATTACGGCTATTAAAGATGATGAATTAGATGCAACAATCGCTCAGCAGCCTTCCTTGATGGGTAAAATGGCAATTGAAAAAGCTAAGATGCTTTCGGAAGGAAAAGAACTGAAAGAGTATTATCCAGCTAAGTTGAAGCTAATTACAAAAGAAAATGCAAAGTAAATACCTAATTCAAAGTAGCAGGTGAGTTTTTTCACCTGCTACTTTCTTGTGTGCTCCGTAAACTATAGAAATAGCAGATGTGAATTCTGCTCATGCTG
>CAYFUT010000104.1:0-5633 GCA_964346395.1 uncultured Halobacteroidaceae bacterium
TGAAAGAAGGCTGACTTTCAAATAAAGGTTACCCAAGGCAGGAGAGGATTGAAACATAATAAAGCCTGTTTACTAAAATAATTAGCTACTTTACAGGATATCTTACTTAGGTCTTTCTTATTAAAGAGAGTATGCCTGATGAGCTGAAGAAGTGATGAGAGCAGATGCTATTAGGAAGTCGGATACTTTCATAGTACCTATTAAGTTGGGTAATTCCAATGGAGGGAAGGGGTAGCAGCAGATCTTGGGACTGCAAATAAGGGAAACACCTCCTGGACTCTGAACCAGGTTAAGGGTGAGAACAAAACTTATTTGCATAGCAAGAAACATTTATGTAAAGAGGCCCACTGGAGAACCGAATGCCTAAATTGGGCATATTCGGTTCCCCCCGGGGTAGTCGTATACACCAACTATCTAGTGGGACACTCACAAACGAAAGGGTGAGCAAATGGGGAAAACAAAGCCGCTTCTAAGGTTAGAAGGCGTATATATCTACTTACCACATCTGAGCCGTGGAAATATTGATCGCAATGAATTATGTCAGTAGGATATTATTTTAAAGGAAAAGATCAGGTGTATCGAAAGCAAGCTCAGACGTCGCGAAGCCCAGGGATGATGGTGCGACCAGCTCTTAAAATAACAGGGATAAGCTGTATTTTAGAGTTACAGACTACAGGTGGGGAATAGTAATTTTAAATTCTGTTCCCTATATCTATAATAGTATTAATTTCGATTGTTCCCTGTAATTTTTCAACTTCAGCCTTAACAGCAGCTAAGCCAATGCCCCGCCCAGAAAGTTCTGTTACATTATTTTTAGTTGATAGGTTTTCACTGGAAATTAAATCTAAAATTTCAGCTTCAGATAGAGCATTAATTTCTTTAACAGTATAATTTCCCGCTGTAATAGATTTTTTCTTAATTTGCTTTAGGTCAATATCACTGCCGTCATCAGCAATATTAATTTTATCTTTTAATATTTCTACATTACAGTTAATTTCCCCAACTTTATCCTTACCTTTAGCCAGCCTTTGTTCAGGAGATTTGTATTCCCAGCGAAGTTGATAAATTTGAAAAATGAACAGTAGTGTTAACTGTTCCCCAAACTTCAGAATACCCAGCAGTTTTTACTGAAGCTCGAGGAGTGATTTTATTTCAGCAGTTAACTAAAACTGATTATGATGCAGCGGTTTTTGCGGCGGAACTTATTATTTGGAACTACAAAAGACTATTTTTGAAGATCAGGAACCAACCTGGAGTGGAACAATAGTTATTCCGGAAAATTCATTTGCTGTTCTCGGAACTAGAGTATCAATTATGCCTTATGTTCGAGCTATTAGAGTGCGGACTAATCCTCAGTTAGTGGGGATGTTAGAAGAATGTAAAAAGTGAAAAAATTAGACCAACATTACAGTAAAGTTGGTCTAATTTTTTTGGTTTCCTGGAGAGTTGGCCCGGGAATTTTTTATTTTTAGATTTATTTAGTAACTTCTTAAGAAAATCTTAATATTTTAGAAAGAGTTAATTAACTTTTAGGGTATATAATGTAATTGACAAGAAATGAGTAACAAGTATTGGAGGGAACTTAAAGATGAAAAAACTAATGATTTTTGGAGTTGTGTGTTTATTAGTTAGTGGAATTGCTGGAAATAAGGTCTGGGCTGAAGAAGATTTAACGGCAGAGTTTGCAAAAATTGAGAAGCTGTATGATAAAATTTCAGAAACAGAACAGAGTCAAAAATTACAGTTAATGAAGCAGATAGTTGCTATTTCTGATCAACTAATAAAAAGATATCCAGAGGAACCGAAAGTTTATTGGAAAGCAGCTAGTAGTTACAGCAATTTAGCTTATTATGATATTGAAAATCGGTTAGAAATTTTGCAGCAGGGGAGAGAATACGCTCAGAAATCAATTGAACTGGCCCCAGATAAGGGGCGTGGTTATTATTGGCGGGGAACCCTAATGGGCCAAATTGGTCAGGAAAAGGGGATTTTTGCTAGTTTATCTGGTATCAAACCAATGCGGGATAATTTAAAAAAAGCTATTAAGCTTGAACCGGATTTTGCTCCAGCTTATAATGTGTTGGCCCAGCTATATCTAAAAGCTCCAGGGTGGCCGGTAAGTATTGGAGATGTTGATAAAGCATTACAGTATAGAAAAAAATCAATTGACTTAAATTCTAAAAACTGTAGGTATCAGTGGCGGCTGTATAAAACTTATTTAGAAGCAGGAAAAAAAGAACAAGCGGACAAAGTATTAGATAAAGTTCTAAAGATGACAGAAAATCCTGAAAATGTAACGGGAGATCCAGTTAAAATTCGAAAGAAAGCTCAAGCAGTAATAAAATAGCTTACAGTGAGGGAGAGAATGATTATGAGAATTAACCAGTTAATATTCAAAAAAATCATTAATTTATTAGGCAAATTCATGTTAATTTTAATGTTAATATTATGTTGTTCATCTAGTTTGGCTGCAGCAGACTTTGAGTTTAATAACTTAATAATTAGTGAAATAGTAATTAAGGGATTGACTAGAAGTGATGTTGAGCTTATAAAAAAACAGTTACCTTATAAGAAAGGTGATAGGTGGACAACTGAACGAAAAAAATTAACTAAGAAAAGATTATCTAAGATGAATACTTTTGATCCTTTGACCTTAAAGGTTTCCAAACACAAGGTAGCAGAAAATAAAGTTAAGGTAGTTATCAAAGCTCAAGATCCTAATCCGTTTATGATTCATCCTGTAGAATTTTTAGTTTTTAAGGGTATTGATTTATTTTCTAGTCAGTTAACTCAATATATGTTGAATCCGTTGGGTAATGGAATTAATTTTAATGGGGGGGTTAGTTGGGGAACTGATTCCTGGAAGCGGATAGGGGTTGATTATTTAGGAGCTCAAGGCAGAAAATATTCAGTTACTTACAAAAGTTTTATAAACGAAGACCAATTTAATAATTTACGATATGAAGAGGCAGGTTGTAATGTAAAGTTTGGTTTCAGGCAGATTCTTAAACATAATTTGACTGTAAAGCAGATGGTTAATTATCGTAAAGATACTCTCCAGCGGGAAAATAAGTCTGCTACAGAGCAGGAATATTTATTATTAACTACGGGTCTAATTTATGATAGTTACGGTCAGTTTGATTTAGAAGTTAAATACGGGAGTGGTTTATTGGCTGCTAATCCTGGCTTTAAGGCATTAACCTGTAATTGGGATAAAATTACTAAGTTGGGTGCAGATAAATTTGTGGTTAGCTTAAAAGGAGGGATTACTTCTCCAGATACTCCGCTTAATTATCGATTTAAAGGAGCAGGATACAGCAGTATTCCTTTAAGAGGTAACCAGTTTGATTTAGAAGCAAACAATTATACGGTAGGTACTAAATATGTGGTAAGTAATATTGAATATCATAGACTAATTGTAGATGATTGGGCTTGGTTAATTGGCTTTGTTGATACCGGAAAAATTATTTCTAATGATAGTAGTTTTGGTGAAACAGCCTGGAATTTAGACGGTGGAGCAGGAGCAGCAGTAGCTACTCCTTTGGGGCCGATTCGGGGAGATATAGGATTTGATCTTGTGGATGAGGGATATAATTTCAATTTGAGATTAGGACATAGTTTTTGATTACTAAATTACTAAACTGCGGGGGGATTGTTGGTGTAAGCATTTTAATATATTATGGGAGAAAAAATAAATCTGAACATTAGAAAGGAATGAGTTTTGTAATGATTTCTTTTGTTAAGGAAAAAATAAAGAAACATCGGGAAAGTCCCTGGCTTTATTTTGGGATCAGTTTTTTGCTTACCTGGCTCTTTTTATTACCGGCGGTGGGACTAGATGTAAAATTTGGCAGTTCACTGGTAACAACTTTGATCATTTTAAGCGGTATTTTGGGGAAAGTAGTGCCTCCTATTTTGCTAACTTATTTAGGGTATGGGAAGAAAGGGTTACAGGATTATTGGGAACGGTTAGTTGATTGGAAGCGAATTAGCTTTGGTTGGTGGTTAGCAACTTTTTTATTGCCTATTTTAGGGACAGGTTTAGGAGTAGTTACAGCGGCTGTAGTTATAGGTAGTGAATTTCCAGGTTTTTCAATAACAGATCCACTGCAGATACTGTTAGCTGCTGTGTTTATTTTTGTGTATGGTCCTTTAGTGGAAGAATTAGGCTGGACTGGTTATCAGCTAGATCGGCTACAGGCAAAATACAGTGCGCTAGGAACCGGAATTATTTTAGGTTTTTTCTGGATGCTCTGGCATCTGCCTATGTTTTTTATTGAAGGGAGTTATCAACAAGAGGTGGTAGGATTTAATACTCCTTATTTTTGGTTCTGTTTTGTTGTCGGTATTATATGTCTGCAGATTTTGCAGGTCTGGATTTATAATAACAGCAACCGCAGTATTATGTCAGGAGTAATGATTCATTTTGCAATAAATTTTAGTGGTGAAATGCTTGAGTTGTCTACAATACATCAGTATTTTAGAACATTATGGATAGTTTTATTTACCGGGGCGGTAGTGGTTATTTGGGGGCCAAAAAGTTTAACCAAGCAGAAAAAAGCTCCTGACTTTAAGAAAATTTTGCGGGAAGGTTTAACAAACTAATTAACTAATAACTCTTTCTATGCAGTGATTTGTTAATATTATCCATCAACTTATATTGAAATAGGCATAAGCTATCTCCTATAATGAAATATTGATCCCTACACCAATATTTCATAGAAAGGAGATAAACTTATGCCTAATGCCAGTATATCAAATAACTTAAATATTGCCAACTTTTTAGATAATTTAAAACTACCACTAAAAAGTTCACAATTAGACCAAATTAATAACCTGACATCAGGCTTGATTAATTATGAGGGTGAAAAGACTTTATCTGGTTTAGAAAGTTCAATTTTAACTTCTCGGGATCAAAGTAGTTTATCTAGATTTTTAAATTCAAACTCTTGGTTAAGTGATTTAGCTAATAATAAAAGAGTTAAAGAAATGATTAACTTTACTAGTCAAAAAGCTAAAAACAATGAAACTGGTTTCTTAATAATAGATGATACTTTAACCCCACAATCAAAAAGCAATAATCAAATTGAAGGTCTTGGTTTTCATAAAGCTCCAGCTTCGGCTGATGAAAACTTTTGGTACTCTCATTGTTTAGTGACTTCTCATTTATCAATGGGGAAAGTTTCTATGCCACTAGATTTTGAGCTTTATCAAAAGAAAGACTACTGTCAAGAAAATGATTATTCATTTAGTACAGGATTAGAATTAGGCCAAAATCTTATTGAGCAATTTGATAATTTTTATGATTCTAATCAGCGTATTTATGTTATGGCGGATAGCTGGTATACTACAGAAAAATTCGTAAATTTCTCTTTAAATAAAGGCTATGACTATATTGGTGCAGCACCTATAAATTACACCATTGAAACTGAAAACAATAATATTAAAATCTCCAATTTTTATCCTTCTATTTCTGAAGAAGATTTGGAATTGGTTTTTACCGAAGATGATTTTTATTATGTTTACGAATATCAAGGTACAATGGGCAATATTGACTGTGCTAAAGTTTTATTATGTTGGGAAAATACTTTTTCTACCGATAAAACTCCGAAATGTATTTTAACCACAGATTT
>CAYFUT010000105.1:0-5526 GCA_964346395.1 uncultured Halobacteroidaceae bacterium
TCCCCTCCTCTTTATCCAAATCGACCGGTAATATAATCTTCGGTCTTTTGATTTTTAGGATTTTCAAATAATTTTTCAGTTTCCCCATGTTCAATTAATCGACCCATATAGAAAAAAGCAGTGTAATCAGAAATTCGAGCTGCCTGCTGCATACTATGGGTTACAATTACAATTGTATACTGGCCTTTCAGATTATCAAGTAAATCTTCAATTTTTCCCGTTGCTATTGGATCTAAAGCAGAAGTTGGTTCATCCATTAATAACACATCTGGTTTGACTGCTAAAGCTCTAGCTATGCATAATCTCTGCTGCTGTCCTCCTGAAATATCAAGAGCAGATTTATCTAATCGATCATGAACTTCATCCCATAAAGCAGCTTGTTTTAAACTATCTTCAACAAGTTTCTCTAATTTATTACTATCTTTAAGTCCATGAATCTTTGGCCCGTAAGCTATATTATTAAAAATTGATTTAGGAAAAGGATTAGGTTCTTGAAAAACCATCCCTATTTGTTTTCTTAAATTTACTACATCCACATCATCTTCATAAACATTTTGTCCGTCCAATAAAACTTCGCCAGTTACTTTAGTACCGTCTATTAAATCATTCATTCGATTTAAAGTCCTAATAAAAGTTGATTTCCCACAACCAGAAGGACCAATTAACGCTGTAATCTTATTTTTAGGAATATCAAACGTAACATCTTCTAAAGCTTGAAAATCCCCATAATAAAAATCCAAATTATTAATTTCAATTTTTTTATTCTCCATAGTTTTCCTCCTTATTTGACAACAAATCATTTTTTATAATTAAATATCAAAATTTTGCAATAATTCATCCAGATCTTCTGCCATATTAGATAATTTCTCTGATTCCTTAGTTACCTGCTGAGAAATTCCCTCTATTTCATCAGTCACCTCTAATACCTGATTACCACCTGCGGCTAACTGCTCAGTAGTAGCTGTTGTTTCTTCAATATGACTAACTGTTTCATCAACAGCATTATTCAACTGGTCAAAAGCCTCTCCCGCATCTTCAATAATTTCTTCTCCGGTTTTAGTTACTTCCTTTCCGGTCTCAATAACATCAGTTGCTACTTGCGAGTGATGTTGGATCTGCTCAATTAAATCTTCAATTTCAGCAGTAGCTTGAGAAGTCTCACTAGCTAATTCCCTAATCTCTTCTGCCACTACAGCAAAACCACGACCATGTTCCCCTGCTCTAGCAGCTTCAATAGCAGCATTTAAAGCCAATAGATTAGTTTGGTCGGCAATCTGATTGATCATTTCTGTAATTTTTCCTATCTCTTGTGACTGTTGACTAAATTTATTAATTACAGTTGCAACTTCTTCAACAGTTTTATGTATTTCCTGCATTTGATCAATAGATTCCATTATTTTATCTTCACCTTTATCAGTCGTTTCTACTACCTGGTGAGAAAACTCCATTACCTCTTGACTGCTAGCTGCAACTTGGTCGACCCCAGAAGACATATTTTCAACAGTTGAAGAAGCAGATTGAATAGTCGAATCAGCTTCTGAAGCCAATGAAGATAACTCTTGACTAAAAGCTGTTACTTCATTACTTGTATTAGAGATACTAGTAATTAGGTTAGATAAATTATCAACCATGGTATTAAATGATCTAGCTAATTCTTCAATTTGATCATTAGTATTGATCTTTAATTTATCTACATTTAAATTTCCGCTCGCTAATTGATTACTGTAATCAACTAGCTTTTGGAGGGTATTAACTAAATTTCTTTCTAACAAAGTAATAATTAGTGAAGCAACTAATAAAGTGATTATAAGGGCGACAATTGAAGATGTATAAGTAGAATTTATATTGTTCGTCAAATTAACCATAGAACTTTTTTCTTCTTCAGTAAAGACCTGGCTTAAAGTATTAGCAGCATAAACTAAATCATCAGCAGCCTCTGACGCATAAAACATAGGAGCACTAAAATCTGCACTTTCTTCACTGAGTCCCTCAACATCTTGACCCTGTTTAAATTTATACATAGGAACTATCTGCTCTTCAAAAACTTGATTAAGTTTTTGATTTTCAGCTTCTAATGATCTTATTAACATATTAGCCTTTTTATGGTCGTCTACATTTCCCTTAAGACTACTAAGTATTTCTTGAAACTCTTGTTCATGTTCTCTAAAATTTTCTAATCCTCTCGGTCTGCTTCTTGATAAATCCTCTGCATCCATATACTTAGCTCTAGTTAAAGCAGATAACTTAAGAGCATAATACATATTATCGCCAGCTTTTTGCAACTGATCAGAGTTATCATTAATTTCTCCTAACAATAATAAGTTAGTCCCAAACCCTAAGAAAAAGACTAAAATCACTGCTAAAAACCCTACTATTAATTTAGTCTTAAATTTTAAATTATTAAACTTATCAGCAATAATGCCAAGCTTATTGAACTTATTAAACTTATTCTTAATTAATTTAATAATTTTCTCCCCCCTCTATTTTTTCTATCCATCTAAGGTTCTTTGGTACTTATTTCTTAATAAAATAGCTACTGCATTAGCTGATAACAAGATAACTAATAATACAAGAATTCCAGCCGCTGCAACATGTTGAAACTCTGATTGTGGTCTTGTCACCCAGTTATAAATCTGAATTGGTAAGACTGTATAATCATCTAAAGGACCTCTTGGCAAAAATGGTATATATCCGGCTGCTCCAGCAAGAATTAACGGTGCAGCCTCTCCCATTGCTCTAGATAAAGCCAAAATTACCCCCGTAAAAATACCTGGAGCTGCATAAGGAAATACTACTCCTTTAATAGTCTCCCACTTTGTGAATCCAAGTGCATAAGCTCCTTCTCTTAAACTATCTGGTACTGCTTTAAGTGCTTCTTGAGCTGACACAATAATAATCGGTAAAATAAGCAAACTCAAAGTTAATGCTCCTGCTAAAATACTTGTCTCCAATCCTAAAAAACGAACAAATACTGTCAAACCTAACAACCCATAAACAACTGAAGGAACGCCAGCCAAATTAGCAATATTTAGTTCTAAAATTCTAACAAACCATGATTTTTCATCAGCATACTCTTCTAAATAAATAGCTGATCCTACTCCTAAAGGAAATGAAATTAAACCTACTAGAGAGATAACCCAAACACTACCCACCAGGGCCGATTTAACTCCTGATTGTTTAGGGAATCTAGAGGGCAAGCTAGTAATATAATTCCAGTCTAACCAACCTAGACCATCTAATAAAACGCGCAGTATTAAAATTGCTAACATAATAATTCCAAAGGAAGTGCATAAAAATAATATTCCTTTAAATAACTTATTAATTATCTGTTTTTTTCGCTTACGCCCTTCATTATTACGAATTAATTCTTTAATTTGAAACTCATCTTTACTTAATTGTTCCTGCATTAATATCCCTCCCGCTGGGTCTGAACAATTATCTTAGCTATAATATTCATCACTAATGTAATTACAAACAATAAAGCTCCAACTGCAAATAGAGTCCTATAAGCAATTGTTCCATGCGGAGCATCTCCCATACTAATATTTACCATAAAGCCAGTCATTGTTTGAATACTTTTTAAAGGATTAAAATTAAGAGTTGGACTAGCTCCGGCTGCAATTGCTACAATCATTGTCTCACCAATAGCACGGGAAATAGCTAATATAAAAGAAGATATAATACCTGACAGTGCTGCTGGTAATATAATTTTACCTACTACTTCAATTTTTGTTGCTCCTAAAGCATAAGCACCATAACGAATATCATCAGGAACCGAGCGCATTGCATCTTCACTTAAAGAAGCAACCATGGGAATAATCATAATCCCCACTGCAATACTAGCACTTGCCGCATTAAAAACTCCAGTTTGAGGAAATATTTTTTGAATTATTGGCGTAATAAATGTTAAAGCAAAAAAACCATAGACAACTGAAGGAATTCCAGCTAAAATCTCTAACATTGGTTTGACGATTTTGCTATTTTTTGCAGATGCATATTCACTTAAATAAATAGCACTTCCCAAACCAATTGGGATAGAGACAATACTAGAGCCAATAGCAACCATTAATGTCCCTGTAACTAACGGTAACACCCCAAAACTCCGAGGCTTAATTATTGGAGTCCACTGGGTAGCTGTAAAAAATTCAACTACCGAGATTTCCTGAAAAAAAGTAAATGCTTCTCCAAATAAAGTCAAAATGATTCCTGCAGTCGTTAAGATGGAAACAAGAGCAAATGACTGTAGAATTAACTTTATCAGTCGTTCCTTTAAATTATCCATCAAATTCCTCCTTTATGTAGTTTTTCATCTTCATATTTTGACTACCTTTTTCATTATATCTATTTTATTTTTATGTGTCAACTAAATTTAGTTATGTAATTAAAGAAGCGCCTACCAACAATTTGGAAGGCGCTTCTTTAATCTTAAATTGATTTGATTACTTAGTTGCTGCTTCTATCTTATCAATATTCTTTTGATACATTTTTTCAGAAAGTGGAGCATATCCTGTTGACGGAATAAGCTTCTTCCCATTCTCCATATAGAACTTTAAGAACTCTTTAACTGTAGGGTCTTGTAGAGATGCTTTTCTTACGTAGATGAATAATGGTCGAGATAATGGAGTATAAGAACCATCTTCTAGACTTTTGAATGACGGTTGAACACCATTGACTGCAACAGTATCTAACTTATCTTTATTTTCTTCATAATAAGCATAACCAAAGTAACCCATAGCATACTTACTTCCGGCAACACCTTGAACTAATACATTATCATTTTCACTTGGCGTAAAGTCAGGTCGAATTGCTCCTGATTCTCCATTAATTGCTTCAGTAAAGTAATCAAATGTACCAGAATCAGACCCTGGGCCATATAGCTTAATTTCTTTATCAGGCCAGTCAGGATTAACATCACTCCACTGATCAACATTACTACCTGGACCCCAAATTTTATTTAGCTGCTCTGTAGTTAAATCTTCTGCCCAGTCATTCTCAGGATGAACTACTACTGAAAGAGCATCAGCTCCTACTTTAAAAGGAATATACTCAATACCATTCTCTTCAGCTCTAGCTGCTTCTTCATCTTTAATTGGTCGCGAAGCATCATTAATATCAGTTTCTCCTACTACAAACTTTTTAAATCCACCACCTGTTCCAGAAAAAGAAACGGATACTCTTGCATCAGGATATTCTTTCATGAACTCCTCTGCCATAGCCTCTGTAATTGGATAGACTGTAGAAGAACCATCAACCTTAACCTCTCCTGTTATTGCATTTTCTTCTTCATCATCGCCACCAAAAATCCAAAATGCTCCTGCTTGACCGCTAAGCGTAAATACTACTCCCAAACTTAACGCCAAAACCAACGATAACGCTACAACTTTTTTGTTAAACATTAATAATTCCTCCTCTTATTTTTACTTATTCAGGGAATAGATAATTGAATTATGTATTTACTCCCTGTGCTTGTTTTTTCACTTTCCACCTATAAATATAACACCTGTTCATTACAACCAGATTAAATGA
>CAYFUT010000106.1:0-5499 GCA_964346395.1 uncultured Halobacteroidaceae bacterium
TATAGGAGCAGTACCCGTTTTAGTGATTATCCCTATTTTTATCGCAGTGTTGGTTAATAAATCGCTGAAAGGTGTTAAATTTTTTCGGGCTGCTTACTATATCCCGGTAGTTACTTCTATGGTAGTAGTAGGGATTATGTGGAAGTGGCTGTACCAAACCGACGGACTGTTAAATTATTTGCTGCAGACAATAGGAATTATCGATCAGCCGATAAAGTGGTTGACTAACCCTAATTTAGCACTTTATTCGGTGATAGCAGTGACAGTATGGAAAGGGTTAGGTTATTATATGGTAATTTATCTTTCTGGGCTGCAGAGCATTCCTCCGGAATTATATGAGGTAGCTCGCATAGATGGAGCTAACTGGTGGCAGAAACATCTTAATATTACGATACCTATGCTGCGGCCGCAGATAGTGCTGGTTAGTGTACTGTCCTCAATTGCAGCGCTAAAAGTATTTGCTGAAATATACGTTATGACTAGAGGAGGGCCACTTAAGAGCACTACTACTTTAGTTTATTATATTTATGAAAAAGCTTTTAAAAATTTAAATATGGGTTATGCAGCAGCAATGGGTTTTGTATTATTTATTATTGTTTTTATTTTATCAATTATAAACATTAAATTTGTCGGCAGTAAAAATAATTAAGGAGGAGGAAGGCCTGTGAATTCTACGCAGACACATAAAGCAAAAAAAATTATGACCAAAACATTATTATATGTTGTGATGTCTATAATTGCAGTCGTTACAATTGGCCCTTTCTTGTGGCTGTTGTCTACAGCTATGAAATCAAGTAGTGAAAATATATTTGCTTACCCCCCTAGTTTAATTCCGAAACACCCTACTATCAAGTATTTCATTGAAGTCTGGTCAGCCGTACCGATTGCCCGCTATTTTGTTAATAGTTCTTTAGTAGCAGCTTTTACGGTGGGACTGAATTTAATTGTTTCTGCACTGGCAGCTTATCCGTTGGCTCGGATGAAGTTTAAAGGAAAAAATATAATTTTTTATGCTATCATCGGAACAATGATGGTGCCGTTTCAAATTTTGATGATTCCTTTATATATTTTCAGTACTAAAATTGGTTTGATTAACAGCTATCCTGGTTTGATTTTTCCCGTAGCGGTCAAGGCCTTCGGCATTTTCTTGCTTCGCCAAGCTTTTTTAGCCATACCGCGGGAATTGGAGGATTCAGCCTATATTGACGGCTGTAATAGTTTTGATATCTGGTGGCGGATTTTACTGCCGTTAGTTAAACCGGCCTTAGCTACAGTAGCTATTTTTACATTCATGAATTCCTGGAGCCGATTTATGTGGCCGCTAATTGTAATTGATGATCCGCAGTACTTTACTTTACCTTTGGGGATTTCTTATTTATCTGGTATATTTTCTGCTAACTGGCGGTTGATTGCTTCCGGATCGTTAATTTCAATTATTCCTATCATTATTATTTTCTTATTTATGCAGCGCCACTTTATTGAAGGAGCTATGTCGGGAGCAGTGAAAGGATAATTTGATTGAAAAAGGAGGCACTCATGTTGCAGACTAAATATGATGTTATTGTAGTCGGCGGGGGACTGGCCGGCTGCGGGGCAGCAGTCGGAGCTGCTCAGGCGGGAGCAGATGTGTTATTGCTAGAAGCTACTGGTGTTTTAGGCGGTCTCGGTGTCAATGGATTAGTAAATCCCTTTATGAAGTTTGACCAAGCGGGAATTGATTTAGCGCAGGGCTTTTTTGCACAGTTAGTAGCTAAATTAAAGGCGGATAATGCTTATCAAGGACGGGCTTTTGATCCGGAAAGTTTAAAATATAACTTAAGTAAATTATTACAGCAGGTTGGTGTAGATATATTACTCTATCATCAGGTGGTTGATCTAAAAACTGTAGCCGATAAAATTACTGAGGTAACTACTTTTGCTCAGGGGGAGAGAAGTAGATATCAAGCTGATCAGTTTATAGACTGTAGTGGAGATGCCGTATTAGGAAAATTAGCTGATTTGACGGTCTTTACCGGGGAGGAAACAACCGGCTGTCAGCAGGCTTTAACGCAGATGTTTATTCTAGAGGGGGTGGATTTAGCAGCTACTTTAGATTATGTCCGTTATAATCCGGAAGAGTTTATGGATTGGGTGACTCCCGAGCAGACAGAAACTGCTACTTCAATAGCCGGTTTTTTTAGTCAGGTAGCTGCAGCTAAAGCAGACGGTTGGGAGTTGCCCTGCGACTATTTTTTCTTTGTAGAACTGCCACGTAAAGGGGCAGTAGTGGTTAATACCGGTCATATTGAAATAAAGGAAATTACCGCTCGTGAAGTGTCTAATGCACAGCTTATTGGTTGGCAACAAACTAAGCAGTTAACTGATTTTGCTCGTCAGTATTTGCCGGGGTTTGACGGCTGTTATTTAAGTCAGTCGGCCAATCAAATCGGGATTAGAGAAAGTGGGCGTATTAAGGGCAACTATATATTCACTAGAACAGATGTAGAAACCGGGGCTAAGTTCCCGGATGCAGTAGTTAAGGGAGCTTATGGTGTTGATATTCATTCTGATGAACTGGATGAAGAGACAGAAGGAGTGACTAATTTAGCCGAAGATTATTATGAAATTCCAGTTCGGTCTTTAATAGCAGCCCAATTGGATAATTTGCTGATGGGCGGACGTAATTTATCGGCTGATTTCGGCGCTCAGTCAGCTGCTAGAATCATGCCTACTAGCTGCGGTATGGGTCAAGGCGCGGGAGTAGCTGCTGCTTTAGCAGTGGCCAAAAAAATTAGTCCGGCTGAAGTTGGCCCGTCAAAGTTACAAACGGAGCTTAAAAGACAAGGAGTTAATATAAGGAGTTGATATTATGGATCAGATTCCGGAAAAATCACTGATAGTTTCCTGCCAAGCGCTGCCTGATGAGCCCCTATATGGTTCGAAAATTATGGCTCGTATGGCTCAGGCAGCTCAATTGGGTGGGGCAGCAGCAATTAGAGCCAATTCGCCAGGGGATATTAAGGCGATTAGAGAAACTGTAGAACTGCCGATTATTGGTCTCTGGAAACAAGAATTGTCTAATTATGAAGTTTATATTACTCCGCGTTATCAAGATATAAAGGAAGTATTAGCTGCGGGAGCTGATTACGTAGCAGTTGACGCTACTAATCGCAATCGACCGGAAGAATTAAACGAATTATTTGCTAAAATTCGAACCGAGTTTCCAAATAAAGGAATTGTAGCTGATATTTCTACTGTCCAAGAAGCAGTTCAGATAACTGAACTGAAGCCAGACTTTATAGCTACTACTTTATCTGGGTATACAGCTGCTAGCAGTAGTCGACCGGCGCCGGATATTCCCTTGGTGGAAGAAGTAGCTAGACTGATAGAGATTCCAATTTTAGCGGAAGGAAATTATAAAACAGGTGCTCAGGCAGCTCAAGCCTTGCAGGCAGGAGCTTGGGCAGTAGTAATGGGCGGAGCAATTACCAGGCCGCGCAGTATTACTAGCTATATTAAAGAAGAGATGGAGCAAAAACTGCGGGGGGAGGTAAGCCATGAACAATTTTTTAAGTAAAGTAAAACAGAAAACAATTAAATCCAGTTATCCGATTACTGACTGGCAGAAAAGAGAAGCTTATTATCGAGAGGTCGGCGATTATGAATTTAAAGAACAGGGGTGGCAGCCGTTTGAACTCGGTGCTGCTTGGTCAGAAGCAGAAACAATAACTACCTTTTTCCGGACAGAGTTTACTGTACCGTCTGAGTTGGCCGGCGAACAGTTACAGCTTTATTTTGATACCGGGGGGGAAGCAGCTGTCTCGATTAACGGACAGTTAAAGCACGGTCAGGATAGAAATCATAATCGGGTAGTCTTAAATTCTGACTTAGCTGGAGAACTGATTTCTATTTCTATTGAAGCTGCTCTAGACCGGATTAATAAAATTTATGTTCCTGATCCGGATTATGAACATCGCTTTGATAGAGCTGAATTACAGGTTATAGATAGTGAGGCAGAAGAATTTTATTATAATTTATTAGCTCTAATTGAGTTACAGCAGGCAGTTGAAAAACGGGAAGCAGAAATAGAAGCTGATGTAAACGAGATAATTAATGATTTAAAAACTGAATTTAAAGCTGGGAGTAATTTTTCTGTTTTAAATAAAATTTATCGAACGAAAATAAAACAGCTGCCGAAAATAGATGACTATCAGATTGACTGTTTCGGTCATGCCCATATTGATGTTGCTTGGCTGTGGCAGTTTAAAGAGACAGTTAGAAAGTGCAGTCGAACTTTTTCTACAGCAGTTGAACTAATGGATCAATATCCTGAATTTAAATTTATTCAGTCCCAACCGCAATTGTATAAGTTTGTAAAAGAGCATTATCCGGATTTATATCAGCAAATAAAAGCTAAGATAGATACTGGACAGTGGCAGCCGGAAGGTGGAATGTGGGTTGAATCAGATACTAATTTAACGAGCGGTGAATCGCTGGTTCGTCAGTTTTTATATGGGAAAAAGTTTTTACAAGAAGAGTTTGGATTTGAGTCTAAGGTCTGCTGGCTACCGGATGTATTTGGCTATACGGGGAGTTTACCGCAGATTATGAAGTTAGCCGATATAGATTACTTTATGACTTCTAAAATTTCCTGGAATGATACTAATCAATTTCCTTATTCTATTTTTTACTGGGAAGGAATTGACGGCAGCAGTGTTTTAACTCATGTACCGCGGGTTATTTTACCTGATACTTATAACGGAGAGATTACTGCTGATAAAATACTAAAAGTTAAAGAAAATTATGCGCGGCAGAAAGTAGAAAATAAGTTTGACTTTAAATTTGGCGACTCTTCAAATTACTTCAAACAACAGCGGGTGATACCTGATGATCAGCTAATTTATATTTACGGTTATGGTGACGGCGGTGGAGGAGTAACCCCAGAATTTATTGAAAAAATAAATCGATTTGATGAGATTCCTTATCTGCCGCAGTTAAATTTTAGTCAGCCGAAAGAATATTTTAGTCGACTTGATCAAGAACAGCAGGAACGTAATCTCGAATATCCTATTTGGCAGGGTGAATTATATTTAGAATATCACCGGGGGACGTATACTAGTCAAGCTGAAATAAAAGAACAGAATAGAAGGTTGGAAGTTAAGCTGAGAACAGCAGAGATGTTATCTACTTTGTTAGGTGAACATACGCAAGCAGAAATTGAACAGCTCTGGCAGCAGTTAGCAGTTAATCAGTTTCATGATATTCTGCCGGGGACTTCCATTACTGAAGTTTATGAAGATGTAAATCAAA
The DNA here is from genome assembly GCA_964346395.1 of uncultured Halobacteroidaceae bacterium. Taxonomy (GTDB): domain Bacteria; phylum Bacillota; class Halanaerobiia; order Halobacteroidales; family Halobacteroidaceae; genus CAYFUT01. The sequence goes on from CAYFUT010000106.1 coordinate 5,290, forward strand.
TTTATACTGAAGTAAAAGAACAAGCAACTGAAATAATTAATGATAATTTGGATAAGTTAGGTCAAAAAGCAGTAGTTAATGAACCACAAGTAGCGGTAGATTATTATTTAGTTTGGAACAGTCTTGGTTATCAGCGGCGGCAAGAAGTTAGTTTAGACTGGATAAAAAATAAAGCCCCTGAAGTTTATGATATTAAGACGGGGGAAGAAT
>CAYFUT010000107.1:0-5485 GCA_964346395.1 uncultured Halobacteroidaceae bacterium
CTGGTGGTAGTACTTGTAGTTGTACTCGTTGTCGTACTGGTAGTGGTAGAAGTAGTAGTACTGGTCGTGGTATCTTGTTGGATTATTACTTTTTCTCTAGTAGATGATTGATAGTTTTGTTCAGCTAAATCACTTTGATTTAATTCATATATTTCTTTAATTACGAAAGTTTCATTTTCTTTAGAACTAATCAGTAGCACCTCCTTTGTTCCACTTAATGCTTAATTTATATTATTCAATAGGAAATAAAAATGGAAGGTGTAAAAATAAAAAACATAAATAAAGGGAACCCCATAAATAAAGGGAACCCTATGGATAAGAAGTATATTTTAATTAATTACTAACAATCAAAGATAAGTGTTCCTTTAATTTCCCAAACTGTATCGCCACTACAGGAAGTACCTACTAACCGTACATCGCTAGGTTGAACTTTCCCCCCAGTAATTTCGAGAGTTTGACAATTAGCTCCACAGTCTAAGCATACAGGAGTAAATTCTTTAATACATACTATATCTGAACAACATATGGCAGCAGAACCATCAGCGGTATCTCCTGTAATATTAGATACATCAGCTATAAATTTTATTGTTCCTTTAATTGATAGTTGAGTAACAGTTATTGAACCACAGTTAGTGGGAATTTTACATGGTTCTTCCTTACATTTAAAACAGTCGGGAACAAAGTAAGCAGCAAGTTCAAAATTATCAGCAATAAATTGCTTCTTATTCTCTAAATTATTAGCTGGAATGGAGAAACCTTGGGGAATAACTAACGTACAGCAAAATTCTACATCTTCACATGGTTGACAGATATCTGGAGCAGTTGTAGTGGTAGTAGTAGTACTAGTACTACTGGTAGTGGTGGTAGTAGTAGTTTTGCAATTGCATTGAGTTTTTTGTCTTTGTTCTTTAGTTGAGCTATATCTTATTTCCATCTTGCCTATTTTTTTCTTTTTAGACATAAAATTCCACCTCCTTTTTTATTATATATTATTATCTTGAAGGTAAAACGGAAGAAAAAAAAGAAATTTATTATTTGAACTATTATAAGCAGGAATTATTATAGTTTGACTTAAAGTAGTTAATACTGATAAACTGTATATAAGTATTCTAAATTAAGTATCTTTTTAAGGAGGCAGATTAATGGAAAAATTAAAGTTTATAAAAATTGGACTAATAATCACAGTAATTAGTTTATTAGCGGGAACCATTTATTATGGTTTAATAAACAGTCAGCAGTTAACAGTAGTGAAATTAAGCAACATTTTATTTTTAGAATTTTTAGTGTTTTTCTCGGTAGGTAATTTATTATATTTTAAAAATAAATTTTGGAATCAACGTCCCTGGGAACAGAAAAAAGAAGAAATCGAAAATGAGGAAGCGAAAAAAGAAAACAAAGAACCAGCAGAAAATAAACAGCAAATTAATAATCTGGATTCTGAAAGTAAGGGACGAAATCTAATTTTAATTAGTTTTCCGCTGGTGGTAATTAGTATTTTAATTACTTTATTTTAAAGTTAAAAATTATTTAATAATTGCTAAGTACAAGCAGTTAATTAATAACTATATATATCTTGCTAGTGAAAAAATAATATCTGAAGCAGGATTAACAACCGTCTGTATTTAAAGATAAATAAGGAGCTAATTTAAAATTTAGAAAGGATGATAGTTATGTATCCCTTAAAATTCAAACCTGTGTATAAAGAAAAAATCTGGGGCGGTTCTACTTTGGCCGATCATTTTGATCGTAAATTACCGAGTGATTCGACAGGAGAAAGTTGGGAACTAGCAGCTCATAAAAACGGCAGCAGTCAAATAGCTAATGGACAATATGCTGGGTTAGAATTAATGGAAGTTATTGAGCGGGAAGGTGTTAAATTATTGGGGACGGAAGCTAGTGAAGAAGATTTTACCAAGTTTCCGCTGTTAATTAAATTGTTAGATGCTAATGATAAATTATCAGTTCAAGTACATCCTGATGATCAGTATGCAGCTCAACATGAAAATGGCGAATCAGGAAAAACAGAAATGTGGTATATTCTAGCGGCTGAAAAAAATGCCCAGTTAGTTTATGGAGTTCAGCCGGGAGTTAACCGGGAAGAATTGGCAACTGCAATTGAGGAAGGACGCCTGCAGGAAAAATTAAGAGAGATTAATGTAAAAGCAGGGGATGTTGTTTATATTCCCTCCGGGACTGTTCATACGATTAAGGGCGGAATCTTGCTGGCAGAAATCCAACAGAATTCAGATACTACTTACCGAGTTTATGATTGGAATCGGGTAGGACAAGATGGGAAGCCGCGGGAACTGCATGTTGAATCAGCTTTAGATGTAATTAATTTTGACGAACAACCAGAAGGTAAAGTAGAGGGGCTGTCAATTGAAGAAGAAAATTGTACTAGAGAAATTTTAGTTGCTTGTCCGCATTTTATTACTGAGACCTGGGATCTAACTGAAAAATATCAAATGCTAGCCGACGGCAGTAGATATTACATATTAATGGGCTTAGAAGGAAGTGCTCAGTTAGTTTATGAGACAGGAAAAGTAGACATTGCGGCGGGGGAAACGGTATTAATTCCAGCAGATTTAGGTAAGTATGAAATCAGAGGAGATTGTAAATTAATTTGTTCTTACCAGCAAAAATTGACCGAATTTAAGCAGCGGCTTAAACAACAGGGGATTAGTGAGCAAAGAATAAACCAGATTGCTGGACTTTAACCTTAAAATTTATGGGTATACCGGCTGGACGATGGAAAAAATTAAGGAGTAAGCCGCTGGAAATCTTCCTTGGTAATTCCGCCGGTAATGATTAACACCCCTAAATAAACACAGCTGCTGAAGCCGATGGAACTAAAGAGGCTGATTAGATTACTAGTGGACAGGTAGTAGAATAGATTATAACTGTGGGGCAGTAGAAACCAGACTAGTCCGCCGGCTAATAAAGGTTTTCCAAACAGATGAAATAAAGGCAGCTGAAGAGTTAATTTGCGATTAATAGAGAGAAAGTGAAAGCCAGCAATTAATAAATAGCGAATGCCGAGCGCCAAACTGATGATTAAGGTACCCCACTGCTTAGGCAGATAAACAATTCCTTGAATTAACAGCAATTCGGCGGTCAAACCGATAATTGAATTTCTAACTACTAATTTTGGTTTCCCGAGTCCCTGTAAAATACCGGCAAAAATTTGCGATAAGTAAAGAAAAATACCTAATACTGCAATTACTCGTAAAGTATCTCCGGCTTGCGGATGAGAAAATAATAGACTGCAGATCTTTTTTGGTAGTAAGAATAAAACAAGTACTGCCAGCAGCCCAAAGTAAGAAGTTAGTCGGATTGCTTCGTTGGCTCGTTGGCGGGCTTGAGCTTTGTTATTCTGGGTAATGCTTTCGGAAATAGCCGGTACTAAATTAGAATTTAGAGCTACCGTTAAGATAGTAGGCAGATAAATTAACTGTTGAACCATGCCTGATAATTGGCCGTAAAAAGAAGTAGCAGCTGACATACTGTAGCCTAACTGTTCTAAATTGTTGGGGATGGTTACTGCTTCGATAGTATACATTAACGAGGAAATTAAACGGCCGAGAGTAATGGGGATACCAAAAGCAAGTAATTGTTTAATTAAAGATTTGCTTGACGGTAGTTTTGAAGATGTAGAATGTCTTTTTAATTGCGGTAGATAATAAAAAAAGATAATAATTAAAGTTAATAACCCCATTGCTTCTCCAAAACTGATTCCAATAGTAGCTCCCATTGCTTTAAACTTAATTGAATTGTTCAATAGTTTAAAAACTAAAAAGAGAGTAATTAATAATCTGGCAATTTGTTCTATTATCTGTGAACAGGCAGTGGGCGTCATAATTCGTAAACCTTGAAAAAAACCGCGGAATACTGAAGCTAAGCTGGTGAAAAACAAAGCAGGGGCAATAGCTAATACTAGATGATAAGTCCGGGCATCATCTAGTATTTTATTGGCAATTAAGTTGGCTTGTTTAGTGAATAAAACTGTGGCTGCTAAACCGGTAATAGTTACAATACCTAACGAAATTTTTAATGCTTTCAAGGCTTGAGCATAGTTGTCTCGACTTGTTTCTTGGGAGACAAATTTGGAGATTGCTACCGGCAGCCCGATAGTTACTAAAATAGCGGTGGTGATGAAGATAGGAAAGACCCGCTGAAATAGACCTAAACCTTCATCACCCATTACCCGAACCAGGACAATTCTTAATCCAAAGCCCAAGATTCTATTGAATAGACCGGCGAACATTAAAATAAAAGCTCCTTTAATTAGTGACTGACGTTTTATTTTATTCACCTCCTGATACTGAAAAGTTAAAATTAAATATAAGATACTTTAGAATAATCTTAGTTGCTAAAGAAGTTGCACGAACAAAAGGCTCTATATAATGTATATACCGCGGGAAACTTTTAAATTAATAATTGAGCAGGAAAACTTTAATTAACTGCTAATTTAACAGTGAAAAGGAGGAATAAAAATGAAAAGGATATTAACTTTGGTGTTAATTTTGCTAGTGCTGGGTAGTTGGCCCGTAGCTGCTGAAACTCAACTAGAGGATAATGATAAAATTAGTGCTGATTCACCGTTTTATTTTTTGGATCGGACTGGGGAAAAAATCAATTACTTTTTTGCCGGCAACGAAAAGAAAGTTAAACTTAAATTTTTGTATGCTTATGAACGGCTGCTGGAAACTAGAAATTTATTGGAAAAAGAGAAAACAGATAAAGCTACTGACTTATTTAAAGAAGCAGCCGAAGAATTTAGTGCGGGAGTCAAGTTAGCAGCTAAATATACTCTTGAGAGTGATGAGTTACAAGAAATTAAACAGAAAGTAAAAGATAGTCTTAATCAAGTAAGACAGACCATGACGGAAGAAAAGATAAATGATCTGACTACTGATGTAAAAAAATTATTTGGTAACTAAACAGTCAGCCACCCCTTATTTACGGGGTGGCTGTTTGCTTACTCACAAATTAATCTGCAAGCAAATATAATATTATAAAACTGAGTAGGGAAGGAAGGATAGGCATGCAAAATGAAAAGCTGCGCAACTTGATTAAGGTTGCTAAAAATTTGAAATTAAAGCGGGAGAAAAAACAAATTACTGATTTTGAGGAAGAGGAATTAAAAGAAATATATAGCGCACTAACTATCAATGGTTCTGCTGAGCAAAATGATGACCAGTAAATAAAAGTTATTCCTTAAGTTTGAAAGTTGCACACTGAGTTTCATAAGAATCAGAAGCTGGCGCCGGCTGCTGAAAACTACCAGCTTCCATATCCGCGCTAAATTCGGTATTGCTGACTTGAATTTTATCAGCGGTACAAATATTTCCTTCTGACCAATAATGACAGTTCTTAACATTACAGCCGATCTGACTTAAATTTTCTTGTTGGTTTTCCATTATAGCACCTCCAAATATATTTTATCATTATTGTTTGGAGGTTTAACATCAAATATACAGATAAA
>CAYFUT010000108.1:0-5190 GCA_964346395.1 uncultured Halobacteroidaceae bacterium
AGTGCGGGTTGAAGAGTACTTTACGTTTGAACGGATGATTGAGCGGATAGAACATCTAATTAATACTTAACAATGTGTAATTGATAATTAAAAAATAAAGTTATAACTTTATTTTTAGAGTTGATATAATTATTAAAATAATAATTAAGGAGTGGGAGCCAAGTGTTTATTGAACGAGAAGCGGAGTCTACGGTATTTAATTTTTTAGATATAGGAATAATAGTAGGGAGTTTTATTTTTGCTTTATCTACTTTAACTTCTAAGGGCGGCTCCAGTGTTGGGCTGGGAATTGTAGGTTTGTTTTGGCTGATTCGGATTTTAATCACGAAGAATTATCAATTTACTACTACTAAATTAGATAAATTTATTTTGTTTTTTATGGGGGCTATTTTTCTATCTCAGCTTGACCTTGAGCAGGGGTTTGGAAAGCAATTTTGGGAAGAAATTGAAACTTATATTATTTCTATTTTGCTTTATTATGGAGTAGTTAATACTATTGATAGTTTAAATATGGTTAAAAAATTGAGTTATACTGCCTTGTTTTCGATGGTAGTTTCTGTCGGGTATGGGTTTTATCAGAAATTTGAGTTAGGAGCTAGGCGAGTAGAAGGTTTTTCTTTTCCTCTAAGCTACGGTTGTTTACTAGCTATGTTTTTAATGTTTGGGTTGGCTTATCTTTTCTGGGGCAAGATTAATTGGCAGCAGCGGACAGGAATGGCTGTTTTAACCGGGTTGATGGGAGCTAACTTATTGTTTACTAATTCCCGGGGAGCCTGGCTGGGGTTTATGGGAGGAATTTTTAGTTTAGTTTGGCTGAAAGATAAACGGTTTATAATTATTTTGTTGGTGGGTTTGTTAGTTTTACCGTTTTTACTGCCCCCGCAGTATATTACAGAATTTAAAAGTAGTTTTGATGTTAAAAACAACAGGTCTAACTTAGGGCGGTTGGCTTTATGGAAGGGTTCCTGGCTGATGTTTAAAGACCATCCGATTAATGGAATTGGCTACGGTTATTTTACTCCGACTTATAAGGAGCAGTACCGCCAGCCGAATACAACGAATGCTGCTCATGCTCATAATAATTTTCTTCACTTTTTAGCTACTACGGGGAGTATTGGCTTTATAGCTTTTTGTAGTTTGGTACTAGTGATATTAAAGATTTTATATGAAGGTTATCAACAAATTGAGGATAACAAGTGGAGTTTGTTTGTAGTGGGTAGTTTAGCGGCGATGATTGTCTTTCATATTCAAGGGGTGACTGAATTCAATTTTCATGATGCCGAAACCCTGCGTTTTTTCTGGTTTTTATTAGCCCTTAATATAATTGTAATTAAGCAGTTGACAGGGAGTGATGTAGTTGAAAATTAGTGGATTTTCCATGGTGCGGAATGCAACTAAGTTATACTATCCGATTAAAGAAGCAATTGAATCAATTTTACCGATTTGTGATGAGTTTATAGTAGCTGTCGGAGAGGGAGATGAAGATGACCGAACGCGGGAGCGGATTGAAAGTATTGATAGTGATAAAGTTAAAATAATTGATACCGTCTGGAAGGAAGAACACTTTGCAGGCGGCGAGGTAAATGCTATTCAGACCAATATCGCGCTGGACGAATGCAGCGGCGACTGGTGTTTTTATCTGCAAGCTGACGAAGTAGTGCACGAAAAGTATCTACAGGTGATTGAAGATAGGTGCCGAGAGTTTCAGGATGATGAGGAGGTGGAAGGACTAGTCTTTGATTATCGCCATTTCTGGGGCGATTATGACCACTATCAGATTAGCCACGGCTGGTATAAGCGGGAAGTGCGAGTGATTAAGAATAATTTAGGTATTGAATCGCATAATAGTGCCCAGGGCTTTCGCAAGAACGGGTGTCCGGTGCGGGCAGCCCACGCCAATGCAGAAATCTTCCATTACGGGTGGGTCAGACCGCCGCATTTAATGCAGAGTAAAAAGAAGGCCCTTGATTCAGTTCACTGGGGTAAAGAGGAAGCAGAAGAGTACTATAAAACCGCCCCGGATGAATTTGACTACGGGCCGTTAGATCAACTGGCTGTTTATAAGGGCACGCATCCGGAAGTGATGCAAGACTGGATTGCCGAGATGGATTGGGAAGATAAGCTGCAGTATGAAGGAGATCCTGACCCCCGCCGCGAACTGCATAAGCACGAACAACTGAAGAATAAAATGTTAACTGCTATTGAGCGGAAATTAGAGCGGAAATTCGGTGGCAAAGTTTATTTGAGCAGCCATCGGAATTATAAATTGTTAGGGGAAAAGTGATCAAATAATAAAGATATTTAAATTAGTAGTAAGTGAAGGAGGCAAAGGATGAAAATTGTATTGGTAGCGCCCCCGTCGATTCCGGTACCCCCGGAAAAATACGGCGGTACGCAGCGCGATGTTTATTGGTTAGCTACTGCTTTGGCAGATGACGGGCATGAAGTAACGGTATTGGCCAAAGAGGGAAGTTACATAAATGAGCAGGTGGAAGTGATTCCCATTCCCGAAGGAATTGAAGATCGAGAGTATCTAGATTATCTGCCGCCAGATTTTGATATAGTTAATTTTCACGTCAAGATAGATTTTGAACCGGATTTTCCGTATTTGCACTCACTGCATGGAAATGCAAAACCGGAAGAATATCTACCGCCGAATACTTCGTTTATCAGCCGCAGTCATGCTGAGCACCACGGCGGGCGGTATTATGTCTATAATGGATTGGATTTAGCGGACTATGAATTTTCTCCTACGGCTGAGGATTATTTCGCCTTTCTGGGGAAGATATCTGTCCGCCATAAAAATGTCAAGTACGCAGTAGAACTAGCTAAAGAAATGGATATTAAGCTTAAAATCGGCGGGGGATGGCGCCCCTCCCTGCGGGGAAACATTGAATATTTAGGCTTTGTCGGCGGAGAAGAAAAAATAGATTTCCTCCAGAAAGCCCGCGGTCTAATCTTTCCTACCGCCTGGGCGGAGCCGATGGGGTTAGTAGTAATCGAAGCTTTAGCCTGCGGAACGCCGGTGATTGTCTCCGATCGGGGCGCCATGCCGGAGTTAGTTCCCGACAATGTTGGTTTTGTCTGTCGGACGGAAGCTGATTATAGAGAGGCTATCCGAAATATTGGTCAGATTGACCGCCGGGAGTGTCGGCAGTATGTGAAAGAAAACTTGACTAAGGAGAACATGGCTGATGGGTATCTGCAATTATATCGGAAAATACTGGCGGATCCGGAATCTCAGCTGCATGAAGAGGTAGATCTTAACGAAACGAAAAATGCAGGTAATCTGGTGGAGTTAGAGAGAGATAGTCTATTGGATAAGATAAAAAGAATGTTTACATGATCTGCAACTGAGGAGGTGGGGAAGTTGGCCCTTAATCCATTTAAAAGGCTGGTCAATCCAGTGATAAATTATCTAGGAGCCAAAAAAGAAGAAAAAGTTTTTAGTCAGCCACCGATTTTAATTGGGGGCTGTGGGCGTTCAGGGACTACTTTGTTGCTCTCTATTTTGGGGGCTCACCCGCATATATTTGCGCTGGAAAAAGAGGCAACTACTTTTGCGAACTGGAAAGAAGTTAACACAGGCGCGGAACCGCTTGAATATCAGCCAGAAAGATTAGATAGGTTTTACCGCCAGCTGCTGTTCAGTAGGATTAATGATTCAGTTACCCGGTGGTGTGAAAAGACGCCCCGCAATGTATTGTACTTTGATAAAATTCTCGACTATTTTGCTGGACAGGTGAAATTAATACATATTATTCGCGACGGTCGGGATGTAATGCTCTCGCAGCATCCTACAGAACCTGATAAATATTGGGTATCTCCAGAAAGATGGGTGCGGGATGTAAAAACAGGATTTGAGTTTAGGGAACATCCCCAGGTGCTGACTGTAAAGTATGAAGATTTGGTTTTAGCTTATCAACAGACGGTAACTGAAATGTGTGAATTTATTGGTGAAGAGTATACGGTAGAATTACAGGAATGGTCGCAAAATACGAACGTGCAGGACAGTAAAGCCTGGTCGGCAGGAGTCAAGAGGTTACATACTCAGTCAGTAGGTAAGTGGAAGCGAGCTGAAAATGAAGCCCGGGTAAAGGAAGTTATGGAGCACCCGGAAGTAGTGGACTTATTAGCAGAACTGGATTATTTGGAAGAGGAGGAGCAAAGAGAATGAGGGATAGACTAGCGGAAAAGTGGGCTGAATTCAAGCGGAAAGCCCCCTACGAACTGGATAGAACCTGGATGAAATTGGGTTTTTTGGGGCCGCAGGACTGGGGGCCGATAGATAAGTATTTTATTGTCTCTACCGGCCGCACAGGAACGAGATTCTTTTCTAAATTCCTTCGGCCGTTAGGAGTTTATGCCCTTCATGAGCCGCGGCCGACTTTTTTACAGTTAGCTATTGATTATGCTCGGGGGTTAGTAAGTCGAGAAGAAGCAGCCCAGAAGATAAGGCGGAACCGCCGGGCTCACTGTCGAGATGTGAAGCGAAAGAACTTAGATGTTTACGCGGAATCAAATAACAGATATTTTTCTTTACTGGCACCATTAACTGATGTGTTTACTGATGCTAAGGTGATTCATATTGTTCGGGACGGTAGAGATTACGTACGTTCCGGCATGAGCCGCGTCTGGTATACAGCTGAAGATGATGATCCGCGGCTAAAGGCCAGCTATTTCCCTCAAGATCACTATTACAAACAGTGGCTGGAGATGAGCCGGTTTGCAAAGATCTGCTGGCGGTGGCAGAAAAAAGACGGTTTTATCTGGAACTGGGTGCAAGAAGCAGACAGGGCAATAACAGTTGAGTTTGAAGATATATTTAAAGCTGATGACCACCGCGGAGTCTATCGAATTGCGGATTATATTTGCTTACCGGAAAAAGAAACAGAGCAGATGGTGGAGCAGATGATGAACCGTAAGGTTAATTCCACGAACAATTATGCAATTCCCCACTGGAGGGAATGGAGTCAAGAACGGAAGGATAAATTTACTGAGATTGCGGGGAAACATATGAAAAATTATTATGGAAATACATATTTTAAATAATTTAGGATAATTTGCTGACTGAAATTAGCTTTCTAAACCAGGAAGTTTAATTCTAATGACGAACTATTAAAGCAGAGCTAGTATAATATTTTGTAATGCAGATTACAGTTTTTTTGATTAAATTAATGTAAAATTAAC
>CAYFUT010000109.1:0-5105 GCA_964346395.1 uncultured Halobacteroidaceae bacterium
CTGCTTTTGTATTTAAGTTAAAAGTTGATAATAAGCAGATAAAATTTTCCCTGGAGGATAATGGAACCGGCTGCAGCAGTATAGTACCCGGCTTCGGCCTGCAGGCGATGGAAGAGCGAGTAGAGGCTCAGGGCGGTCAATTGGAAGTTGATTCTCAAGTAGGCGAAGGGTTTTGGTTAATTATAAAACTACCACTGGAAGAGGAGAGTCAATATGGAGCAGATAAAAGTAGTCATCGCTGATGACCAGTCTTTGATGCGGGATGGATTAGCTACGATTTTGGAATTAGAACCGGATATTGAAGTAGTAGGAAAGGCAGTTAATGGGGAAGAAGCTTATCAGTTAGTAAACAAGCAGGAGCCTGATCTAATACTAATGGATATTAGAATGCCGGAAATGGATGGGATTGAAAGTACCAGACAGATAAAAAAAGAGCGGCCGGAGACAGCAGTTCTGGCCTTGACTACTTTTGATGACCAGGAATATATAGTGGAGATTCTCAACAGCGGGGCAGAGGGATACCTGCTTAAAGATATAGATGGGGATAAATTGGTGCAGGCAATTAAGGATGCGGTTGCAGGTGATTTAATCATGCCGTCGGAAGTAGCTAGCAAGCTGGCGGCCAATGTGGCAGAAGAGCAAACCGAGAATGATGAAGATGCTGGGGAGGAAGCGGAATCTAAGTCAACCCTTGAGGGTAATAAAGAAGTTAGTTTAAATTTATCAGAGCGGGAGCGAGAAGTAGCCCGGATGTTGGCCAAGGGATTTACTAATAAACAGATTGCTTCGGCACTTTATATTTCGTACGGAACCGTTAAGAATTATGTGAGTGAGATTTACAATAAAATTGGGGTTAGTGATAGGACGAAAGTAGCTTTGTATTTGCAGGAAAAATTGGCAATAAAGACAACAAGCAAGAATTAGAAATTGATGTAAAATAAATTATTCATAGGTGATAAATATTATTATTTGCTTATGGTAACAAAATATGTTATATTAATGCTAGAATATGTTAATCAGGAGGGGGATAATGATTAATAATATTCAGCGACGAGATTATTTGATAATTTTAGGACTGATTGTTGGACTGGTAGTATTGGCTGGATGTTCTGTGTTTAATGATGCTCAGGATAAGAAGGGTAAAGTAGTGGTAAAAGTAAAAGATAAAACTGGGGATCAAATGTTAGCTAATGTTAGATTATTACAGGGTAATACTTTAGTTGAATCTCAGGTAGGAAAAGTAGTTTCTTTTACAGATTTAAAGCCGGGCGATTATCAAGTAGTAGCTAAAAAATCGGGAGCAGATAGTAAGCCATCTACAGAAGCGGTAGTAAAAGGTGGAACGACTACGAATGTTGAAGTTGAATTTTCTAGCTTTACTTTTAATGCACAAGTACATGAAATAATATTTAGCAGTTCAGATAATAAAAAGATTAATATTGAAAACTTAAAGCAGGATGAGAATATAATTATGGGAGTTTCGCCGTTAGACTTTAGTACTACTGATGGGACAAAAGAAGATATGAAAGTTAGTTTGAATCGGGTTAATAATGTTAGTCAGCAAAGTACTGTCATTCCTGAAACTAGCGGTGAAAATCCTCCCTATAGGGGTAAGAATAAGCAGTCTTTACGGTTAAAGCCACCTGTATTTTCTATTACTCCTGAATTAAAGCAGCAAAAACAAAAGATATTAAGTAGTATGCAGCAGTCTTCCGCGCTACCTTCTTTTGATGGAGAAACATATGAAAAAGGAGAGACAGAAAACTTTTATATTCAAGATGGGGAAACCCAGGAATGGCTGGAAAAGAATTTTACAATGAAGGGAAAAGGAGAGCATTGTTATATTTTTGTTGATAATAGTGTAGATTATATAGATTCGAATACTATTAATAACTTAGTACAGGAATTTGAAAAGAATATTTATCCAACTAATACCGACTTTTTTTCATCAAACTTTGATATTGATGGAAATAATAAATTAACTATTCTTTTAGTAGATAAAAATCAATCAGAAGTAACGATGGCCGGGTATTTTCACCCTAAAGATTTCTTTAGCCAAAGTCAATTAGATGATCAAAATTTAAATTTGAAAAGTAATGAAGGGGATATTATCTATATTAATACGCAATTGCTTGATCCTGATGAAAATTTGGAAGTATCAACCAAAAAAATTTACTCTACAATTGCTCATGAATTTCAGCATGAATTATGGTATTATCAAAGTTGGGAAAACGGTTGGATAGAGAAAAAACAAGAACAACAAATTAGTTCGCATTGGATAAATGAAGGCATGTCCACGTATGCAGAACAGAAAAATGGTTACTGGCAAATAGAACCGAGTGTATATAGCTATTTTACTGGGGGAGAGAATGAAAAATTAGCAGATAATTCATTAACTTACTGGCGGATGGAAGAGGTCCACAATGAAGATTATGGGATTGTTAATCTATTTGTTAATTATATAGTGCAGAAGTTTGGAGAAAATGTCTTACACGAAATTTATAATCAAAATGAGGATCCAATTACTACTATTGAAGATTGTAGTGGAAAGAAAATTGAAGAAATATTTATGGACTTTATGGTGGCTAATAAATTGCATTCACTAAATTTATCTAAGGAATATTCGTATGAAGGAGAAATACCATTTAATAATCCTTCTTATACGGATCAAGATTTTCCTACTGCTCCTCTGCATACAGAACTTACTTCTACTGATCAGATAGCCATTCGAGGAGTAGCCACTAAATATTACCAAATTAACGGGACTGGTGAGGACGTTGAAATCAATATTCAAGGAGACGTCGTAGATGATCGGGTAGGAGTCTTTATTTACCGTTATTAAGGAGGCGAAGAATGATTGAAAAAAAAGTATTAATAGCAGCCTGGATAGTAGCTCTGTTATTTCTTTGTCCTGTAGCTAGTAAAGGTGGAGCTAAAGAAAATTATAAGTTTAAAACTACTGTTGGCCATCTTAAAACATTTGGACAGAGTCCGCAGACAGTTTTCTATTTTGTAACTGAAGAAGGAGTCAAATATCGCTTAGAAGGAAATTTAGTATCGGAGTTAGTCAAATTACGACAGTTTGAATTGGTTATAACTGGAAAATTAGAGGATGCAACTTTAATTCCGTTGAATTATGATGTTAAATTTGATAAAAAGACTGATCAAGCTGAGCAGGGACTGGTATTAGGAAAATTATATCAAGCCAATGATAAATTATTTCTGCTTACCAAGGATCAATTTGTAATTGAGGTAAAAGATGATTTAATGGAGGAGTTAATTGGGCATAAGGTTCTTTTGCGCGGGAACTATCGATATGTGGCTCCTTATAAAGGAGAAATGGAAGTAAATAGTTTTATTGATTTAGAAGCAGAATAACTAGTAAAAAGCTAAAATTAGTTAAATTCATGACTCCAGTCACATTGAAATATGACTGGAGTTACTTGTTTTTTGGAGAAGAAATATATATTATAAACTTAAGAAAAAATTGGAGGGGTAGATAATGAAAAAATATTTTTCTTATTATATTAGTCTTGTTTTATTATTTGTTAGTCTGGCGGTAGCTCCTGTACAGGCGGCTGACGTTGATTTAAATGTGAGAGTAGATCCCCGGATTGAGTTATTAAGTGCAGTTCAATTGCTGAGTGGATATGATAAGTTAACGAATTATGATACTACTTATAAAGAGGAGATGAAGGATTATTTCAGTGAGTATCAAGATCACCCGGCAGTTAAAATGTTTTCTCAGATGAAACAAGAGGGTTTTAATTATCATGTTCCGCCGGGAGTGATGATTCACCTATCTGAACCGCCGGAGTTGATTATTGAGGAGCCAATTGGAGACAAATTAAAGAATAGGGCGGGCGGTGATGAGAAACTCCAGAAGTTTATTGAGGAACTCCGTAATTTTGCCCAAGAGAGCAATTTTACTACCTTTTTCAATAATCATAAATCGTTATATCAATCTCATGTTGGTGATGTACAGCAAAAGATAAAGAATAGTGATATAGCTACGCTGGAGCTTTACTATGGGAAGCACCAGGCTAGTTATAATATTATTTTAGCACCTTTATTCCATTCAGGAGGATATGGAGCTAGAATTCAGCAGTGGGAAAGCAAGTATGATATTTACTCAATTCAAGGGCCAAGCAGACCAGAAGAAGAGAGTGTTACTTTTGGTACTGAAGAGTCTTTTCGGCGGTTGGTCTGGCATGAATTCGGACATTCGTTTGTTAATCCGGTAGTGGGAAAAAATAGAAAACTGATCAATCAATATCGGGTACTTTTTCGTCCCATTGCTGATCAAATGTCAGAAAGGGCTTATGGCAACTGGGAAACTTGTGTACAAGAACATCTTGTGCGGGCAGTGGTGGCTAGATTAAAAGCAATCAGGCAGGGAGCTGAAGTTGGCGAATGGAAAGTAGCCCAGGAAGAAGAGAAGGGATTTAAGTATATTAGACCGCTGTATAATAAATTAAAGAAGTATGAAAGCAATCGAACTAAATATCAGAATTTTGCTGATTTCTATCCGGAATTATTAGAGGTATTTAAAAAAGAAGCTGAGGGGATGGCTTATTCTTTTGACGGTACGATTGAAAGTGTATTGATAGATAGGAATTCTATGATAGCAATCGTGCCGACAGCAGAAAAGAGTAATCAAGTGGAAAGTGAAATCAAGCAGTATGTAAAGTGGCTGCAGGAGAAAACTTCTGTTTTTCCTGCTGAGATGCCGGTGATTACCGATCAACAAGCGTTGAATCGAGACTTAGCGGATAAAATGATTATAACCTTAGGAACGGTAGAAGGAAATCAATGGTTAGCAAAATATAAAGATAAATTTCCAGGCCAACTAAAGGAAGATAAAATCATTGTCGATGGTAAGACTTATAACGGAACTAATCTTCAGTTTGTAACTGCCTGGACTAATCCTCAGAATAAAAAAAAGGAGTTTTAACGCTTACCGCCCAACAGGCAGAAGATTGTATAATAAAGAGTCTTCATTTTGATGGAGAAATGAATTATTTGGTAGCTAAGGATAGTGACCGGTTGGAGCAGGGGAGGTATTAAATTAACAGCAGGAGGGATAAATAATGAATAAGTTAAAG
>CAYFUT010000110.1:0-4937 GCA_964346395.1 uncultured Halobacteroidaceae bacterium
AAATTAGGAAAGAGGTGGTGAGATGAGCGAGTTAT
This sequence comes from uncultured Halobacteroidaceae bacterium, assembly GCA_964346395.1. GTDB lineage: Bacteria > Bacillota > Halanaerobiia > Halobacteroidales > Halobacteroidaceae > CAYFUT01. Next base: position 36 of record CAYFUT010000110.1, read on the forward strand.
TTAATCTGATTACAATTGAGGAAGCTCTCCAGCGGGCAGAAGAGAGAGTAAAGCAGAATCTACCGATGGAGATAATAGACATTACGGAAGCTAGCGGCCGAATTGTGGCCCAGGATATAGTCAGTCAAGTTGATCTGCCGCCGTTTACCCGCTCTACTATGGACGGCTATGCAGTTAAAGCGGCTGATACTTTTGGAGCCAGTGAAACTCTTCCGGTTTATTTGGAAGTAGTCGACCAGGTAGCAATGGGAGAAAAAGCAGAGCAGGAGATTAAATCTGGCCAAGCAGTAGAAGTAGCTACGGGAGGAATGCTGCCGCCGGGGGCAGATGCGGTAGTAATGGTCGAACATACAGAAATAGTGGGCGAAGGAGAAATTGAAGTAACTAAGGCTGTCGGGGAAGGAGAGAATATAGTAGTTGCCGGCGAAGATATAGCCGGCGGGGAGACATTGTTGGCCCAGGGGCACCGTCTGCGGCCGCAGGATATAGGAGCTTTAGCCGGCATCGGAGAGGTAGAAGTAGAAGTTTACGTCCCTCCGCGGGTAGCTGTTATTTCTACTGGCGATGAAATTATTCCTCCGGAGCAGCAGCCGAAGCCGGGCCAAATTCGGAATATCAACACTTATTCCATCGCCAGCTCGGCTGCTCAAATCGGCTGTCAGATTGACTACGGAGGAATTGTTCCCGATCAGAAGCTGCAGTTAAAGCAAGCTTTAAACCATAAACTAGTTGCTAATGATATTGTTATTTTGTCGGGTGGTAGTTCGGTAGGAGCCAAGGATTTAACGATAGAGGTGATTGAAGAATTAGGCGACCCGGGAGTAGTTGTCCACGGAGTTTCGATTAAACCGGGGAAGCCGACGATTATTGCTGCGATAGAGGAAACGCTAGTAATTGGATTACCCGGCCATCCTACTTCTGCCTTGATTGTATTTGAAATTGTAGTTAAGCCGTTATTGAAGCAGCTAACCGGGGAAAAACCTGCTGCGTCGCCAGCTCAACAAACTAAGGCGCAGTTGACCCGCAATGTGGCTTCTAGTGCAGGAAGAACAGAGTATCTCCGCGTTAAGTTAACCGAACAAGCGGGCCAACTACAGGCCGAGCCGATGTTAGGCAAGTCCAGTTTGATTACTACGATGGTGAAAGCAGATGGATTAGTGGAGATAGGCCGCGGGAGAGAAGGAATTAAAGCGGGAACTGAAGTACCAATTCTCTTATTTTACTAAAGGAGTGAAGAGATATGACTCGGGATATTTATCTAGATAATATCGCAGTAGAAGAAGCCCGCGAAAAGTGGGAACAGAAGTTGGATCTAACACCAAAAACAGAAACTATTGATATTAGACAAGCCCAGGGGCGGGTTCTGGCGGAGGCTGTGTATGCCCAACAATCTGCGCCGCATTATCAGGCAGCAGCCATGGACGGGATTGCGGTTAAAGCGGAGGCAACAGCGGGAGCTTCGGAGGCTAATCCCTGCCAGTTAAAAGAACAGGAAGATTATGCTGTGATTGATACTGGCGACCCGGTGCCGACTAAGTTTAATGCGGTGATTATGATTGAGGACGTTAACCAGATTAGTGAACAAGTAGTGGAAGTAGAAGCGCCGGCTACGCCCTGGCAGCATGTACGCAATATCGGGGAAAGTTTAGTCAAAGGAGAATTAATTCTGCCGGTCGAGGCGGAAGTTGGCCCGCCGGAAATAGGTTTAGTCTTAGAAGGAGGAGTTACAGAGGTTACTGTCTATGCTCAGCCGCAGGTAGAAGTCATTCCTACCGGTAGTGAACTGCGGCCGCCGGGCAGCAGTCTAGAGGCCGGGGAATTGATTGAATATAATTCGCAAGTAATAGGGAAGTTTATTCAGCAATGGGGTGGAGAGGCTGATTTACAGTCAATTGTCCCGGATGATTATGAACAGATTAAGGAGCAGATTAAGCAGGGAGCGGTTGACTATGATGTGGTGGTTTTAACGGCGGGCTCTTCAGCCGGCGCTGAAGATTACACCAGTCAGATTATAGATGAATTAGGGGAGGTAGTAGTTCACGGGGTGAGTATGAAGCCCGGCGGTCCGGCTATTTTGGGAGTAGTAGATGAGACGCCTGTGCTGGGACTGCCTGGTTATCCAGTAGCAGCGGCTGTAACGGCCCGGCTATTTCTGCGGCCGTTATTATATCAGTTGAGCGGGCGCTCACTGCCGACTCCGGAAACTCGAAAAGCGCACTTAAATACTAAATTAGTTTCTAACTTAGGTGTCCGGGAGTATGTGCGGGTCAAATTAGTCGAGTTAGCAGGTGAGCTGCGGGCGGTTCCGCTGGCTAGAGCTTCGGGAGTTATGGGTTCGTTAGTAGAAGCAGAGGGTTTGGTGACTATTTCTGAATTTAGTGAAGGATTAGATAAAGGAGCAGAAGTAGAAGTGGAACTGCTGACCTCTAGCCCTCAGCCGGCAGATAATTTAGTCATTACGGGCAGTAATGATCTTACTCTGGATTTAATCACTAATCAGTTGGCCGGAGCTGGGATTAATGTTTTGACTAAGTCAGCGGGAAGTTTAGGCGGGATTACTGCTCTTAAACGCCGCGAATGTCATCTGGCCGGCAGCCATTTGCTGGATCCAGAAACAGGAGAGTATAACCACTCTTATATTGAAGAATATCTGCCGCAGAGAGAAGTGAAAGTAGTTAATCTGGCTTACCGCCGGCAGGGATTAATGGTTAGAGAAGATAATCCTAAAAACATACAGGAACTGTCGGATTTAACGAAAGAAGAGGTAACGTTTATTAATCGACAGCGGGGGGCGGGAACCAGAGTACTGCTTGATTATAAATTATCGGAATTAGATATTGACCCGAGAGAGATTACTGGGTATGATAGAGTAGAATATACGCATTTGACGCTGGCTAGTGAAGTAGCTAATGGAGGAGCAGATGCAGGTTTAGGTGTTTTAGCTGCTGCGCAGGCTTTTGATTTAGAATTTATTCCGGTAGCTACTGAGCGGTATGACTTATTAATTCCGGCTGAATACTGGACTGATGTGCGAATAAAGGAACTGCGGAATTTGATTTCCAGTTCGGAGTTCAAGCAGGAAGTCAAAAAACTGCCCGGCTACGAAGTTTCAGCTACAGGGCAGGTGATGGAAAGATGAAGCAGTTAATCGATCAATTTCAGCGCCGGATTGACTACCTCCGGATTTCAATTACCGATCGGTGTAATTTAAGGTGCCGCTACTGTATGCCGGAAGCGGGCGTAGAGTTTATTGATCATGATGAGGTTTTACGTTATGAAGAGATTAAACAGATAGTAGAAGTGGGGGCGGAGCTGGGAATTAAGAAAATTAGGGTGACGGGCGGCGAGCCGTTAGTTAGAAAAGGCAGTCCTCAGTTAGTAGAGATGTTGGCGGAGATTCCCGGGATTGAAGAAGTTGCGCTGACGACTAATGGAGTCTTACTGCCGCAGTTAGGGCGGAAGTTGGCCCGGGCAGGATTAGAGAGGGTGAATATCAGCCTGGATAGTCTGGAGGCAGATAATTTCCAACAGATTACCCGGTTTAATCAATTTGACCGCGTCTGGGCAGGAATTAAAACGGCGCTGCAAGAAGATTTAAAACCGGTTAAGTTAAATGTAGTAGTTATTAAGGGAGTTAATGATTCAGAAATCAGTGATTTTGTGGAATTAACAACTGAATATCCGCTGCACGTGCGGTTTATTGAATTCATGCCCGGCCGAGCTCAAGATTTTAACCAAGCGGAGGGCTATATAAGTCTAAGCCAGATCAAGGAAAGAATTACTAACAAATATGAGTTACAATCAGCTCAGGTAACCGGTAATGGTCCGGCCGAGTACTATAAGATTCCCGGGGCAGTAGGTACAATCGGGTTTATTAACCCCATCAGCAATCACTTTTGTGGAGACTGTAATCGACTGCGGTTGACTGCTACTGGTGATTTAAAGCCCTGTTTGTACAGTCAAGCTGGCTTTAATCTGAGGGAGATAGTTCGTAATGAGCAGGATAAAGGAAAGATTGCTGCCCAATTTAAAGCAGCAGTTGCTAATAAACCGCAGGCGCATACTGATACTCAAGACAATCAATTACCAAATCACATGTCGCAGTTAGGAGGTTAATTCATGAGTCAATTTAGTCATTTTGATCAGCAGGGAAGATCGAAAATGGTGGATGTCAGTCAGAAAGAACCCACTACTCGCGTAGCAGTAGCTCAGGGTCAGGTTAAAGTGGGGGACGAAACTTTACAGTTAATCAAGAATGATGAGCTAGAAAAAGGGGATGTATTTGAAATTTCTCGGGTAGCAGGCATTATGGGCGGCAAACAGACGTCGGATTTGATTCCGCTCTGTCATCCGCTGATGATTGATAACATTGATGTCAAGTTTTCTTTAGTACCGACAGAAAATAAAGTCCAAGTGTTAACAACTGCTAAAACTACGGGAAAAACGGGAGTAGAAATGGAAGCTTTAACTGCTGCCTCTACTGCTTGTTTAACTGTTTATGATATGTGTAAAGCAGTAGATAAATCAATTGAGATTGGAGAGATTAAATTGTTAAAAAAGACCGGCGGAAAGAGCGGAACTTATTTAGCCGAGGATTTAACAGGAAAAGTGGTTAATATCTGTTTAAGTGAAGAAACAGGAGTAGGCAAACAGGAAGTAGAGCAGGCCTATCTGCGGGCCAACCACGGCTTAGAGGGAGATGCCCACGCGGGAGACTGGCACCGCCAGGTTAGCCTGTTGGCTGTTGAAGATATTGAAATGATGAAGCAGCAGGGTCTTGAATTAGAACCTGGTGCTTTTGGGGAGAATATTATTACGCAGGGTTTAGACTTACTGCAGTTTCCAGTGGGGACTAGATTTAAATTAAATAATATAGTTCTCGAAGTTACGCAGCACGGGAAG
>CAYFUT010000111.1:0-2815 GCA_964346395.1 uncultured Halobacteroidaceae bacterium
CTGCAGCTGCTAAGTCGGCGGAGAGCTGGACGGCTAATTTAGCTTCTTTTTCCGCTTCAGCCGGCGGGAGAGAAATTTCTTGTTTATTAATTGTATTAGTTCGCTGAGTAGTTAAGAACTGCTGTTCCCGCTGGTGGTTTAATTTAGCTACTGCCGTCCGCCGCAGTTGATTTAGCTTAGATAGCGGAACAAATAAATTGGAGGCAGCATCTAATTCTAAACTGGCCAGTTGGTAGGGGCTATTCCCCAGCTTACCTAACTGCTCGCGAAAATCTTCTTCAGCTAGCGGCTGATTTTTAGCTGGTTCCGGTTTGAAATCTGAGGTAGCAGTTACATAATGACCTTGACTATCCCAGAGAGTAAGAGCCATTTTTTCTTCTAATTTAGCCTGGAAATGGCCGTAAATTTCTATTTTCTTTGTTTCTTCCCGATAACTAGCAGTCAAATCTGATAATAACTTGCGGTCGGAAGTTTTGTAAACTGGATTACCAGGTTTTACTGAAGCTTTCAATTCTATTGTTACTTTATTTTCAGCCACTGTTTCGATTTCGCTAACTTGTAAACTAGGATTATTTCCTGTCTCCCTCCAGATTTCAATTCCATCGCCCTGCTTTAATTCTGCAGTTAATTTGATGGTACACTGGTTAGCATCCGCATTATAGCTGACCACTTCCCCAATCTTTAAGCCCCAGTTTTTAGGCCGCTGATAGCTGATTAGATCTGTATTTTCCTGCCCGTGGTAGTAGCCGTTAATAAATCCGCCGCGGTTAAAAACTTGGGCCAACTTTTCGTGATCTTCTATTTCAACTTGATAATCACTCCGCTCTTGGAAATAACGATCAATATATTTGCGGTATAACTGAGTAGTTAACGCCACATATTCCGGCCGCTTCATCCGCCCTTCTATTTTAAAGGCCTGAATTCCGCTTTCAATCAAGTCCGGCAGAATTTCCAGCGTGTTAATATCTTTAGGACTTAATAAATATTTCTGTTTTAACTGTTCATTAACTACTGTATTATCTGTTCTGTTGATTAGTGTATAAGGCAGCCGACAAGGCTGGGCACATCGACCTCGATTACCGCTCCGGCCGCCGATTAAGCTGCTCATCAGACACTGTCCGGAATAACAAATACATAAAGCGCCGTGCACAAAAGTTTCCAACTGTAAGTCAGTCTGCTGATTGATTTCTTTTATCTCCGCTAAAGTTAACTCGCGGGCCAACACTACCCGGGAAAAACCTAGCTGTTCTATGTATTTGGCACCGGCTAAATTATGTACGGTCATCTGTGTACTAGCATGGAGTTCTAAGTCAGGTAAAAAATGACTGATTAGATTAGCCAGACCTAAGTCCTGCACTATGACCCCATCCAGTTGGCCCTGATAGATTTCTTCTATAAATTCGAGGATAGCTTCTAGCTCCTTATTTTTATATAAGGTATTAACTGTAATATATACTTTAACTCCTTTGTGGTGAGCGTATTGGGCACCAGCAATTATTTGTTCGGTAGTAAAGTTATCCGCTCGGACTCGGGCATTAAATGATTTACCGCCTAGATAGACAGCATCCGCTCCATTTTCTACTGCTGCCTGTAAGCTTTCTTGACTGCCGACAGGAGCAAGTAATTCCGGTTTTGTTTCCATTGTAAGCTCTCCTTTCTTGCTTAGTAGATCAATTTTATTGTATCGGACTTAAGAAATTATTGCAATTAACCAGGAATTTTATTTTTTATTCAGAAATTTTGTATAAATGTAAGATACTTTACATTAAATTAGCTTACGGTATAAGATAATTAATTATAATTAAAATTTGATAAGGAGGTCCGTCTATGACACTAGAAACTTGCGATCGCTGCAGAAAGATATTCAATACCGATAATTCTCTTTCTGATAAATTATGTGCAAACTGTTATCAGCAAGATAGAAAGCAGTTTCGGGCGGTAAAAGACTACCTCTGGCACCATCCGGGAGCTACCATTGAAGAAATTGCTGCCAATACTGAAGTAGAGGAAAAAACCATCCGTAAATTCGTGCGGGAAGGACGATTTGATTTAAGCTAAAACTATTATTTTGTAATCAGTCTTACATCCCCCGCCTCCTTTTTAATGTTATACTAAACTTGAACACAATAAAAAAGGGGGCGATCATAATGAGGAAATTAAAAATATTATTGGCATTAACTCTTTCTGTGGCTCTGTTGGGAGCGGCCGGCTGTAGTGCTATAACTGGTGGTGAGGATACTAGTACAGGAGATTTTTCACTTGCTTTGACTGATGCACCGGTTAATGATGTAGATAAGGTAATGGTTACGCTAGAAGAAGTACAAGCTATCCGCGAAGAAGACGGCGAAGAAGTTAAAGAAACTGTGTATGATTTTGCTGATGAAGACGGCCAAAAGACTTTTAATCTACTTGACTTAAGATTCGATGAAGAACTGTTAGGAGAAAAACAACTACCAAACGGAACTTATACTCAACTGCAGTTGATAGTAGCCGGAGCAGGCTTTGATAAACAAGGTAAACCTGATCAAGATGCTACGGGGCGTAGCCCGGCTAATCAAGGTGAATCCTACGTAGTATATGAAAATGGTGAGGAAGAAAACATTTTTATCCCGAGCGGTCAGCAAACAGGTTTAAAGATTGACCATCAATTTACTATTGAAGAAGGAAAAGTAGTTAGCTTACTTCTCGATGCTGATGTAAGAGAATTCATGCACGAAGCAGGAGCTAATGCTAACGAACATGCTCAGGCTGATGTGAACAGTATGATTATTCTTAATCCTACTGCCCTGGATATAACCGATAAAGTAATCTCCGG
>CAYFUT010000111.1:2915-4660 GCA_964346395.1 uncultured Halobacteroidaceae bacterium
GAAGTAGTTAAATCTACAGTAGCTACTACCGAAGAAGTTGACGGCAATCCGGCCGGCAGCTACTTGATAAGCGGATTAGAAAAAGGAGACTATACTTTACAGGCTAAAGTAGTAGACGGCGAAGGTAATTTAGCTACTAATGATAGCGGAGATCCGCTCTACGAACAGCCAACTAAAACAATTACTGTCACGGCAACAGAAACTAATGAAAATAATGATTTTGCAATCAAGTTAAATAATTAAAAACCTAAGCTAATAATAAAGGACAAGATTTTTACACCCCATTCCTAGTCTTAACCCCAGGGTTTAATCCCCTGGGGTTGGCTAGTTTAACCTAATTTATAATGTTTTTTAACCTCCTCTTTTATCTTCCACTTACAGTCTAGCCCTTGAGAAAAGGTAACTAAATCTCCAGCGCCAAACTCAATAGTTTCTCCGGCTTCAGTTTCTACTTCCACTTCTCCCTCAAGTAGATAACAGACTTCCTGTTCTCCATAGTGCCAGTCAAATTCAGATTTTTCTTTAGTCCAGATCGGCCAGCTTTTAACTCCCAGTTCCTCTAGTTTTTCTTCACTAGGCTCTTCTACTGTAATTTCCATTTTGTTTAGCCCCTTTCCTTGTTTAAATTAGGATTTTCATCAAAGATATTAGCTTCGCTTTGCTCGCGTCACAGCTAAATCATCTTTCCAATTTGAAGAGATGATTAGTCTTTTTCTTAGCAGGGGTGGGCTGGAGAATGGATGAAGAAAAAAGGTTACCGGAAGCTAACCCCCCCACCTTCCCCTGCTGGAAAACACCTAGTTTAGCTGCGAATCTTTCAAATATTCATCAGTTAGGATCAAGTACCTATCTTTCATTATTATTTTATCTTCTTCTTTTAATTTATTCAACAGTTTAGTAATAGTTACCCGCGTGGTACCTACTAAATTAGCCAGTTCCTGATGAGTTATTTTTTTAGTAATTAAAGTGCCCTCTTCTTGCTGCTGTCCGTACTTGCGGGCCAACTTCCCCAGCTCAGTGGTCAGCCGCTCTCTTACACTGGAATAGGTCAGCTCCTGAATCTGGTTGTTGGCCCTTCTCAGCCGCTGCGATAAAACAGCAATAATCTTTAGCGAAATAGGCGGATGATTAGTTATTAGCTGTTGGAATTTATTTTTTTCTATTACCAGCAGCTGTGTGGGATGAATAGTTTTTACCGAAGCCGATCGATTTTTACCTTCCAGCAGAGCCATTTCTCCGAAAAACTCTTTACGGCCCAATAAACTCAACGTTTTATTCTTCCCTTCTTCAGTGGTGCGGAATACTTTGACCAGCCCGTCAAGAATGATATAAAACGCATCCCCCCGCTCCTGTTCCCAGAAAATCATTGCTCCTTGGTCATAGCTGGCTCGATAACTGATCTCCGATATTTTATTCAGTTCTGCTTCCGTTAAATCCTTAAATAGAATAAAATTTTCCAGAAATTTCTTCACTACTAACTACTCTCCTTTCTCTACTCGCTATATAGGCAAGCTCATTTCTTAATTGCTAAAAGTGGATGGGAACACTCTCCGCCCATATTTCCTTTAGTTGGGAGTAGAATTTTTTTAATCACATGTTGGTCAAGCAAATGAGCTTAATTTCTAATGAGGTTTGTTTGGGGTATCCGGTTTATTTGGTTTATCCGGTTTATTAGGTTGTTTGTCGTCTGCCGGTTCGTCTTCTGTATTATTGGGGGTTGGTTTATCATCCGGTTTTTCCGACGG
>CAYFUT010000112.1:0-4536 GCA_964346395.1 uncultured Halobacteroidaceae bacterium
GGGCCAGAATATTTAAAACTAATAATTGACAATTTACAATTAACAATTGACAAATAAAAATTCAAAATAACTTCTTTCAATCAAAAGCTAAATTCTTAGAAAGATTTAATTCTTTTTTATGATTTTAATTGTCAATTGTACATTGTCAACTGTCCATTGTCAACTGTAAATTGTTTTTACATGCTTTCCGGCGCAGAAATACCAAGTAACTCTAAGATATTAACCAACACCTGTTTACAGGCTAAAACTAACTGTAAGCGCGCCTGCATTAATTCGCGATCAGCAATCAATACCTTACATTTATTATAGAATTTATGGAACAAAGCTGCTAAATCATAAGCAAACCGCGCCAAATGATGCGGCTCTTTACTCTGAGCACAGTCTACTATTTCCTGCGGATAATCAGCTAATTTATGAATCAAATCCAATTCTACTTCTGCTTCCAATCTAGTTAAATCTACTTCTTCTATATCTAGCGGCGCCACCCCTTCTTCCTCCATTTGGTCTAAAATACTGCAAATCCGGGCGTGAGCATACTGTATATAATAAACCGGATTATCAGTTGATTCCTGTTTAGCTAATTCAAGATCAAAATCAAGGTGGCTGTCAAAACTGCGCATAATATAAAAATAACGGGCCGCATCAACACCTACTTCGTTAACTACATCCCGTAAAGTAACAAATTCTCCTGCCCGCTTAGACATCGCAATTTCTTCTCCGTCCCGCAGAAGACTTACCATCTGCACTAAAATAATAGTTAAGGCATCTTCCCCATAGCCTAAAGCTTCTACTACAGCCTGCATTCTATCTACATAACCATGGTGGTCAGCACCCCAAACATTAATTGCTTCTTCAAATCCACGTTCAAACTTATCCCAATGGTAAGCAATATCAGCCGCCAGATAAGTAGGCTGTCCATTATCTTTAATTACTACTCTATCCTTATCATCTCCAAATTGGGTTGCTTTAAACCAGAGCGCTCCTTCTGCTTCATAAATTAAATCTTTCTCCTGTAAATATTCCACTGCTGCTTCAATCGCCTCCGGATGAAGGCTCCGCTCACTAAACCAGTTATCAAATTCAACCCCAAAATCATGGAGGTCTTCCTTAATAGCAGCCAACAAACTTTCGTAGGCGTACTCGCGGAAGTAATCTATTTCTCCTTCCCGGGCAGCAGCTAAATATTCTTCACCATCAGTATCAATTATTTCCTGGGCAATCCCTTCAATATAATCCCCATGATACGCATCTTCCGGCAGTTCTACTTCCTCTCCAAGTAACTGCCGATAGCGACAGGCAACCGATTTCCCCAGCAAATCAATTTGATTGCCGGCATTATTGATATAATATTCTCTGCTGACATCAAAGCCAGCCGTTTCTAAAATATTAGCTAACACATCGCCTACCACTGCTCCCCGACTGTGACCGATATGTAATGGTCCTGTCGGATTAGCACTAACAAACTCCACCTGCACTTTTTTTCCTTGTCCAATATTTTCGCGGCCGTAATCAGCTGCTTCTTTTTCAATTTCCTCCAATACCTCATACAGCCAATTATTATTTAAATGGAAATTAATAAATCCAGGTCCCGCTACCTCGACCTGGTCTACAAACTCAGGTTGAAGGAAATTATCAACTATTGTTTCCGCAATTTTTCGGGGAGCCATCTGTAGTTGACCAGCCAACACCATAGCTAAATTAGTAGCATAATCCCCATGTTCTTCTTCCCGAGGCGCTTCCAGTTTGATTTCCTCCGGCCAGGAAGCAACTTCACAATCAGTCCGCTGGACTGCTTGTTTAATTTCTGACCGCAGTTCGGATTCCAATTCCTGCACTAATGCCATATTATTCCTCCTCATACTCTAAATGCAAATAATTGCTGCTAATCACTAACCCTTCTTCATCCTGCAGTTCATAAGCAAGCTTAACTTCTCCCTGGGCTCTTCCTATATTTATATTTAACTCCTGAACTGTAATAGAAAATTTCATCATTCCATAAGGCGTCTGATAATCAAAATTAGTCTTTTCGTTAGGAATAAATTCCTGCCTAGTTTCTACTTTACCCCGCCTAATCAACTTTACCCTATTATCTTTTATTTTTAAAGTCGTATTCACTCCTTCTAATCCTTCGGCCACTCCGTCATACTTCAAATAATAAGTAGTCCCTTTTTTATATAATTGCCCGTCAATATTAGTACTAATTTTATTTTTTTCTACCCCATCATCCTGCACACTATTAATCTTGACTGCTACTTGATTCGGCATTACTTACCAACCGCTCCTTTTATGGGGGCTAGTCCCTAGACTGAAATTTTACCCTTGGTTAGTTGGAATCTATTTTTTGCTCAAACTATCTTGCATCCTCAATTTATCAAACAACACTAAAAATTATATAATTTCCAACCTTGTTTTGCAAGCTAATAAATAATTAATTTATCTCCTCTTACAAACTAAAATCGAGTGCATACTGTTTAGAAGGTTTATACCCCTTAAATACCCGAAAATCTTTGACCACACAACCTTGTTCTTCTAATTTTTCCATCACTTTTTTAGCTGACTTCCCAGTCCCAAATAATTTAGAATTAACCACTGCTACTGCTTTTTGGCCGCTTGTCCGCTTACAATGCTTTAAAAATTCCCCCAGTTGGTCATCTATTTTCCCGCCAAAGAATCCCAGAGTAGGACTAGCAACTACCACCAAATCATAAGGGTGAAAACTGAGCGGCCGGGTTCGCTGGACTATTTCTTCTAAATCAACCTGCAGCCCTTGATTTTTAAAACCAGCTTCTAAGCCCTTAACTACCTCCTGAACACTGTCATCAGTAGATTGAATAATCAATACTCGCTTCATTTATTATCACTCCTTTATAATCCAAAACTATATCCTCTACATAATATAAATACAGTAGTGAATTTAAATTTCCTCTTTATAATTATAGTTAATAGTAAAATTAAAATATAAAGGATAATGCTTGATAAACAACAGCAGTAATTCCGCTGGCAATTAACGGCCCGCTCGGGACCCCCCGAAAAAAGGCCACTCCTGCAATAACTCCTAACACTAAATTAATAGTTATTGAAGGATTAGTTTCCAGCAAAGAAAGTCCTTCCCGGGTAAATTGAGTGACAGCAATTCCCATGCCCACTGCTAATAAGGATAAGGGATCAAACAAATTATCCATTAGCTTATCTAACTTAAGTTCTCCGGTAGCTAAAGGCGCTAATACTCCCAACATAATCAGAATAATTCCTATTTTTACGCTGTAATCATCAATCAAATTAAGCGCTCTATCCCACTGTAAATTTCTGACTACCAGTAAAACTACTCCCGAAATTATCAGCGAATTATTACTGGCGATTATTCCTAAAACGGCAATGATGATTAAAACTAAATTTATCTGCATTGGCTAAAACTCCTTTATCTGTTTTAATATACATTATCTTATTATAACAGTTAAGCTCAATTATTAAAATAATATCTTGAATTTGTAGGAAAAAATAAAAAAACTCCCAAGCCAGTGAGCCTGGAAATGTAATTTTATAATTATAATAGTTTTGCTTAATTTTGATATAAACTAAATCTCAACGACTAAACCAGTCCCCATGCCACATGCCAAACAATATCAGCCCAAAAATGAATCCCTACTGCGGCTAAAAATCCATACTTTCTGAAATAATGGGCTGCAAATAAGGAAAGAGTGCCGTTAATAATTAGTAGTTCAACTATTAAAGCTAAAGGTAAATTATTAATCGACTTAATGCCTACTACAAACATAACTGAAGGTAGATGAGCAGCAGCAAACGCTATTCCGGATACTACAGCTACCACCCAAAATATTTGTGGCTGCCATTTTTTCTTAAGCAATACATGCGAAATAAGCCAGACCCAAACGGAAATAAAAAAGAGTCTAAAGATTATTTCTTCGCTGATTCCGGCAGTAGCAGAAGCCACCAGCGAAGTGGGAAACGGTGGATGCGGTAACAGTCCTACAGAATTAAATTGGCTAAAAATCAGGTCAACTATAATAAATACTACCCCATTACCCGCTCCGATTAAGGCAGGAGTTATCAGTCTCTCTTTAATAAAATTTTCTTGCTCCCACACGGCAGCAAAACCCACTTTTCGGGCCAACCTTAATCCTATATAGCCGAGCCCTCCATAAATGAACAGCATAATCAAGAAGTTAACTACTGCCAAAACAGGCTTGGAAGCAGGTAATTGCTGCTGAGGAACTAAGTCCCCCTGCGGTAGATAAACACTAATAGCAGATAGAACAGCTAACAGCAACACCAAACCAAAATATATTTTTGTAGATCTTTGTAACCGTCTCAGCATAAAAATCCCTCCCTGCTGAAAGACCTCATAGTTTAAAAGTCTTTCTTTTGATATAATTGAATGGTAATCAATGCCGAAATAATGAATAAAATAATAGCCGGAATCAATACCGGTAAAAAACTCATTTCCAAAGCTGTTAAACTATTTATAATTTCTTCCATCATCGGCAGTTCTAATAGATTACCTGCTATAAAATTCCA
>CAYFUT010000113.1:0-3964 GCA_964346395.1 uncultured Halobacteroidaceae bacterium
CAGAAATGAAGGTTATAATTGGTTATTTAGATGGTTTAGTTGATAAGGGGCAGGTTGATAACAGTATATTACAGCCGTTGATGATAGAAACAAAGGAGACTGCTTTAGATGAAAAGATAACTACTAGTAATATTGTAAGTATTTTAAAAGAAGATATATTAACTAGCGGTGAGTTTGCTAAGAGTGGAGATTTTAAGGAAACTATAGAACTCATTCTCGGCGGAGATGTTGTTATTTATATAGAAGGAACCGGGACTGCCTTAAAAATAGATGCTAAAAGCTGGGAAAGTAGAGGGATTGAAGAACCGCAGAGTGATGTTGTGGTCAAGGGCCCCCGGGAAGGTTTCGTAGAAACGATGGGAACTAATATATCTCTTCTGCGCCGCCGGATAAAAAATGCAAAGCTTAAATTTAAGATGTTTACTATCGGGGAGCAGACTAATACCGATGTCTGTATCTGTTATATTCAAGGCCTGGCTAATGAAGAAGTAATCAATAGAGTAGAGAGAAGGCTAAATGAGATTGAGACGGATGCCATTTTGGAGTCAGGTTATATTGAAGAATTTATTGAAGATGCTCCGCTGTCTATCTTTCCGACTGTAGGCTATAGTGAACGGCCGGATGTGACAGCAGGTAAACTGTTAGAGGGAAGGGTTGCTATTTTATGTGCGGGGACTCCCTTTGTTTTAACAGTTCCTTATCTACTGATCGAAACAATTCAATTTAATGCTGACTATTATTTACGTCCTCTCTTGGCTAGTTTTGTTCGGCTGCTTAGGATATTCTCTCTGTTCATTACTTTAGCTTTGCCGGCCCTTTATGTTGCTGTAGTTTCTTTTCATCAAGATATGCTTCCCTTTGAATTACTGGTAACAATTGCTGCTGCTACAGATGGAGTTCCCTTTTCTGCTTTTGTTGAAATTGGCTTGATGGGAGTTACTTTTGAGTTATTAAGGGAAGCGGGAGTTAGGTTGCCCAAGCCTATCGGTCAGGCAGTTAGTATTGTAGGTGCGCTGGTATTAGGCCAGGCAGCAGTAGAAGCAGGAATTTCCAGTAATCCGGTAATTATAATCACCGCGATTACAGGAATTACTAGTTTTATTGTCCCCAGGATTAGAGAGTTTGGTCCTTTTATTAGAGTTGGTATGTTGATAGCAGGTAATGTCCTAGGGTTGTTGGGAATAGCACTATTAGGGGTGGTTATTCTAATTCATTTATGTACGCTCAAATCTTTTGGAGTTCCTTATTTGGCTCCTATTTCACCGCTAAGTGGAATGGATTTAAAAGATGTTTTTGTTCGGGCACCGCTGTGGAGTATGTGGACTAGACCGAAAACTTTTTGGGATAAAAATAAGAATGATAAATATAGGATGAAAAAAGATATCAGGAGAAAAGAGGATTGATGATGGTGAAAAAATCAGTTATGATAGTAATTCTCTGTTCTATTTTAGTTTTGGTCAGCGGTTGTTGGAATAATCGACCGGTAGAGGAGATGACTTTTGCAACAGCAATCGGATTTGATAAAGAAAAAGATGGCCAGGTAGAAGTTACTATCCAATTAGTTAAGCCTTCTGCACTTAGTGGGGATGGAGGTTCAGATAAGGAGGCCGTCTGGGTTTATTCAAATTCAGGAGAGACTGTATTTGAAGCCCTGCGGGGGATGTTGAATACTGTAAGCCGCAAAATTTTCATGGGTCAGATAAATCTGGTAGTAATCCAGGATCAGGTAGCAGAAAGTGGAATAATGGATATAATCGATTTTTTGGCTCGTGATCATGAGGTTAATCGCAAAGCAGAGGTAGTAATAGCTAAAGAAATAAAAGCTAAAAAAGTACTTGCAGCCAAAAGTGAACTGGAAGATATTCCTGCTGTTCATATAGTAGATGCTTTACAGAATAATTCAGCTTATGCGAAAGTAAGAGATATAAAACTGTTTGATTTATTGACTTGTCTTTCAGCTTCCGGATTTTCGCCAACAGTGGGAGTTATTCAGTCTACAACTGAGCTTAGAGAGGAAGTAGAGATAAAAGATTTGGAGATGCAGGGGATAGCTGTATTTAAGAAGGATAAATTAGTCGGCTGGCTAGAACCGGCTGCTACTAGAGGTTTGTTGTTTGTTCTAGGAGAAATAGAAAGCGGAATTATTAATATAACTAATCCAGTAGAAAAAGATGAGAAAGTATCATTTGAGATAGTTAACTCTCAAATCGAAAAGGAATTAGAGTTAAAAGCAGGGGAGCCTAATTTTTCAATCAAGGTTACAGCGGAAGGAAGATTAGGAGAACAACACGGGAAAGGCAATTTAGTCACCCCCAAAATGGTGGAAAAATTGGAACCTAGGGTAGAGGCAGTAATCAAAAATGATATCAAACAAGCAGTCAATTTAGCTCAAAAAGAATTCCAGAGTGATATTTTTGGGTTTTCTCAACTTGTTTACAGACAGCAGATTGAATATTGGCAAGATAACTATCAAGACTGGAATCAGATTTTTAGTCAGGTGCCGGTAGAAATAAAAGTAGTCTGGGAGACAAGGAGCTCTGGAGTAAGTGGGTCACGAATTAAAGTTAGATAAAATTTTTATTAAGGGGTGAAAAGATCAAAAAAGTTAGAATTTCCAGTATTCAACTATTACTATTATTTATTGGTTTCCTTTTTGGAAGTGCATCTATTATTAATCCTGCTAACTCTGCCTATCAAGATGCTTGGTTGGCCTATCTTATAGGGTGGATAGGAGGTTTTTTCTTAATAGGGATCTATATTTTAATCTTTAAGTTATATCCAGAGAAGACCTTAATAGAGATTTTAGAAACAGTTTTCGGTCGATATCTAGGGGGGCTTTTTAGTCTATTATATATCGGTTATTTCATTCATTTGGCGGGACTAGTACTGAGAAATTTTAATGAGTTTACAGTTATTTCTTTATATCCAGAAACACCTATGATTTTTATTGCCGTCTGTTTTCTTTTTCCTGTAGTTTATGGCTTATTAAATGGATTTGAAATTGTGGCTCGACTTAGTGAAGTATTAGTACCTTGTTTACCGGTTTTAGTTATATTATTATTTTTAGTTTTAGTTCCCCGCTTTCAAGTTGGTAGTTTTCGCCCAGTTTTAGAGCGGGGCTTCCCACCAGTTTTGCGGGCATCTTTGTCAGTGTTGACATTTCCGTTTGGAGAAAGTGTAGTGTTTTTGATGGTATTTCCGTTATTAGCTGATAAGGATAAAATTTTTAAAGTTTCTTATTTAGCTTTTGCTGTAGCCGGTTTTCTTTTATTTATTGATAGTATTAAGGATTTAATGGTTTTAGGTCCTAAGATGTTGAAAAAAAGTATTTTTCCGCCGATGATTAGTGCTAGATTGATTCCCAATTTA
Source organism: uncultured Halobacteroidaceae bacterium (assembly GCA_964346395.1). Lineage (GTDB taxonomy): Bacteria > Bacillota > Halanaerobiia > Halobacteroidales > Halobacteroidaceae > CAYFUT01. The sequence goes on from CAYFUT010000113.1 coordinate 3,370, forward strand.
AATATAACACTGGATGCATTAGTTGGAATTAATTTAATGATTGGCGGAGGGATAAAAATTACAATATGTCTTTATGCTGCAGCTAAGGGAGCCAGTCAGCTCTTTAATTCTAAAGAATATAAACGGTTTGTGCTACCTCTTGTGACAGCAGTATTAGTTTTATCAATCTGGATATATGATGATGTCTTTGATATGCTGCATTGGGCAGAAAAAATTTATTCTTTTTATGCGATTTTATTTCAGATAATAATTCCCATATTAATTTTAGTAGTTGCTTGGTTAAAAATTAAGACCAACAAGTAGAGCCAAAAACAAACTTATTAACAGGAGGCGATGATAATTACGCAACAAATAGTAAAAATTTCTCACCAACCAGAGGAGCAGATTTCTCAATTAGTAGATAATGGACTCCAGGCAGCGGAAGAATTAGTTGATTTATCTCAATTAGATTTGGATAAAATAATAAAAGAGATGGCTTTAAGAGGAGCTGATAATCATATTAGATTAGCTGAAAGGGCAGTAGAAGAAACGGGAATGGGGGTTTATGAAGATAAGATTATCAAGAATTTATTTGCTACGGAAAATATATATCATG
>CAYFUT010000114.1:0-3809 GCA_964346395.1 uncultured Halobacteroidaceae bacterium
CCGGCCAGTGTAGATGATCCGGTGGTAGTAGTAGGCGCTGAAGAACAGTATGAAGCTCGCTGCCGAAACTGTCATCAAGTGCGGGGCAAAGAAGATTAAACAGTCTCTACTGCGTTGACTATTGCTTGCCCTATTACATTGCTGGCGGAAGCAAGTAAGAGGTTAAAATCAATTTCTTTTTCTCCGGTACTGAGAGCAAAAATAGTATCTCCGTCTAACGCTGTATGAACCGGATTGATATGTTGAGCATAGCCGTTGTGGGCTACTTGAGCCAACTTTGCAGCCTGGGTTTTAGTTAAGCGGGCATTAGTAGCAATCACACCTAAAGTTGTATTCTGCCCCAGTCCGGCTGCTGTTTCGTCCTGCATTGCTTGGGCAGTATTAATGAAGTCCCCTTTTTCAGTTTGACACCCAGCAATAATATTATTTTCTTCATCCAATATATCTCCGAAAGCATTGACTGCTGTGAGAGCGCCGAGATAGATATCATTTTGCAGCTGACAGGAGGCACTGCCTAGGCCGCTCGGGGAGGCTTGGTCAATTCCCATTAATTTACCGACTGTACAGCCTGTGCCGGCGCCGATTTTGCCTTGTTGAGTATTCTCCGGGCTGGCCTGTTGAACTGCTTGATAGCCCATTTCAGCACCGGGGCGGAGGTCGGAGCGGCCTAGATTCAGGTCAAATAAGACTGCTGAGGGGACAATAGGCACCCGGCTAACTCCTACATCAAAGCCGATGTCTTTTTCTTCTAGCGCCTGCATAACTCCATCAGCAGCTGCTAAGCCAAAAGCACTGCCGCCGGTTAATAAGATGCCGTGCACTTGTTCTACTGTATTAGTCGGATCTAAAAGATCGGTTTCTCGGGTGCCGGGGGCTGAACCGCGGACATCAACTCCAGCTGTAGCGCCTTGGTTGCTTAATACTACTGTACAGCCGGTTTTAGCTGACTGATTTTGCTGGTGGCCGACGGCAATTCCCGGTACGTCAGTGATATGGTTCTGCATAAACATCATCCTTTCGGGGTTAATTAGGGTTGTAGGAAAAATTAAAGTCTGGTTAGCATTGATTAAATTTTAGTAGAAGAAAAATGTAGCGACATGGTATACCATGTCGCTACATCGTAATGCACGAAAAATTTAGAATAATTGATCTCGACGGTGATAAACAGCTAATCCAATTGACAGCAGAATAAGAACAATGCTGATCAACTGCGCCACCCGTAAAGAACCAAGCATTAGACTGTCTGTTCTCATACCCTCAATAAAATAGCGGCCGACGGAATATAAACTAATATAAGTTAAAAATACTTCCCCCGGCTGTAAAAAATCTTGTTTTTTCCAGTAAAAAGTCAAGAACAAAAAGATAAGCAGATTCCAGATTGATTCATAAAGAAAGGTAGGCTGATAATAAGTGCCGCCAATCTGCATCTGTTCGATTATCCAGTGGGGAAGATGTAAGTTTTCTAAAAATTTCCGACTGACCGGACCTCCATGTGCTTCTTGATTGATAAAATTTCCCCAGCGGCCGATAGCTTGCCCGCTGATTAAACTGGGCGCTGCAATATCAGTTAATTTAGGAAAGGACAGATTATGTTGGCGGGCAAAGATAATGCCAGCGATTAAAGCACCGATAATCCCCCCATGAATAGCTAATCCACCGTGCCAGAGGGCAAGTATTTCCCCTAACTGTTGGCTGTAGTAATCCCAAGAGAAAATAACGTAATAAAGGCGGGCTCCAATAATTGCTAGCGGAATGCCTAAAATTACTAAATCTAAAATCAATTCAGGATCCATATTTCTGCGTTTGGCTTCCTGAGTAGCTAAAATAATACCGATTAAGACGGCGGAAGCAATAATTACTCCGTACCAGTAAACGCTAAGAGGACCGATTTGAAAGGCAATCGGATCTAAATACCCGGAATTCATAATTTCCCTCCTTAGTTTGACCAAAGTCATTTAAAAGATTATAATAAAATAAAAGAATAGTCAAGTTCTGTTAGAAAGGAGAAGTGAGCTAATATGAAAGAAATTCGTACGCCAGCTACTACAATTGAAAGGTTACCTTTATATTACCGCTGCTTGCAAAAAATGGATGACAAGCAGGTGGAAGTAGTTTCTTCGCAGGAACTGGGGGATATGCTGGGCATTCCTTCTACACAAGTAAGAAAAGACTTATCCTACTATGGTGAATTCGGCCGCCGCGGGGTAGGCTATAATGTTGTTACCTTACTGGAAAATTTAGAGGAAATATTAGGTTTAGATGAGGCCTGGGAAATAGTTTTAGTAGGAGCCGGTAATTTAGGGCATGCCCTGATTAATTACGGTGGATTTAGAAAATTAGGCTTAAATATAAATTATGTGCTTGATAATGACCAACAGAAGATTGGAGAAAAGCTGGGAGCAGCTGAAATTTATGCTTTAGAGCAGTTAGAAGAGGTAATCAAGCAGCAAAACATAAAAATAGGTATTCTTGCTGTGCCGGAAGAGGTAGCCCAGGAGATAGCCGACCGGTTAATAGCTGCGGGAGTAGAAGCAATTTGGAATTTTGCTCCTACTCGCTTACAGGTGCCTGAAGAGGTAGAAGTTAGAAATGAAGACCTGGCCATCGGTTTAATTAGTTTAACTTATTATTTATCGGACTAAATTTTAATTAAATTAGGTTATATATAGATATAGTGTTAAATTAAGTAGAATTATAAGAAGGTATCCCCCCTTCTTTTATAGAATAATATTCCATAGAATGAAGTAATTTATAAGGAAAAATAATATTATAACCGCTTATAAATATATATCAAAAACCTTGAAAGAAGGGGAGGAATTAATTTATGCTGGCTAAGTTAAGATCAGCTATGAAAAGGTTTGAACTAAATAGTATCTTTAATAAGCTGTTGTTAATTTTTCTGGCTATTACGATTTTGATTACAGTTGCTGTTGGAATGTTTTCTTACCGTCAGTTTAAGGATTCGCTGATTGATCTATCCAAAAAACAGTTGAGTATTGTCTCTCGCCAGGCAGGATCATCAATTTATAAACTGATCCAGAATAATGTAGATAATGAAAATGTAGGGGAAATGAACAACAATATAATTGTGTTTAAAAATTTAACAGCTATTGAAGATCAATTAACTAACAGTTACCGCGGTATTTTTAAGCCGTTAAACTTTACGGGAGATATGTATTTAACTAGTCAAGAAGGAGAAGTATTAGCCCATACTAATGAAAAATTGGTGAATGAAGATTTTTCTAAGAAGGGTTACTTCCAAGAAATTCTTCAGGATGAAGAAGGAAAGACGATCGTTCATGAAGATGAAGAATCTGGGAATTCCCTAGCTCACGTTACTTTAACTGGCTATAAAACTTATACGAAAGAAAATGGAGCAGAATATATTATTGCCTACAGTAAAGTAGCTTCCCTGGACTGGGTGATGGCGGTAGAAGCTAAGCGGACGGATGTCATTGCTGCTGCCCAAAAAGTAGGCCGCGTGATAGGTTTGTTTGGTTTGGCAGCAGTTATAATTGTGGTTGTGATAGCAGTTATAGTAGCCCGGAATATTGCTAATCCGATTAAAAAGGTAAGTGTCGGGATGGAGAAGATGGCTGAGGGCGATTTCACTTTACAGCTGGATTTAGATAGAGGGGATGAGCTGGGAACTTTGGGAGCTAGCTTTAATAAGATGATCCAGCGGCAGTCAGAAATGGTAGATACGGTTAGAAATATCATTCAGGATTTGAATAATTCAGGAGATATCCTGTCTGACACGCTGGATAAATTTACTGATGATGTAAATTATACGTTAGAAGAGGTCAATA
>CAYFUT010000115.1:0-3687 GCA_964346395.1 uncultured Halobacteroidaceae bacterium
GTAGGGACAGCATAGAATATGGTGCGGCCCGGGTCGGAAGTTGGCCCGGGAATTTTATCTTAAAACTGATTAATTTGCAGGAAATAGTAGATTAATGAAGAAAATATAAAGTAAGAAAGCTTGGTGTAGATTAAAATCTGTTGGATTGTATTTTAGAAGTAATATCTGGGAAAAATAAACGTTAGAGAAGTGATATATTGTTTGTGTTTAAGCTGAAATATAATAAACTTATCAGTGATAGACGTAGGACGGGAGGGATAATAATTGTCGATTTTACTAAATTAAACTGGAAGTTATTTTTCCGCCGGGTATACCAAAAGACTTTTGAAGTTGATCTGTTTGTTAATGCTATGAGTCTGGTTTATACTACCCTCTTATCCATTATTCCTCTATTAATCTTTTCTTTTTATCTATTAACTTTATTTAATTTTTTTGGTAATCTGAATAGTTTAATTAGGCAGATAAAACAGACAATTTTAAATAATTTAGCTACTGGAACGGGAGAAACTGTCATCAATTTTTTGGAAAGACATGTAACTGATATTAATATTAATCAACTGGGAATTATTAGTTTTATTTCTTTAGTATTGATTATTGTGTTCTTGTTGGCCCGGATTGAAAAAACTTTTAATAAAATCTGGGGGGTGGATGAACACCGAGATTTATTTAAACGATTTGTTTCTTTTTGGACGTTTGTAACGTTAGGGACTTTTTTGATTACTTTGACGTTGAGTATTACTCTGACTGTAATTAATTCTTATCTGAGCAGCGGCTGGTTTGAAATTTCACTAGAAGAAAATGTATTATTTAAATTCATTTCTTTTACAGCTTATTTTTTAATCTTTATTGTGGGCTATTATTTAATTCCTAATACTGAAGTAGAACCGTTAGCAGCGGTAGTGGGTGGAGCTTTCGCCGGCGGTATGTTTCACCTGGCTAAAAATTTGTATACTTTTTATACATCCAATGTAGTAACGTATAGTAAACTTTATGGTTCGTTAGCTGTGATACCGCTATTTTTAATTTGGCTATACTTAATCTGGGTGATTGCTCTGCTGGGAGCAGTTATCTGTTATGTATTCCAGCATCGAGATAGCTTGTATTTTTTTACTGGGGAAGAAGAAATAAAGCTGGGGCTTAGACTGCTGCTGCCGCTGGCTTTGCTGTTAGTTTTGCACAAGAATTTTATTAACTCCCAGAAAGTAGGAGTTATGCTGGAAGAATTTATAGTGCGGGTTAAACTGCCGGCAGGAGTGATAGAAGAAGAGTTAGAACGCTTACAGGCCAAAAATTTAGTAGCTAAGACGCGGGAAAATAAATATTTGTTATTAACTCCCCTGGATGAGCTGCTAGTAAAGGATATCTATGAAGGGTTTATCTGGCCGGAAGAGTTGGAAATTAAACAGATATTTACGGATGAGGAAATTTGTCAGCTTTATTATTGGCTACAAGAGAAAAAGGATACTAGTTTAGCTGATCGGAAAGTAGTAGATTTATTATCAACTTAATCTGAACCGAGGTGGGAAAATGGAAATAGTTAGGTTTCAACGAGAAAAGGAAGTTAATCATGGGTTGGTAACTGGTGGCCAGGTAAGGCAGATTGAGGACGATGTGTATGGTGAATTTGAGCTGCTGGAGAAGAAGTATCCTTTATCTGAAGTTGACCTGCTGGCCCCTTGTCAGCCGCAGAAAATCGTCTGTGTAGGCCTTAATTACCGCGATCATGCCCAAGAGTTAAATATGGACTTGCCGGCAGAGCCGGTGGTCTTTCTTAAGCCGCCGACGGCAGTAGTTGGCCCGGGGGCAGAAATAAAAGTTCCTGCTATGAGTGAGCAGGTGGATTATGAAGCCGAGCTAGCAGTGGTAATTAAGAACCGGATTAAAGATATTTCTACTGAAGAAGCTGAGCAGCATATTTTAGGCTATACTTGCTTTAATGATGTTACGGCGCGGGACTTACAGGAAAAGGACGGTCAATGGACTAGGGCAAAGTCCTTCGATACTTTTGCTCCTTTAGGGCCTAAAATTGTAACTGAGGTAGCCCCGCATAAGTTAGACATTGAATTGCTGTACGCGGGAGAAGTAAAACAGAGTTCGAATACTTCGCAGATGATATTTACTGTTTTTGAACTGGTGAGCTTTATTTCGCAAATTATGACTTTAGAACCGGGCGATGTAATAGCTACTGGCACTCCGACGGGGGTTGGAACAGTAGAATCAGGGGCAGAGGTAGAAGTTAAGATTGAAGGAATCGGCAGTTTAGTTAATAGGGTTAAATAAATTAAATTATATTAATAATGTGTGGAGTGATAGGTATGGAATTCAATCTATTTATTACAGTATTAGATGTGGTTGTTACTGGATTAATTGGCTATAAATTTTTTACTTTAATTAGAGGGACGCGGGCTATTCAGCTATTAAAGGGAGTTTTATTATTATTTCTTATTAGTTTTGTTAGTAATCAGCTGGGGTTTGATGTGTTTAATTTTTTACTGGATAAACTGCAGACGATTGTTTTAATTGCTATTCCTGTTATTTTTCAGCCGGAACTGCGCCGGGCTCTAGAACATTTAGGCCGCGATTATCTAACTCCGCACAGTAATGAGCAGACTGAAATCGATCCGCTGGTAGCAGCTATAATGAGATTAAGTGAAAATGAAATTGGCGCTTTAATAGTAATTAAAAAAGATACCGGACTGCGGGAGATTATTGAGACTGGAATTAAGTTGGATGCTGTATTATCAGTGGAATTATTAGTAAATATTTTTACTCCTAAAACACCGCTGCACGACGGAGCAGTAATTATAGAGGAGGACCGCATTGTAGCAGCTAATTGTCTACTTCCGCTGACGGAAAGGAGAAGCTTACGGTCTAATCTAGGGACTAGACACCGAGCAGCTCTGGGAATGAGCGAAGAAAGTGATGCGGTAATTTTAGTTGTTTCGGAGGAAACCGGAATGATTTCTCTGGCTTATGAGGGTAAGTTCAAGTATAATTTAGATGAATTTTCTTTAAAAGAAAATTTATTTGCTCAATTTACTAGTGATCAGGAGGAATAATTCATTCTATCTTAAACTCAGCTTTTACTTAAGTCGCCGAGGGGCGGCTTCTTTGTTATTTTCTTTTGGTTATTTTCCTAGTATTTACATAGTACATATACAATTTAGTATAATATATATATATAAAGAAGGAGTTAAAAGAACTTAAATAAATGGAATTGAAAATTAGAGTAAACTAGGTTATAATGGAGGTGGTTGCGTTAAATTTATATCTAGCAGAAGGGGGGTGAAAAAATGGGAGAGCTATTTGGAACTGATGGTGTACGCGGAGAGGCTAATCAAGAGTTAACTCCTCAGTTAGCCTTTGAGTTAGGAAAAGCAGGAGCTTATTATTTAACTAGTCAGCCTGAACAGGCGCAGGTGTTAATCGGTAAGGATACTCGTCTTTCCGGCGATATGCTTGAATCGGCTTTGGCAGCGGGGATTACTTCTTTAGGGATTGATGTAATTAAAGTGGGAGTAGTACCTACTCCTGTAGTAGCTTATTTAACAAAAAAGTTGGACGTAGAAGCGGGGATTATGATTTCTGCTTCGCATAATCCAGTGCAGGATAATGGAATTAAGTTTTTCAATCAGGCCGGCTTTAAATTAACTGATGAAGAAGAGCTAGAGATTGAAGATATTTTGG
>CAYFUT010000116.1:0-3656 GCA_964346395.1 uncultured Halobacteroidaceae bacterium
AGTAAAATAACCTCCCTCTTCTTAATTATACTATTCCTTTCCTTCTTAGTTTAATATTAATTACTTACCTTTTTTATTACTTCCATAATTATAAACTCCTGCTTTTCGCAACAAATGAGCTACATAAACAAATATAAGTAAAAATATAAGTAAAATCATCCCCTCTAATCGTTTACTAATATGGCTAACTGGTAAATACATTTGTAAAAAATCAATCAATTCATCTGATTTATTAATATTAATTAACTCTGTTTTTTTATGTAGCACTTGCATTAAAAAGTTCCCTACAAATATTTCTAATCGGTATTTCCAAAAATAATATAAAACTAATATATATACACCAAATGCACTCCAGGCAATTAACCATTCCGTTAAATCATTATTTGTTTCCGGGAAGAAAAAAGATAACAATATTACAGATCCATTTATTAATGCAAGATAACAAATAAATTTAAAATCATAAAGTAAATCATTATTCAACTTTGAACTTATAAATTTTAAAACACCTACAGCTAAAATACCAATAACAATAAGACTAATCATACCTATAATTAATACCAAGTCTATAGTAACTCCTAAAGAGTTATTAGAAAAATCTATATAATGAAATAAAATAATATTAAAACTTAAACATAAAGTAAAACCAACTACTTTTTTTAAATATTCTTTCATAACTTTTCCCTCCTGAATGTAATTAATCAGGGGGAAATCCCCTGATTAATTTTAATTAAAGGCAAGCTGCTGCTCCTGCAACTGCTGAAGCAGGCAAAGAACCAGTTGCTACTAATCCTACTCCTGTTAATACCAGTGCAGCAGCAGCTTTATCTCCATGTTCTTTAACAGCAGTTTTTACTGCTTCTTTATATTCATCAGCATTATCTATTTCATCGGCACTAGCAGTAAATTTCTGTGAGCTCCCATTAACTTCGCTATTATCAAAAATTACACTTACTGCTGGGGAACCTCCACTTTTATTAATTCTTCCAGAAGTTTCAAATCTTATTTTTGTTCCATTTTTTATATTTAATGCTGTAGCTGAAGCTGCTTCTAAACCTACTTCAACTCCCTCTTTTCCTATATCTAAACCCAATCCTCCCTTTTCTCCTTTTAATTCAATATCTCCATTAGAATTCATAGCTATTTTCAACCCCCCACTTCCTTCAAAATTATGACCGTAAACCCCTTCTAACTTAAGAGGGCCTATATCTTTTTCAAAAAGTGTACCTTCTATAACTAGTCCGTTAACTGAATTATCTATAATTTCATCTACTTCTTCCACTGAATCTGTTTCAGCAGGATCAGGGGCAGTTGAAACACCTCCACAAGTTCCAGTACCTGTTTCTTCCAAATCATTTTCTATCTGCATCCTCCTCAAACCAATTGTAGTTTCTAAACTCTCTTCTTTTGCTCTCAATTCTGATAATTTCTCTTCTATATTTTTTTGTTCTTCTGTAGAAAGATGATTATACATATCTACTAATCTTTTTTGCTTATTTCTTATTTCATCTAATTTATCATATTCTTCATTTAATTTATTTATATTTTCTCTCAATTGATCATACACAGTATTACTATCTTCTGTATTAGTTTCGTTATTATTAGAAGGATCTGTTTTTTCATCACCATAATTATCTTGCCATTCTTCCCATTTTTCATCTACCTCTTCATCTGTCATTGTTCCACTACAACTACCGCTAGAAGTGTTACTTGTATTGTTAGTATCGTCTGTATCATCGGTACTATCAGTATTATCTGTAGTATCATCCCCAGAAGGATCAGAAAATTCTTCCCAACTTGTGGTTCCCCCACAGCTACCTGAACCATAATTTCCTTTTCTATACTCAGTTTTTTTGTTATCTAAAAACAGTTCCGGATCAATATTTTTGCCGTTTTTCATTACTTCATAATGTAAATGAGCCGTATCACCATCACTTTTGTCAGCGTGAATATGTCCGGTACTACCCATCGTTCCGATTACTGTTTTATTATTTACCTTATCTCCTTCTTGCACATTTAATTCTTTGAGATGACTGTATTTAGTAACCAGCCCATTGTTATGTTTAATTACTACCTCATTTCCGCCTCGTTCTGTTTGACCACTAAAAGCCACTGTTCCTTTTTGGGCTGCATAGATCTTATCTCCTGCTTTCCCGTCGATATCTAATCCTTTGTGAATATAAGTTCCCCTATCTTCGCCAAACTTACTTGATATAAATATTTTATCACTTTTTACAGGACTATGCAATTCAGTTCTCTTTTTGGAAGTAAAATCTCTATCAAAAATAAAAAAGCTCCCCACTTAAAAGTAGGAAGCCGAACTATCCTTCATTTATTTTTTAATAATTAATCTTCTATTCCACCACCGGCACGGTTAAACCACCCTGCGGCATCACAATACAGCTGTACTCTTCTCCATGCTTATCTTCTAACATCTTCAATGCTTCCTCCAGTGAATCTACAGGTGCAGCAAATAAATCTTCCACCCTATCCTCAGCAAAATCAGACAGCAAAATGAAGTCTTTCTCCATCACTACCTTGCTGATTGCAAAGGCTTTATGCCCACCCAGAACAAACTGCTCTTGAATCCGCTCTAGAGTATCTTCCGGCTGGTCAGCAGCAGTTATCCAGTCCGCAAAGGTATCTTCTCCTAAACCGGCTCGACATTCAGCAGCTAAAATGATAGTTCCGCCTTCCTTAACCCCAAAGTTAGCATTATCTAATGCTTTCTGCGCCTGATACATGTTAATATCCTTGGGATAACCGCCGGCGCTGACAATTGCTGCGTCTGCTTTTTCCTCTAAAGATACCTGGTACATATCAGCCGAAGTATTCACCCCTTGCCGCCAGGCCTGTTTATAATCACCGGCTACTACTTCTACAATTTCCTTTTGGCTGTTAGTCACTACATTTAAAATAAAATCGACGCCTACTTTCTCGGCTGCTTCCAGCATTTCCTGACTGATCGGATTGTCATCTATCGGCGGCAAGTTACCCAACAAATCTACCATCCGGGAGTGATTAAACTCAATGGTTTCTCGGCCAGCTACCCCCGGCAAAATAGATTTTCTACCGCCGGAAAAGCCGGCAAAATAATGAGGAGCAATTACACCGGTGGTAATTACCATATCAGCCTCTGCTACTCGTTGGTTAACATAAAAAGTATTACCAGATTCTAGTTTACCTAGATTAACTAAATTATTATCAGGATTATGAGAAACCAACCGATAATTATCCACTAGCCCATCACCAAAAATATTTCTGTTTTGCTCCTCTGTATTAGGATCGTGAATACCGGTAGCAATGATAAAAGTAATCTGTTCTTTAGCAACTCCTGCCTGCTCAAACTTTTCTAACATCGGCGGTAATAACTGATCATAAGGAGTAGGCCGACTAACATCATTAACAATGATTACTATTTCTGCTAGTTCTTTTTCCTCTATCAATTCTGTCAGGGCTGACGTTCCAATCGGAGCTTCCAAGCTAGCATTAACTGCTTGTTTAGGCTCAGCTAACCCTGATTGTTCATTAGGTCTCAACACTTGAAATTCAGACAATTGTTCGGTGTTCAAATTTAACTTCTGCTTTCCATATTTCAATTTCATTGTCTATTCCTCCTACCGATAAAATGGTTTTAGCTTTATATCTTTTTTCTTGAC
>CAYFUT010000117.1:0-3560 GCA_964346395.1 uncultured Halobacteroidaceae bacterium
GTTAATTTTACATTAATTTAATCAAAAAAACTGTAATCTGCATTACAAAATATTACACTAGTTCTAATTCAATATTTCGGCATCAAACCTAAAATTCCTGGGCTATAAAATTAATTTTGTCCAGTAAATCATTTTAAATTAATTAAAATATAAAATAATTTCTATTATTTTATAAATAATCTAATTTATTCAGCAACTGTACAACCTCTTCTTTAGCCATAATCTCAGCTACTCTTGCTTGGTTTTCTTCTTTTTCCCACTTACCGATTGACTCAGTATGCAGCTGCTTTACCTCACCTTCCCAGGCTATATTCTTCTGCACATTCGTGTGGCTGACCCAAGAATTAAATTCTTCCGCATACTCTTCATTTAAAAAATCACAAATTTCCTGGACAGTAGTTTGATAATCAAGAATTAAATCTTCATATTTAATAGTTAATACCTGAGAATGGTCTTTATAGGCTAAACCCTTCTGTACATCATTTACCCAACGGTCAGGATCTACCCAATATTCCTCCGGATGATTAGGATGCCTGGACAACATCACATCTCGACCATCCCGAATAATATGAATTAATTTCACCTCATCAGCAAAAAAATCAAGAATTTTTCCTAAATAGCGGATATTACGCGGAGTCTTTTCACACCAACGGTAGGCTGAGTTTGAGATTTTATTGGTCAATAAATGACGGTGCAGCCGATCAATCCGCGGTACCTTTTGGTCATCAGCAAAATAACCCCGGCTGTACAATCCTACATCATCATGCCATTCGATAAATACTCCTAATTCATTGGGAATCGTGTGAATCTTAGGATGGGCTCCTAATATCGATAACAGTAAAGTAGTCCCCGACCGACCGCAGCCGCCGATCAAAATCGGAGGTCGGCTAAATTCACGCTGCCGTTTTTTTAACCCCAAATAATTTACTACCGGATTCATTAAATTGCGTTTCCAGCCATTTAGCGCCATAAATCTTCCTCCTCTATTTATTTTCTAATTATGCTTTTGCGCATACTGCTTGCATTTCTGCCAATCTTCTTCATAAAACTCCCGCACTCTCTCTAACTCTACTTCTGGAATTAAAGGTTGATCAGAAATAAACTGAGAAGGAATTAAATTAGCTGCATACATTACCAAATACCGGGGAATCATCTTCATTAACCGCTGAAGTTTACTGACTAAATAAATATCAGAATAATTTATTTCCCGAATTAAAAACTTTTTACTGGCTTTCTGCACCACTTTTAACTGTTTTTCACTATAGGACTGATGTTTCGGGGAAGTATCGATCTTCTCCCGGGCATAATCAGCATCCATACAGTCCGCAATCTTATCAAAAAAGTTAAATGGAGTTTCCTTTAATTCCTCAAAAAATAAAACCAATGGTTTACGGTCAAATTTATTTTCTAAATATTTAACTTTAGGATAAAAATAAAGCTCCTCCTGCTTCCAATCCCCTTGATCCTGATTTAGATCAATAAACTCAGTAAAGGAATTAGTATTTCCATTCTTAACTTTCCGCCGATATTGACTGGCTATCCATTTATCATGCCTGCGCAGTACTATAATCGGCTTGGCTTGCGGATAATAACCGGCAAAATTGTCTGCTTCTCCCTCTAACTGCCGGTCAAATTCATTAGAAATAAAGATTTTATCCGCTTCTGTATTTTCTATACTTTCCCGAAAGTGTTTATAATGAGTCCGCTGCAGATAGTGTACATTTTGAAACTTAGGAAAAACTTTATATTATAAAAAAGTGGTTGTCGTTTTAGCTAGCCCTATATGAAAATAAATCTCTTTTTTATCTCCCATCTTCCTCACCTCACTTTTAATTATTACCTCACGCTTAATTATTTTAGTCTAATTCATAATCCAATTCTTTTAATAATTCTACAACTTCTTCATGCTTCATAACCTCAGCTATCCGCTTTTGGTTCTCTTCCCGCTGCCACTTCTTAATCGAAATAGAATATAACTCTTTTACTGAGCCTGACCAGGCTTCATTATTACGAACATTAGTATATTGTTTCCAAGAATATAGTTCTTCAGCACATTTTTCTCCAATAAATTTACATATTTTTTGAACAGTAGCGTCATAATCCAGTACTAAATTTTCATACTTAACAGTCAATACCTGAGGATGATCTTTGTACTTTAAACCAGCACGCACATCATTCACCCATCTCTCCGGCTCCACCCAATACTCATCCGGTTTTTTAGGATGACTAGATAGCATTACATCTCTTCCATCTCGAATAATATGAATTAATTTCAATTCTTCAAAGTAATCCAACAGATAACCAAAATAACGAACATTAGGTGGAGACTTTTCACACCAGCGGCTAACCTGATTAGGAATTTGATTTAATAACGCCGCTCTATATAACCGATCGACTCGCCGCGGGTAACAGTCTCCGTGTTTACTCTGTTTCCAATCAAAAAATGCCATTATTTCGTCCGGGAAAGCAAAAATATTAGGATGGGCTCCAATAACCGAGAGTAATAAAGTAGTTCCTGACCGTCCACACCCCCCGATTATTATTGGCGGTTTGCTAAATTTCTTTTCCATTTTTAACGGGCCAACTGCCCGTACCAGCTTCCTCCCCAGCAGTTCTAATTTATATAATAATTTCCGCGGTAGATTCTTTTCCTTTTTGGACATACTTTACCTCCTATGTAATACAGGTTTCTACTTGGTCTACCATCCGCTGAAAACTAAATCTTTCTTGAGCAGTTGTTTGAGCTTTCGCACCCATTCTCTCTCTATCAGCAACAATCATTTGTAAAATCTTATCCGCAATATCGTCAGGATTTTTACTTTCAGCTAAATATCCATCCTGCCCAGAAGTTATTAACTCCGGAATATTACTGCAATCCGTAGCTAATACCGGAATCCCAGCTGCCATTGCTTCCGCAATTACAAAGCCAAAACCTTCCCAACGAGCAGTATGAACCATAAAATCAGCCTGATTTAAAATTGAAGGTACATCCTTACGGAAACCAGCAAATTTTACTTTATCTTCTATCCCAAGTTCAACAGCTAACTCCTTAAGTTCATCTTTTTTTGGACCATCTCCTACTAAAATAAGAACAAAATTCTCCCGCTGTTTTTTTACTTCGGCTGCTGCCTGCAGTAAGTAAGTCTGTCCTTTCTGTTTATGAAGTCTGCCGACATTAACCAATACTAATTCTTCATCAGCAATTCCAAATTCTTTTCTAATATTTGTTTTCCACTCCGACACTTTGAATTTATCAATCTTAACCCCATTGTAAATCAATTCTACTTTCTCTTCGGGAAATTCAGTCATATACTTTAATGATTCTCGCCCAGTAGCTTTCGAGTTAGCAATAAAAGTTGTCACCCATTTTAATAGCCAGTGATTATAAAAACGATCATTAATCGGAATAGCACTCCCACGGCGGTAAATTATATTTTTTACCCCTGCCAATTTAGCAGCTACAGTACCGAATTTAAAAGTAGGCGACGAACAAAATATAATAGTCTCTATTTCCTGACAGGCTAGCCACTGGCTAAATTTGATCACCCGGCAGAAATTTA
>CAYFUT010000118.1:0-3347 GCA_964346395.1 uncultured Halobacteroidaceae bacterium
ATTCCCGGGCCAACTCCCGGGATTTTTTTATATCAAGTTAATCAGGCAGGAAAGAATGAAGAGATAAAGAAAAATATAATAGAATAGGGAATATAAAATATCTGCTAAGGTAATTTACATATAGGGGAGGAAGAGGAATGATTGAAGGGCAAATCAGTAAAATTTATTATGAACAGGATGATTTCTATATATTTTCGATTGTTTGCGACAATCATCAACAGATAACTTTAAAGGGTAATTTACCTGCGGAAACTGCTGATAAAATTAAGCCGGGCAATGTAGTGCAGACTAGTGGACAGAAAACTTGGAATAATAAATATAAAAACTACCAGATTAGTATTAACGAAGCTAATATCGAAATTGAAGAAAAGCAGGTCGAGGAAGAAGAGTTAGAGGTATTAACCGGAGAAGTAACCAGTATAGTTTATAAAGACGATGGTTTCAATGTATTTAAAATAGATACCGATGATTGTGACCAGGACTTCACCTGTGTTTCAAGTTCACCGGTTTTTATCGGGACTCAGCTTGAATTAAAGGGGTATTTTGAAGAGAATGATTACGGTTTAAATTTTCAGGTAGTAGTCAGTGAAGAATTACCGTTTTCCAGCGAGAAGGCTTTAATTAATTTTTTAAGTTCTAAATTTTTCAAAGGGATTGGGGAACACTTTGCTACTAAAATTGTTGATCGGTTTGGTCTGGATACGCTAGATGTATTAAAGGAAAATCCGACTCGATTAACTAACATTTCTGGTATCGGTGATAAAAGGGCAGCTACAATAGTGGAGTCTTTTCAAGAGAAAATGCAGATTAAAGAAGTGATCAAGTTTGCCGTCGAATATGATATTACGGAAAATATGATTTTTAAATTGTATGAGAAGTACGGTCGAGAATTAATTAATTTATTGCATCAGAATCCTTATTTGATTACTGAATTAAGAGGAATTGGTTTTAAAAAAGCAGATGAGATAGCTAGAGAAATAGGATTAGCTAAAGACAGCAATTACCGCATTAACAGTTTTTTAACTTATTATTTGGCAGCTAAGTCAGACGGACATACGTACTTCAAGTTAGAGGAGTTAGTGGAAGTTATTGAGGAAGAATTAGAGTTGGAGAATGGTTTTAATCAGGCATTGGCGGCTTACTATGAGTTTGAAGAGATAAGCTATACTGTGCAAGAAGATGGGGAAGTGGTGACGAAGAGGTTCACTAAAGACTTTATTTTATTTACTGAAGATGACTTAAAACCGTTAAGTGAGGATAATAAACATGATTTTAGCCTATCAACTAAACGAGAGCAGTTATGTGTGGCGACTAAAAAAAGTTATGACCAGGAGCTTGAGGTTTACCAGAAATTAGAGGAAATTAATTCTAAATCACCGCTAGTTAAGCTAGAGGAGCCAAAAATTAAAGAGTTAATTGCCGCTCAAGAGGAAGAACAGGGATTTGCTTATACCGGACAGCAGCAGAAGATATTAGAGCAGTGCCTAAAGGAAAAGTTAGTAGTTTTAACCGGTAAGGCGGGAACCGGGAAGTCGACTGTTTCCTGGGGGTTAATTGATATGTATCAGGAAAATGGAGATAAAGTTTTAAACTTAGCCCCGACCGGTAAAGCAGCGAAGCGGATAATTGAGGTAACTGATAAGCAAGCTCATACAATACATAGTGCCTGTTATAACTTAGACTTTGCTGCTTATGATGTGATTATGGTTGATGAGGCGGGAATGTTATCTACTTCGGTGGCCAGTATGTTATTCAAACAGCTGGATAAGAGTCATACTTTAGTTTTAATCGGTGATGTAGCGCAGATTCCTCCGGTGCAGCCGGGGAATATATTTAGGGATATTATTAATTTAATTACTACTAACTTTATTGAGGGGTTATTTGTAGAGCTTGATGAGATTAAACGCCAGGAGAGCGACAGTCATATTGCTGCGGTCTGTAATAAGATAGCGGAAGGGGTTAACCCGGGGACGATCGACTATGCAGATATTAGGTCAGTGAGGAAGGAAAATGAAGAACTGCTTGCTTATCTAACCAAATTAATTCGCTATGAGCTAGAAGAAAAGCAGGTAGACTTTAGTGAACTGCAGATTATTAGTCCTCAGTATAAGGGAATAGTAGGTATTAATGCGATTAATGAACTAGTGCAGGAAGAATTTAATGACCATGATTATATAATTGAAACTAAGTATAGTCAGATAAAACGTCATGATAAGGTGATGCAGACGGTGAATTTAAAGGAGCTGGATATTGTCAACGGCGATACTTTAGAAGTATTAAGAATTGAAGAACGGGCTAAGGAGGAAGATGAACTTTCCCGAGAGGGGGAGCAGTCTACTGAAGAGGTGGTAATCTGTAAGTTGGATAATGGCCTGGAGGAAAGAACTATCGAGTATCCTAAACAGGATTTCATGAAGCATACTACTTTGGCTTACTGCTGTTCGGCCCATAAGATGCAGGGGTCGGAATATCCGGTGGTAATTTATATTTTATCTACGTCGCACTATATAATGTTAAATAGAAATCTGCTGTATACCGGCTTAACTAGAGGGCAAGAAAGAGTTTATCTTGTCGGGCAGGCGAAAGCTTTTCATATGGCGTTAAATAACGAGGTTAATCAGAGCCGGAATACTATCTTAGATTTGATTAATACTCATCGAATTGATGTTAATTCGCCGGAAGAGCATGTTGGGCAGATGCAGTTAAGATAAAAAAATTAAAAATTTTAGTGATAATTTTTTCAGTTTGAATCTAAAGAGGTATTGTGTTAAACTTAGGATGACATGTCACATTTAGGTTGAATTGTAGCTTGATTGTTAAAAAATAATAATCCAGTATTCACGTAGTTAATAATGTAGTGAATAGAGAAGGGGTCTGCTATGAAAAAGGTATTGAACTACATAAAAAAGAAAAAGAAACTAAGTTTGAATCAAGATAATATTATAACTATTATTTGGTTATTTAGTCTTATGACAGTTATTGCTATACTTTCTTTACCTAGTACCAGGGAGATATTTGTTCAGGCTACAAATGCTCATCCTTATCTGATGGGGATCTTAGAATTAGGAATCCTGGGAACTATGGGAGATTTGCTAGGAGCTAAAATCGTTCAGGGCAGATGGGAGATCAGAGGGATAAAACTCGAGCAAAGAATTTTGGTTTGGGGCTTCATCGGGGTATTATTTACAGTTGCTTTTCCTATTTATTCTTATGGGGTCGAAGGGCTTCTAGCCAAAGGGTTTTTACCAGGTGAAAATTCAGCCTTATTAACCTCATTTTGGAAATCGTTTTTAATGAATACTTTATTTGCTTTTCCAATGATGGTTACTAATCGGTTTCTTAATAAA
>CAYFUT010000119.1:0-3283 GCA_964346395.1 uncultured Halobacteroidaceae bacterium
TTTATAGTTTATAATTTATAGGTTACAGTTAACAGTTTATATAGCTAATCAGATTTAAGCATTAAACTTACCATCAAGTTTAAAATTCCCACCACTTCTTGAAAAACTATATTTTTTTGACTTGCCTGTTAACTGTACATTGTCAACTATACATTATCCACTGTAAACTGTACATTGTCAACTGTAAACTATTAACTCGCCTACAGTGTCTTATCAGTAAACAGGGTTCCGTCTAAATGATCTATCTCATGCTGTAACACCCGGGCCAACAGCCCTTCAGCTTCAATCGTCACTTCTTCTCCCTCAGGATTTAAACCTGCCGCAGTTACCGCAAAAGCTCTTTCTACCTGCCCCGTTTCCCCAGGAATACTCAAACATCCTTCTTCATCAATATAAGTGCGATCTGATTTCTCTACAAGCTCCGGATTTATTAATTTAAATGAATGTTGTCCGGTATCCCCCACAATAATTCGTTTAGAAACTCCTACCTGAGGAGCAGCTAATCCTACTCCATCAGCTTCCTGCATCGTTTCTACCATGTTAGCAACCAACTCTTTGGTAGTTGCTGTTATTTCTTCTACTGGATTAGCAGAAGTCCTCAGCACCGGATCTCCTGCTTCCCTAATATTTAAAATTGTCATTCTAACCACCTCTTCCCTTTTTATAATTTTTTCTTTAAATTTTCATTTTAATTTTATTATAGCACTCGGAGGGGGTCAACATCAATATCTATTTTAACACTTTTGAAATTATTTGCTGCTTCCAACTCTTTTCGAGCTTCTTGCATAACTTCCCGCAGCTGAGATAAATCTCTTCCCTTAAGCAGCAACTGCCATCTATATTCCCCCTGCAGTTTAGCTAAAGAAGCCGGTACCGGCCCCATTAATTCTACTTCTTTATTTGTTAGTGTATCCAACTTAGAACTAATAATTGTTCCCAATTTCTGGGCAACTTGAATGGTTTTTTCTTCCTCGGGGTCACTAACAATTAAATTAATCAGATGCCCCACAGGAGGATAGCCGCTCTTTTCTCTAAATACAATTTCATGGTTATAAAAACCCTGGTAGTCGTGCTCTTTAGCATATTGAATACTATAATGCTGAGGTGTATAAGTCTGAATTACTACTTCCCCACCTTTATCTCCCCGCCCCGTCCGGCCGGCTACCTGAGCTAATAACTGAAAAGTGCGCTCGCTAGCGCGAAAATCAGGTAAATTGAGAGCAGTATCAGCCGTAATTACTCCCACCAGCGTTACATTTGGATAATCATGGCCCTTAGCTACCATTTGCGTGCCCACTAAAATATCAATTTCTCCTTGTTTAAACCTGGACAGAATTTTTCGATAAGAACCTTTTCTCGTAGTAGTATCTCGATCCATCCGCACTACTTCGGCGGTCGGAAAGATTTCACTCAAAACCTCTTCCACCTGTTGAGTTCCTATTCCAAAATGTTTTATATATTTACTTCCACAGTCAGGACAAACATCCGGTACCTTAGTTGTATAATTACAGTAATGGCATTTGAGAATCTGTTCCCGCTCATGATAAGTTAAAGAAATATCACAATGTTCACACTCCATTACATAACCGCACTCCCGGCACTGAACAAAAGTAGAAAATCCCCGGCGGTTGAGAAAAATAATACTTTGTTCCCCAGCCTCTAATCTCTTCTCCAGTTCAGTCTTTAACTGCCGGCTGACCATTGTCCGGTTCCCCGCTTTTAATTCTTCTCGCATATCAATTATTTCTACCTCCGGCAGCGGACGGTCATCTATTCTATCCGGTAAAGTCAACAGCTTATAATCTCCCTGCTGCGTTCGATAATACGATTCCAAAGAAGGTGTTGCCGTCCCCAATAAAGTTACTGCCTGGTGAGCATTAGCCCGCTTTATGGCTGCTTCTCGCGCGTGATATTTAGGGTGGTTTTCCTGTTTATAAGTAGTTTCGTGTTCTTCGTCAATTACTATTAACTCTAAATTCTTTACCGGCGCAAAGATAGCCGAACGGGCTCCTACTACTATCTGAGCTGCTCCTTCTTTAATCCGCCGCCACTCATCAAATCTTTCGCCAGCTGACAGTTGGCTGTGCAGTACCGCTACCTGGTCACCAAATCTACTTTTAAAGCGGTTAATGGTCTGGGGAGTTAAAGAAATCTCCGGGATGAGTACAATAGCCACCCCCCCGCCAGCAATTACTTTCCTAATAGCCTGGAGATAAATTTCAGTTTTTCCGCTGCCTGTAACTCCTTTTAACAAAATAGTCTCCGCTTCCTTTTCCGTTAAAGCAGCTTTAAGCTGGGCAAAAACAGCAGTCTGGTCAGCAGTTAATTCAAAAGGAGCAGTAGCCGAAAAGTTATGCTCCCCATACGGAATCCGTTTTACTTCTTCCCGGCTGTAGCTAACTAAATCCTTCTCTTTTAGCCGGCGGATAGTCCCCGGGCTAGTGTTGGCCCGTTCCGCCAGTTCAGTAGTGGTTAACTTTTCTTCCGGATTAGCCAGTAAATAATTTAATACCTCCGTCTGCTTTGGAGCCTTACTTTCCAATCTACTAACTGTTTTTTTAGTTTCTGCTGCTGATTGATTTAAATTAACTACCCGCTTAGTTTTAACTTGGTTCTTTCCGCTCGGCACAATAGCTTTTATCGCTGAAATTAAATAACATTGATAATATCTAGCCATCCATTTAGCTAACTCTAGCAATTCCTGGTCGAAAAAAACATAAGGACTGGCTAGGTCTATAATTGGTTTAGTATCAAAATCTACTTCCTCCCGTTCCTCGATTACATAGCCCTCAATTTTCTGCCTGCGGAAGGAAACTACTACCTTCTTACCTAGTTCTACTTCCGATTTTAATTCTTCCGGGACATGATAGGTAAACGATTTATCAACATTTTCTACTGGCAAATCAACTATTAAATCTACATACTTCATAATAATTATCCTCCTTAGATCAATAGTGTGTAACTTTGCGTGAGGGGGAGCAGGCGATTAGAAAAGCTTTTTGAAGTGGCACTAACCCTCACCTCCAATCTAAAATTAAGCAAGCTAATTTAAAAAATTAAATTAGCTAAATCACACTTAATTTTAATTTCCGGTGAGGGGAAGTACCACTAACAAAAAACCTTTAAGTTAATCGCCTGAACCCCCTCACACAAAGTAAGTGGGGAAACAAAGGCCTAACCGGATAAAAATCATCCGGTTTTCAGTAAGTCTTGTTAAAAGAAATACTAGTTTGAACTTAAAATTTAAAAGTTTATAAGGTTTTAAATTTGTTCTTAATTGTCA
>CAYFUT010000120.1:0-3068 GCA_964346395.1 uncultured Halobacteroidaceae bacterium
TTGCAATTATATGGTAGATAGTAATATGACGCCTCATATTACTTTAACAGTATTTAACGAAATTGATAATAAGTTAGTGACTAATAAACTCCAAAATTTCAGGCAAGAAATAAAGCCAGTGGAAATATCATTTAGTCACGTTGGATCTTTTCTGTCTGAACAGGGAATTGTATTTTTAGCGCCGACAGTTACAAGGGAGTTGCTAGAACTTCACCAAAAATTTCATAATTATTTTGCAGATGTTAAAGAAAAACAGGTAGAATACTATCTTCCTGATAATTGGGTGCCGCATTGTACAGTAGCAATCAATGTTTCTGATTGTAAAGTGGCTCAGGCTATAGAAGAAATTGTAAGCAACTATCAACCATTAAATGCAACTATAGAATCAATTAGTTTTGTTAAGTATCAGCCGCCAGAAATGTTATCTAAATTTTCTTTAGAAACAAATTAGAAGAAAGCAGTTGAGCAGCAAAGGTTTATAAAGTTTTCAAGGGGGAATTAATCTTGCTAACTAAAAAGTCAGCAGTAATTTTGATTTGTCTAATTAGTTTAGTATTTAGTTTTGCCGGCAGTAGTCAAGCCTTGCAGAATCAGGATAAAGTAGATATTTTGTTTATCGGCAATAGCTTAACTTATACTAATGATATGCCGGCTAAATTTAATCGTATTGCTGAAAACAAAGGAAAAAAGGTTAATGTGAAGCAGGTCTGTCACGGTGGTCATAAGCTGAAACACCACTGGAAGTATGGGAAAGCAGCCAAAAAAATAAAAGCAAAGAAATGGGATTATGTTGTGCTCCAGGAACACGGAGCAGTTCCACTGCAGGATAAAAAAGAGTTTTATAAATATGTAAAACTTTTTAATCAGAAAATTAAATCAGTTGGAGCTCAGACAGTACTTTATATTACTGCCCGCAGTGCAAATAAGCAGGGGAAAGCGGTCGGAGTTAGGCAAGAACCGCTGACACATACTTATGAAAAAATTGCTGATCAATTGGATGCTTTAGTCGTACCGGCAGGCCCAGCCTGGGTAGCTGCTAATCGAGTTGACTTTGAATTGTCTTTTTATAAATCTGACAATCTTCATCCTTCTAATCTTGGTGCTTATTTAACGGCCTGTGTGTTTTATAGTACTTTATTTGAAGAGACTCCCTCAGGAGCGGAAGGTGGTTCCTACCGAGATAAAAATTTGGAAGCTAACCGGGAAAAACTCCAGAAAATGGCCTGGCAGGTAGTGAAAGATTACAGCTTTAGTTATGACCAGGACTTATTAACTGGAATTACTAAAAACGGTCGCCAAATAATTTTGAATTCGGATAACACTTGGAATTACAGTTGGGAATGGGGGATGAATCAGCAGGAATTGATTAATAGACTAGGAGAACCAGAGGGTAAAGCAAGAGGGAAATCAAAAAAAGAAGGAGAAATAATTAAGACAATTACTTTACACTATAGAGATAGCTACTTTAATATTCCCTGTATGATTTTTTATTCATTTAATAAAGAAAAAGACAGCTTATGTTCAGTCGGTTATGCAGTCGCAGATAAATATTTAACTAATATTGATCACTATCGGTTATTAAAAGCAAAGCTATTTAATCAGCTTAAACGGGCTGAAAAAGTACAATTGAAGAAAAAGAAAGGGGAAGTTGTAAAGGAAGCTAGCCAAATCACTAATTATAGTTTCGAAAGGCTTCTCAGTCATGTAATAAAAAATAGTAATAGTTCACTGTGGTGGTATAAGAGAAAAATTCATTGTTCAATTTACCGCAGCAAAGAAAATAGTAAAGTTTACTATACCATTATCCTAAATAAAGATGAAAGTAATTAAAATTTAGGGAGTGGGGAGCATGAAAATATCAGTTTTGCAGCCTGAAATTATTAGAGGAGATATAAAACATAATTTAAAAGTAATTCAAGGCTTAATTGATAAGAGTAAGGGGGATTTGTTAGTACTTCCCGAGTATGTTTTGACTGGTTCGCTTGTTTTTGATGAACAGGCAGACCTTGATAAATGGGCCAATAAAGGTAGGGCTGCTAAAACAGAACTTGAGATTCCTAAAGGCAAACAGATGTTAATGAATAGGTTAGTTAAAATCAATAGTCAGTTGTACAATTGTTGTGAACTTCTGCCTTTAGGCACCAGACAATGCAAGTTATTTCCTGATCGATCTGAATTAGAAGCAGGAATTAATCCAAGAGGTGAGCAAAAAGTTTTTGAGTTGAATGATAAGAGATTTAAGGTAATAATTTGTACTGATTTAAGATATGCAGCTAGAATTGCTACTGATAATTTGGATTTTGTTTTCTTTATTTTTCACTTTACTAATTATAATTTCGGTGATGCTATGCAGGCAGCTAAAGATTTATCTGTAGAAAGGAAATTGCCAGTAATAATAAGCAGCTTAGTCAGTTATGAGAATATTGGTTTCAGTTCTTATTTAAATGATGGTACAGTTGTCTCTTTATCAGATTCGGAAGGAATTTTAGAAATAGAAGAGTTAGAAGGAGGAAAAATATTCGATGGAAGCTGAGCCGACAATTTTGTGGGATTTTGATGGGACATTAGCGTATAGACAGGACTTGAGTTTACTGATGCTAATGTTGCAGTTTATTCGCAAGATATGTTAGTAGAAGAGGAAAGTTATATTAAATTTAAAGTAAAAGCACTTAGATTTGGGCTGTAAAGGAATTGATGTTTACCAATGTCAAAATTAGTTTGGAAAAAGGCGGGTTTGATTTTTTGTTGGTAGGTTTAATGTTGATTGTCGGCTGCCAAAAGAAAAATAATCTACTGAGTAAAGTAACGAAGGAGTTTTCTAATTTTTTAAAATTTTTATTAGGGGAGAATAATGCATTGGAAGTTAAGCGGAAGTATAAGAAGAGAATGGGTAAAGATTTTGAGGCAGCAGTTAAAGACTGGAAACAATGGCTGGAAGGAATTGATAAACGATCTGATATATATGGAGGATGGAAGTGAACCTTCACCCCAAATAAAATATTTGGGGGCGGCTTCTCACTACTTCGTATAAGTTAAAGTTCAACTTATAGTACTAGGTGAGTTTGAAA
>CAYFUT010000121.1:0-3037 GCA_964346395.1 uncultured Halobacteroidaceae bacterium
AGAGTATCAAATAAAACAGTTAACTCGGGAACAGAAATTGGATTTGATAAAGGAGGGCAAGAATGGCTGAGGGAAAATTATATATATGTGGAACGCCAATCGGCAATTTACAAGATATTACTTATCGAGCAGTAGAAACTTTACAACAAGTAGATTTAGTAGCTGCTGAAGATACTCGCAGGACGAAAAAGCTACTTAATTATTATGAGATTAATACTTCGCTGACTAGTTATCATGAGCATAATGCTAGTCAAAAAAAAGAAAAACTGGCTGTTAAATTGGCTGCGGGCCAACAGTTAGCTTTAGTTTCTGATGCGGGAATGCCGGGAATTTCTGACCCTGGTTATGAATTGGTTAAATTAGTTAGGGAAGAAGGGGTTAAAGTAATACCGATTCCCGGGCCAACTGCGATGACTAGTGCGCTGGTAGTTTCCGGTCTGCCGACAGATAAGTTCGTATTTGAAGGTTTTCTGCCGCGTAAAAAAGAGCGGAAACGGTATTTGCGCGGTTTAGAGGAAGAAACAAGAACTATGGTATTTTATGAGTCAGCCCAGCGGATAGTAGCTGCTTTAGAGGATATTAAAGAGGTACTGGGCAATAGAAAAGTAGCTGTCTGCCGGGAATTAACCAAAAAGTTTGAGGAAGTAATCAAAGGTTCGGTACGGGAAGTAGTTCGTGAGTTTGAACTAGATCCGCCGAAAGGAGAAATAACACTAGTAGTAGAAGGCGGACAGGTTAGTAGTCAAGATAATAAGCAGTGGCGGGGATTATCTATTTTAGAGCATATTAAACAGGAGATGGAGCAGGGATTAACTAAAAAGAAAGCAATTAAGCAGGTAGCTAAGATTCGTGATTTGCCGAAAAGTGAAGTTTATAAGATAGGAACTAAAATAAGGGTGAACAAGTAAGCTAATTTAATTTTTTAAATTAGCTAATTCACGCTTGATTTTAATTTCCGGTGAGGGCAAGTAGCGCTAACAAAAATCTTTAAGTTAATTGCCTGAATCCTCTCCCACAAAGCAGTTGTGGGGATAAGAGCCTAACCGGATAGGAACCATCCGGTTTCACAGTAAACTTCATGTTTTGATCTAATGGTGCTTAGCCATACGCGTTAATTTAATGTATATTTTTTCAGTTAGTTTGTTTATATAAGTATAATGCATTAAGTTTGAGCTTGAGTTTAAGATTGAGTAAACCATTATAACCATTGGTTGTAATGGTTGCTTAATCTCAATCTCAATCTCGACCTCAAGCTTAATATTGTTAATGTTCCACTTTAAACCTTCAAACTACTAAAATCTAGTTTAAGTTAACGCACATGGGTACTTAGCTTTAAACTTAAATTAATTTAAGTTTAAGATAAGTAAACAGCAGTTTGCTTTGTTTAAAATAGTTTAAGTAAAGAAAACCGGAAGCTAGAGTGTTGTGCCTCTAGTTCCCGGTTGGTAAAGATAAGTTTAGATTAGTAAACAGAAGTATATCAACGTGTATTGTATTTATACTTTTGTTTACTAATCATTTACTGGCAAGCTAAAAATTAAGCAGATAAACTAGCAGCCATTTCTTCTAAACAGTTAGGGCAGACCTTTTTTCCTTTAAAGTTCTTCACATTTTCTGCATCTCCGCAGAAGATGCAGGAAGGTTGATACTTTTTCAAAATTACTTGTTCTTTGTCTACATAAATTTCTAGCGGATCTTTAGTGTCTATGTTTAGTGTCCGCCGGAGTTCTACTGGAATAACCACTCGACCTAGCTCGTCAACTTTACGAACAATACCAGTGGATTTCATTAACATTCCCCCCTTAGAATGTTTATTCCATTTTTAAACATTTATTCCAATTAAATAATAACATAAGTTACATAATAAGTCAATAAAATTAGCAAAATATATTTAAAAATATTTATTTCTACATAGTTCAAATTTTAGGATAAAAATATTTTTTTGTTAATAAGAAAGAGGTGAAAAAATGCCGGAAATTACAGAAGAGTTGAAATCTGCTCTTAAGAACTGTAATCAGGAACTGCGAGATTTGTATTGTGAACCTGCTGGATTTAGTAGTTCTAAATTGCGAGATTTAATAACCAATCAAGTAGGAAAGTTTTCTCGATTAAAGCAGATAAATCAGCAGAAATTAGAAGAATGGGCCGAAAAGGATGCAGTGGTAGGAATCGACGGTTCGATTAATCGAACGGGGAGTTCCTTTCCTCATTATTTAACTATCCTGCAGGCGTTGGGAAAAAGCGTTAATCGGCAGGAAGCTGGGGTTACCTGTCAAAAAGTATTTAGTCCATTAATTGAAGAGGACTGGAAAGCAATAGAAAATCGGGCCCAGTCGGAAAAAATAAGTTTTAAAGAAGCGGCAGATAAGTTAACTACTTCCCTGGTAGCTGAATTAGAAATTAAAGCAGCTCAGACTAGTATTGAACGGTGTCAGCCGAAGCTGATTATGATGGATGGTTCGTTGATTAGATATAAAACGGAAGCAGAGGCGGAATGGAAGCAACTAGTGGACTTATCTTTACAGAATAATGTGTTATTAGTAGGTGTTATTGAAGAAGTAGGAACCTGTAAAGTAAGTGAAGTATTGGCAGAAGAATTACCGGATAATATGCAGAGAATGTATGATCGGGAACTGTTATTTGGATTGCTAGAGCAGGGAGAAATGCTTACTGTTAATCCAGAGATAAATTTTAAAAGCAAGTTACTGCAGACTGCTTTTTTACGCACTTCGCAGGATCCAGGCGTAATTGGGGTCGATATTTTAGCCGATCAGCGATTCCAATTAGAATTTATGACTAATTTGGTATATTCTTTAACTCCTGATAACAGCCGGGGAATTCCTATTTGGTTAGATATTGTCGATGAACAGGTTAAGATTACCAATCAGATGGTAGAGGCACTGGTAGATAATTATTTAGATGCTGATATTAAACAGAGGTTGATCCATTCTAAACGGCAGGATCGGATTTATTAAATAATAATTGCAAATTGTCAATTATATAGCCAGGCTAAAAACCAAGCCTGGCTATGAAAACC
>CAYFUT010000122.1:0-2618 GCA_964346395.1 uncultured Halobacteroidaceae bacterium
GCGGAAAAAGAAGCTAAATTAGCCGTCCAGCTCTCCGCCGACTTAGCAGCTGCAGCTTTGACAGAAGAGGTAGACCGAGTTTACTGTACTGATTATCAACTTACTGAGGCAAAACTAACTGAGTTAATCGATCAGTCCCAAAAAACTAACACAGAGTTATTCATTCGGCTGCCGCAAATTTCCCGACAAGCAGACCGACAAGCAATCAAAGAGCAAATTGCTAGGTTAGAAGCAAGTGACATTGACGGCTTTTTAATTCCCCAGTTAGGGGCAGCTCAGTTAACAGCAAAGTCAACCAAAAAGTTAGCGGCCGACTATCCGCTGCATAATTTCAATAGCTATACAGCTGCGCACTGGGCAAGGGAAGGGTATGAGGGAGTAACCTTATCTCCGGAACTTACGCTCAAGGAAATTCGGAAGTTGGCCCGGGATAACAAAATTGAAAAAGAAATAATAATTTACGGTCACCTTCCGATGATGATTACTGAATACTGCCCGATAGAAGGAGTAACTGCTAATTTTCAGGCTGAACAAAACTGTTCCGCTAACTGCCAAGAAAAACAATACGGACTAAAAGATAGAAAAGGGATGATAGCACCGATAATTACTGCTCCCCAAAACTGCCGGACAGCAATTTATAACAGCCAGCCGTTATATTTACTTGACTATATGACTGACCTTAAGCAGGTTAACTGCAGTTGGTACCGCCTTAATTTTACTATAGAAACTAGAGAAGAGGTAACAGAAATAATTACCGTGTACCGTATTAAATTGAACAATCCAGAATTAACTACTGCCACCAGCAGGCAGTTAACTAAAAAAATGAACCAACAGGGGTACACTACTGGTCATTTCTTCCGCGGAGTCAAATAATTATTATTTTCACGAGGATCCTGATTTATATATAAGTGGAGATAAGGATATATCCTGGGAGGTGGCAGTAATGGTAAGGGCGGCTGAAGAAAAGAAAAGAGTGCAAGGAGTAGGCTTAGGCTCGTTAAAAGAAGTAGAAATCAATCCTGACAATGAACGAGCTGGTTTAGGTTCGCTGCGTGACTCGGGAGTGAATCCCAAGAGCTGGCGAACTGGATTAGGTTCTTTAAAGGATGAAACTCCAGAAGCAGGATAGCTTAATTTTAAGCCCCCCCTAGATGTTGGTTTTAATTCTAGGGGGGTATTTTATAGGTTAATATCGGGTAATTGGTCAACTGCTTCTCGCTGCTGTTCGCGGTCAACGTGAGTGTAAATCTGAGTGGTAGAAATATTTTCATGGCCTAACAACTGTTGCACAACTCGTAAGCTTTTCGTTTCCCGATAGAGCAGCGAAGCAAAAGTATGCCGCAGCTTGTGCGGGCTGATCTTGCTGGCATTTTTAACTCCGCTTTCCTTAGCGTATTTTTTCACTAAATGTCTAATTGTCCGCTGCGAAATTCGATTACCGCGCATTGATAAAAAGAGGGCGTCAGTATCTTCTGACTTAGGTTTGTATTTTTCTGCCCGAACAGCCAAATAGTTATCTAAAATTCCAATTATCTTATTATTGATGGGAACTTCCCGTATCTTCTTATTCTTGCCGTACAGTTCAATTAACTGTTCATTGTAATTAATATCTTCTACATCTAAATTAACTAACTCA
This sequence comes from uncultured Halobacteroidaceae bacterium, assembly GCA_964346395.1. Classification (GTDB taxonomy): domain Bacteria; phylum Bacillota; class Halanaerobiia; order Halobacteroidales; family Halobacteroidaceae; genus CAYFUT01. The sequence goes on from CAYFUT010000122.1 coordinate 1,637, forward strand.
GAAGCTCGAGCTCCAGCATAAAGAAGGACAGCAATAATTGCTAAGTCTCTGATTTGATTTCTACTGTCTGAATTTCTTATCGTCTTGAGATATTGATTCATTTCTTCAGCTGATAAGTAAATTGGTTTGCGGCCGGATTCAGTTTTAGCTGCTTTTATGAATTTAGTGGGATTATCTTCAACTATTCTTTCTTCAGTTAAAAACGAATAAAAAGTCTTTAAGCTATATAATTTACGATTACGGGTAACAGTTTTATTATCAGCGATCAAAACATCATCATCTAGAAATCCTTTTAGTTCAAACTGACCAATATCTTCTATAAAGACTGATTCCTCATCATCAAGGTTAAACTCTTCCTGTAAATACTGCTTTAAAAGTTTGAGGTCAGTAGTGTACGCCTTGGCAGTTAATTCAGAATACCCTAATTGAACTAATAGATGTTTACGAAAGCGGTTAATTGCTTGTTTTAAAGTTAATTTGCGTGGCATTTTGCTGAACCTCCTTCTTCTTCCCCATTACTTTGCCGATAATATACATTATCGGCAAAGTAATGGGAAAATAATAATTAATTACTCTGTATTTTTAGTCAATTACAAGTGATTCATATACGTAATTAAATGTTTAAACTAATTTTCCTCCTTTTTTCCTTAATTTATTAAAAATAATTATCCTCGTTAACCTACTCAGTTTATCTTTATAAGTATATCTAATTAAGTTTTAGATAATTTATTATTTATCGGATAGAAGTTTATCTAAATTAAGTTTGAGTCAACCGTTATAACTATTGCTTTTATGCTTTCTCAATCTCACCCTCAAACTCAATATAGATAGGCTTATATAGCGATTCTTATTTGTTTACTGTACAATTATACACCGGAAAGCCAATATGAGCCTGTCTCAATAAGTAAATTTTTAATTAAATGTGTCTTTATCTGTATATTTGATGTTAAACCTCCAAACAATAATGATAAAATATATTTGG
>CAYFUT010000123.1:0-2610 GCA_964346395.1 uncultured Halobacteroidaceae bacterium
TTGAAATTATCAATTTTGCTTTAAGGCTTCTATCACCTCCTCAGGTGTTTCTGCTGCCAGTAAGGACTTACGAAAGTCATCGTGCATTAACTGCCGAGATAAATTAGATAAAATCTGAAGGTGTTCTTTTGAACTTGCTTCCGGTACCGCAATCATAAAGAAAATCTGAGCCGGTTCCCCATCTCTGCTGTTAAAATCAACCCCTGTTTCTGACTTAGCAAATACAAGCGCCGGTTCTTTAACAGCTTGACTCTTACCATGCGGAATAGCTACCCCATGACCCACTCCAGTAGAACTTGACTGCTCTCTCTCCAGTATTGTCTGGTAAAATTGGTCGCGCGAAGTCAGCTTACCAGCCTCTGCTAATACATCCACTAATTCATGGAGAGCTTCTTCTTTACTATCTGCTGCTAAATCCAGTTTAATCAAATCTGGGGTCAATAGTTCAGTAGCTTCCACCTTACAGCTCCCCCCTTTCTAATTCAGTTACAGTTGTCTGCGGCAGCAATTTTTCTAGCTCACTAGAAGTACATAGCTGCGTCCCCGGTTGAAGCACACTACCTGCACTAGCTGCTGTAGCATAGGTTAGTGCTGATTCTAAGCTTTTTCCCTGACTAAGCGTTAATATTAACGCTCCTACTAAAGTGTCTCCCGCCCCAACAGTACTAGCTGGCTCTACCGACGGGGGCGTAGTTTTCCAAACTCCTCGGCTGCTAATTGTAACTGCCCCTTCTGCTCCCAGCGAAACTACTACCACTTCTATTCCCTGGCCGCAGAGTTTCTTGCCGGCAGCTATTATCTCTTCTATTTCTGTTAGGTTTTGCTTCACCAAAGTTTCCAACTCAACTCGATTCGGCTTAATCAAATACGGCTCAGCTTCTAAACCTTGTTCCAGAGGCTGCCCAGAAGTATCAAGTATTACTTTACTGCCGGCAGCTTGCAGCTCAGTAATCAATTCAGCATAAGTATCAGCAGGTGCTCCCGGCGGCAAACTCCCAGTTAAAACAACATAGTCCCCAACTTCTGCTTTGCCTAAGAGGTTTTCTTTTAATCGCTGCAGTTGAGAGTTATCTACTTTTATTCCCGGCTCATTAATTTCAGTTTCCTGCTCTACTGCTGGGTCTACAAGCTTAATATTAGTTCTAGTGGTTCCCGATAACCAGGTAAAATCATGAGGAATATTCATCTCGGCCAGACTATCAGCAATAAATTGACCGCTAGTTCCGCCTAAAAAACCTAAGGCTAGAGTATCTCCCCCTAAATTAGCTACTGCCCGAGAAACATTAATTCCTTTGCCCCCCGGATCCTGCCGTACGGCAGAAACACGGTTTAAATTTCCTAATTTAAAATTAGATACTCGAATTGTTTTATCTACAGCTGGATTGAAAGTAACTGTAATAATCATTACCTACCCTCCTATCTCTGCTCTTATTAGCTCTATTTTTTCCTGATAAGCAGCTAAAACCTCCTGGTCTAATCCCTGGTCAGTAATCAGCCGGTCAACTTCAGCAAAATTCATTACCTGTACAAAACTAGTTCGTTCAAATTTACTGTGGTCAGCCAGAAAAATTATTTCTTTAGCCTGCTGAGCTATATTCTGTTTAATATTAGCTTCCACTAAATCGGGAGTAGTAAATCCTTTTTCTATATCAATGGCATTAATACCTAAAAAAGCTTTATCAACATTAAACTGATGCAGACTTTCTTCAGCCATTCCTCCCACCATAGCTAAAGTCCTCTTTTTTAATTCTCCCCCGGTCAAAATAACCTGGTTTTCTCCCTTAGCTAATTGAAGCCCAATATTTATTCCATTAGTTATAATGGTTAGGTTTTGATATTGATTTAAATTTTTTGCTAGCTGGGTGGTAGTTGTTCCGGCATCTAAAATAATTGTTTCTCCTTCCTTGACAAATTCTAATGCCTGCTTAGCAATAGCTCTTTTTTCCGGTAGTCTTGCTTCGGCTTTTTGACCAAAAGAAGGTTCTGTTTTCGTCCCTTCCGCAATTACTGCCCCTCCGTGAGTTCGACGCAGCACTCCTTCTTCTTCAAGGTGCTGTAAATCACGCCGGATAGTAGAACTAGAAACATCAAATTTATTACAAAGTTCCTGTACTTCAACAGAAGTTTGTTGTCTAATTATCTCTTTAATTTCACCTCGCCTTTCTTCGGCAAACACTTATCTCACCCCAGCTTCCTATTATTAATTGTTTATGACTGATATCTGTGCTTTATTTGATTATATATGATTATTCTTTCTTGTTTATAATTATATTATAAATTTTCTGAATAATCAAGCAGTAAATTAAATATTTCTACTTTTTGCTTAATAACCACTATTCACTACTTCTTACCTTATGAATAAGATATAGTAAATTAAGTAAGGAGGTGCCACTATGGCAGAAAAAAAGAGGATAGAATTTAATAACGGCCTGGAACTTGAACTAGCAGAAGCTTATATTCCGATACAAACCTATACCCAAAGCTATAAATTGTCTTCTGCTTTAAATAAGGGAACCCTGTTCCCTGAACTTTATAAACCTTACAGCCGACAATAACCTTAAGGAGGTGGCAACATGGATAGAGAACAACTGCGCTCGTTAAGAAAAATTA
>CAYFUT010000124.1:0-2529 GCA_964346395.1 uncultured Halobacteroidaceae bacterium
AACATTTCTCGACTATAGGACAAATCTTCAAAATCAATTATTTTTTCTTTCATGATGCATCTACTCCCGAATTATTATTTTTTAATGTCTGACCCTGCCATAACTCACAGTACTTTCCTTCTTGCTTTAATAATTCTTCATGAGCCCCTTGCTCAATAATCTGTCCTTCTTCTAACACTGCAATTTTATCACAGTGCATAATAGTACTTAACCGATGAGCAATTATAATAGTAGTAATATCCTGACTTATCTCTTCAATAGTATTATGAATTGCTTTTTCAGTAGCTGTATCTAAATTACTTGTTGCTTCATCTAAAATAAGCAGATCTGGATCTTTAAGAATTGCTCTCGCAATAGCTATCCGCTGCTTTTGACCGCCGGATAAATTAGAACCTCTTTCTCCTACCATAGTATCGTATCTTAAAGGAAGCTCATTAATAAACTTATGAGCCTGAGCTTTCTTAGCGGCATCTATTATTTCTTCCATATCCACATTTTGAAAGCCAAATGAAATGTTTTCCCGCAAAGTTCCGCTAAATAAAAATACATCTTGCGGCACATAACCAATTTTTCTCCGTAAACTCTCTACATTAATATCTTTTATATTATACCCATCAAGTAAAATTTCTCCTTCTTCCGGTAAATAATACTTCAACATCAATTTAGCCAAAGTAGTTTTCCCCGAACCGCTTTCTCCCACCAAAGCTACTTTTTCTCCAGATTTAATATCTAAATTAATATCTTCTAAAGCAAGTTTTCTTGTCCCATACCGAAAATCAACACCTTCAACTTGAATTTTTCCCTCAAGTTCATTCGGCTGCATTTTCTTAGATTCATTTTTCTTTTCCTGTTCTAAATCCAAAATTTCTCCCAGGCGGTCAGCCGCTACATAAGCTTCCATCAATTTAGGCTGTAAATTAATTAACCGCTGAATGGGATCATAAAAATAAGCTAACAGAGCATTAAAGGTAATTAACTGACCAATACTAATTACTCCATTAATTACTTTTAGTCCGCCCACCCATAAAATTACAAATTCACTAACTGAAGTAAGCAACTTTTGCAGTGATCCCTGCACATTTCTCATAAAAGTCGCTTTAAAAATGGACTTAATATATTTAATAAATCTACTTTCAGTTTCTAAATTAGCCTGTTCTTCGCCATTAAATGCCTTTACCGTAGCTACCCCAGAAACCGATTCTACTAAATAAGACTGCATATCAGCCGAGTTTTCCATTTCCTTACGGTGAATCTTTCGCAGGGGTTTGCTGAAACCCCAAACAATTGCTATGTAAAAGGGAATAATTATTGCTGCTACCCAGAAAAGGGTAGAACTCTGGATATATAAAACAATTCCACCGCCGATAACTAATAAAGTATCAATCATTACCGTAATAGTTGCTCCTGAAATAGCCTGTCTAATCTTAGAAGTATCCCGCAAACGAGATAATATTTCTCCAACTTTTCGGGAATCGAAAAAAGACATCGGCAGTTCCAAGACATGCTGATAATAATTAAGAATCAGCGAAATGTCTATTTTCTGACTTAAATATAGGAGTAAATGTTTTCGAAATAAGTTCATAGCTATTTTAAATAAAGTTAACAGTACTACACCCGTAGAAATAATATGTAAGGTCTTAACCAATCCATCCGCTAAAATGGTATCAATCAAAAACTTAAAGTAAAAGGAACCTGCTATTCCTAATAAAGTATATAAAATAGAAGCAAAAAATATCTTAACCAGCAACCCCTTATGCGGAGTTACTAACCCTAAAAACCGTTCAAAAAAACCAGTAGTCTCATCTCCCGTCTCAAAATCTTCTGCTGGACTAATTAAGATTAATACTCCTGTCCAAATCTCATAAAAATCTTCCGGATCATAATAAACCATTCCTTCCGCCGGGTCAGCAACTACTATTTCATCTTCATTTACTTCATAAACTACTACATAATGCATTAAGTTATCTTTTACTACATGAGCTATAGCCGGCAAGGGAACTTCTTCTGTTAGATCATCTGGTTCACCCTTAACCCCTTTTGCTTCAAAGCCGAGTTCTTTAGCTGCCTTGATTACTCCCAAAGCATTGGTACCTCTTTTGTCGGTACCGGCAATTTCTCTTATTTGAGTAATTGGCATCTCTAAATCATAGTGTTTAGCTATTGTAGCCAGACAGGCTGCTGCACAGTCTGTTATGTCGTGCTGTTTAATGCAGTAATATGATTTGAATAATCGTTTGATTTTTCTAATTATTGATTTGAAGAAATTCATAATATCACCTTTGTTTAACTTTTTAAGCTTTATAAAGTTAACTTCAATTTATAGAACTCATACTGGGAGAAAATCTATCCATTTAAGCAAAGGAATTTTTAATTTACAAAAGTGAATTTATTTAAAATTCAATTATTGCTCTACTGAAAAAAGGGTATATCGGAACTTTAACCACAATATGTAGTGGTGTTATATTAATAAATACACTATATATTGTATAATTTATAACTAAATTTTAATTTTACCCCCTTTTTTCAGTG
>CAYFUT010000125.1:0-2030 GCA_964346395.1 uncultured Halobacteroidaceae bacterium
AGAGAATTGGAGGATATATTAAATTCGGATTTAAGAGAGTATTTGCAGTTTTAAACTAAATATTTGCTGGTTGATGGGGGGTAAAATGAATTATAAAGTATATAGATTAAGCTCATTTACAGAGACAGTAGACGGCGGCAATCCAGCCGGAGTTGTTCTCAATACTGATAGTTTAGATGAAACAGCAATGTTAGAAATCGCCAATAAAGTAGGGTATTCAGAAACTGCTTTTGTTTTTCAGTCAGAGGCAGCTGATTATAAAGAGCGTTTTTTCACTCCGACTGAGGAAGTAGATTTGTGCGGGCATGCAACGATTGCTACTTTTAATTTATTAAGAGATTTAAATATTTTGTCTTGCGGAACTTATACGCAAGAGACTAAAGCGGGAATTCTGAGTATAATTATTAATGAAACTGATGTATTAATGGAACAGCCTAAGCCAGAATTTGGAGAGATAATAAGTTTAGATGAGATTGAACCTTGTTTTGAATCACCCAACCTTAAAAATATAGATAATAGACCGGTTCAAATTGTTTCTACTGGATTGCGAGATATTCTGTTACCCGTTAAGAGTTTAGAGGAGCTTAATGCTCTAAACCCTAATTTTGAAGAGATAATAACTTTGAGCGAAAGGTATGATGTAGTGGGAATTCATGCTTTTACAGAAGATACTAAAACTGAGGCTAAGGCTGTTTGTAGAAATTTTGCTCCCCGGTATGGAATAGAAGAAGAATCTGCTACGGGAACTTCTAATGGAGCCTTAGCCTGTTACTTAAATAAATATGATAATAAGGCAGAGGAAGAATTAGTGTTCAAACAAGGTTACAGTCTGAATAAGCCGGCAACGATAAAGGTTAAACTGGAATTTAATAATAAGTGCCTAGAGGAAGTATATGTAGGTGGTAGTGCATTTAGACTAGCTAATTTTATTACCTAAGGAGGTTTACGATGCAGAAACAAGATAATCCATTTCTAAAAAATGGGAATTTGGCTGATAACACTTCGCTTAATAGAGTAGAAATTGTTGATATTCCCGGGGTTACTATTGACCCTGAAGCAAAAGGGAAAATAGGTCTAGAACTTATGTCGTTAGAGGTACTGATTGATTACATTAAGGAGGAAGTTGATCGGCTTAAACTGGATTTAGATAAAATTTCGGAAAACAGGTTGCCGATTGAATTAGATGGTTGTTTTGAAGCAGAAGATTTAGAAGTTAGGCTTACAGCCGAGAATATAGCTCGACGCCTGGGGAGAAATTTTGGCTATATTTTAGCTACACTTAAGCGGGGAGATAAGATAAATCAGGCTGCTCGTGAAGATTGGGAACAAAAACATTGGGACTATTGGCAGCAGGTAGAAAGAATAATTTTGGCCGGGGGATTGTGCAGCGGTAATTTGGCAGATAGGCTTAAGTACTATATAGAGCGGGTATTTGAGGAGACAGAGGCTCCCCAATATGAAATTGAAATTGCCGAGAAACCTTCTTTAGTATCTTTTTTGGGGGCGGCTCGCCGGGTGCCGGAACAGTATAATAGTGTCTTAGTGTTTGATTTTGGTCATACTTCCATTAAACGGGGAGTAGTAAATTTTAAACAAGGAGAATTAAAGGAAGTATATCAATTACCGCCTGTGGAAGCTAAGTATACAGAAGGATTCTGGGATTTTGAAACTAAAGCCGAGTTAAAAAGAGCTGCTGATAAGCTAAAAAATTATATTATTTCTATTATTAAGGAAACTTGGACTGAGGTTAAATCAAAAGGGTTTAAGCCCGGTAATACTATTGCTATCAGCATCGCCAATGATTTAGTTGATGGTAAATTTGTCGGTGAAGGTTATGGGAAGTTAAGATATGTTACTGACAATTTTCAGGAGTTAGCAAAAGAAAGGGTAAGTAGTTCAATTGAGGATAAGGTAGAATTATTATTTGTTCATGACGGGACAGCAGCTTCAGAATTTTTTGCGGGCGCAAAAAATTCAGTAATTCTTACTCTGGGGACTGCTATTGGAGTAGGCTTCCCGAGAGAGAATAA
>CAYFUT010000126.1:0-2011 GCA_964346395.1 uncultured Halobacteroidaceae bacterium
AGAAATATAATTTATTCTAATCGAGGAAGTTGGCCCGGCGAAAAAATATTTTTCCTAAATAACCAGGCAAGCCAGGAAACTATCAATTTTCCTAGAATAAAAAACAATATAATAAGTAATTATAAGCGTTAATAATGGGAAAAAATTCTGTTACTAACATTTAATTTAAGGGACGGGATTCAGCCTTGATGCGAGCAAAGCGAAGTTAGTACCTTTGTTGAAGATTCTATAATTATGTTAGGAGGGGAAGCAAGTGAATAGAAAGACAAATTATGATTTAACTGAATTTGCAAATCCCCAGGAAGCTTTTGCAGCTGTCCGTGAGTTACTGGGTGATTGGCAGGAGACAAATAGAAGGCAAGCGGGTAAAATATTTGCTCTTTATCTAGCTAACTACCGTGAGCAGACAAAGGATCTGCTGCGGGAAGTAGCTGAAAGCCCTAGCTGGCGAGTTAGAGAAGAGGCGGCTAAAATTTGGGGAGTTGCTTTAACCTGGGATTTTGATTATTATTCTTGGTATCAGGAGTTATTGGAAACCGGAAGTACTAATTTAAGACGGGCAGTTTTAGTCGGTACCAAATACTCAATGCAAGAACAGATTAATGATCGAGTAGCTGCTTTATTGCGGTTGATTGCTCCTCTGCGGAGTGTATGCGAAGAATATATCCGCAAGAATTTCGGCTCGTTTACTATCGGCAGTGGTTTTTTGCGGCTGTACCCGAACCGAACTATACAGAAACTTAGGCAGTGGAAAACAGAAGATACCGAACAGACTTTATGGAATGTAGCGAAGGCTTTTGCCAGCAGCGGGGGAACCACCCATTGGCCGCAAGGGAAGGAAATATTGTATCAGTTAGCAGGTGATGACCGGCGGTATGTCTGGAAGGCAGCTTCTTCGGCTCTTCACTATCTGGGCCGGAGGAAACCAGAGGAGTTCATTCCGATGTTAGAGAAATGGAAACAGGAACCGAAGCGGGAAGATACAGCCGAAGATGCGTTATATTATATTAGAAAAAATATTGATTAACAAGTTGGAAGCTGGTTGCTGCTGATTTTATCTATAGGGGAGCATGTGATAGAATAAAATTAGGGAAAATATTAAGCGAGAGCATAATTTAAGAGGCTGTTCAGTGAACAACCTTCGTAAAGGAGTGGCTGGGAAAATGAAGATTGCTTTTTTTGATTCCGGGATAGGAGGAATTACAGTTTTAAAAGAAGCCTTGGATATGTTGCCGGAGCAGGAATATGTTTATTATGCTGATACCGAGCATGTTCCCTATGGGATAAAACCTAAAGAAGAAGTTAAGCAGTACATATTTGAGGCAGTAGAATTTATTGTAGAACAAGGGGTGGATGTTTTGGTGGTAGCCTGCAATACAGCTACCAGCATTGCTATTAAGGATCTACGGGCCAACTATGAGTTGCCTATTTTGGGGATGGAACCGGCAGTAAAGCCGGCGGTGAAAAAATGCGACCAGAAAAAGGTGTTGGCGGCGGCTACCCCCCTGACGCTTAAGGAAGATAAATTTCAAAATTTAGTAGCTCGCGTCGATCCGGGGAATATTGTAGATTCTGTAGGTTTACCTAAATTAGTTGAATTTGCTGAAGATTTTGTATTTGCAGAGGAAGTAATTATTGATTACCTACAGAATAGATTATCTGCTTATGACCTTCAAGACTACGGTACAGTAGTGTTAGGATGCACTCATTTTATTTATTATCAAGATCTTTTCCGCCAGGTACTGCCGCCGTCAATTGATATAATAGATGGGAACCGAGGAACAGTGCGGCATTTACAGGATGTTCTGACTGAGATGAAGGAAAATAAATCTCAACAGAAGGGAACCGTAACTTGCTATGTCTCCGGTGAGGAAAATAACGAGTTATTAGCTAAGTATTTGCAGGTACTAACTGAGTAAGTTAATACTAATTGAGTGAATTTCTTTATTTACTTCTTGACTGATCCTGATGGTTATCGAACCGAAGTAATTCAGAAGTAAATTTAGTCATT
>CAYFUT010000127.1:0-1646 GCA_964346395.1 uncultured Halobacteroidaceae bacterium
AAAGTTACACATTATATTGATAATACTTCACTTTAAATCACTAAAATTTGGTTTAAGTTAACGCTTATAATAACTTAAACTAACTTTTCCGCGGGAGGTTAGGCAATGAAAACGTTAGCAGCAGTTACTTATTTTCAAAACAATAAGCGGAGGGTAATTGCCCTGCTAATAGCAGTGGCGCTGGGGGTATTTTTGATTTATACCCTGCAGGCTTTATTTGGCGGTGTATTTTCCATTGAACGTCAGGCTAACTTAGCGCCTCTGCGCCACTTCTCCCGCGTTAGATTTAGCGAGAGGCAGATAAATGATGATTTACTGCTGAGGATAAAACAACACTGGTCTACTGATCAGGTTATGTGGGCCTGGACACGTCGATTATCCTTTCACAAGCATTTAGGTGGTTTCGGCAGTGGAACTATGTACTTTTTGGCGGAAGATAAGTTAAAAACAATACTTACAAGATTAAATTTAAAGTTAACTACTGGGCGGCTGCCGCTGAGACGGGGAGAAATAGTAATTAATGAACAACATTTTATTAACTTAGGCTGGGAATGGAATGATAGAGTGATTGAAATGGGGTATACGGGTCCTATTTTGTTAAAAGCAACCGGGCTAGTAGAGGGCGATAGTGCTCTGGCCTTAGGAAAATTAGATCCAGCAATTAGGAAAGCCAAAAAAGTTTTTCGGCGCGAACTATTGGTGCTTCCCAAAGCTGGAAACAGAGCTGAGAGCAATAGTTTTTTAGCTAGTTTGGATCAGAAAGAAATAGCGGTAACTACTTATCAACAGCAGAAAGAGAGCTGCCAACAGAATAGAAAAGAGTTAAGATTAATACTAAATGTTGTTATGCTGCTGGTAGTAGTAGTGTTAATTGTTACAACAGCAACTACCAGTTATATTCATTATTATCAGCGGCGAGAAGAGTTTGGGATTTTATATGCGTTAGGATATACGCGATTAGAGTTGGCAGCTAAAATATGTCGAGAAGTACTGCTGTTTACGGGAGTAGGATTTGGCTTAGGAGTCAGCTTTTCTTTATTATTTATTAGTCTACTGAATTATTTTTCCTTTGCAGAGACTGGCTTTCCGATTCCAGTCTGGAATGGGAAGGCTTTCTTGCGGTCAACTATTGTACCTTTATTTGTTTTAGGATTCAGCATTGCCCCGCTGGCGGGATTAATCAAAGATTTAGATGCGATTAATGTGATTGAGAGGAGGCACTAGGAGTGTTATTTACAGCTGAAAAGTTAAATTTAATTTATGATCAGGATAAAGAAACGCAGACTTATGCTGTAAAAAATATTGATTTAGCTATTGAAGGCAGTAAATTCATCGGTATTTTGGGGCCCTCCGGCAGCGGGAAGAGTTCTTTATTATATTTATTGTCGGGGTTGAAGCTGCCGACCTCCGGCTCAGTAAGCTACAAGGAGCAAGATTTATCGGAGTTGACTGATCAAGAACGGGCCAACTTACGGAAACAAGAGTTTGGCTTTGTGTTTCAGGAACACTTTTTAATTGAGTACTTGCCGGTACTAGATAATGTACTGGCCCCCGTCAATGAAGACAGTCCCGAGTGGAAAGTTCGGGCGCGGGAGTTACTGAAGCGGTTAGGAATTGAAGATTTAGCAGAAAAGAAGCCGCACGAA
>CAYFUT010000128.1:0-1573 GCA_964346395.1 uncultured Halobacteroidaceae bacterium
CGCGACCAAAGCGAAGCTAATATCTTTGAATACTATAAGGAGGAATTAATATGCCGATTCATATTGAAGCAGAACCGGAAGAGGTTGCGGATATCGTTCTCTTACCGGGGAATCCCCAGCGAGCAGAATATATTGCCGAAAACTTTTTTGAAGATCCTGAGCTTTATACAGATTATCGAGAGATGTACGGTTTTACAGGCACATTTAATGGAGTGGAAGTTTCCGTCCAAACTACCGGAATGGGAGTTCCGTCGACAGCAATTATTGTAGAAGAGCTAAATATGTTGGGCGCCGAGACACTGATTAGAGTTGGTACTTCGGGAGCCTTGACGGATGATTTAGACCAGGCGGATCTGGTAATTGCTCAATCAGCAGCCAGTTCAGGAACTACCATTAATGACTGGTCTGATGATGTAAGTTTAGCTCCGTCAGCTGATTTTGAGTTAATCAGTAAGTTATACCAAAGCGCTCAAGAATTAGAAATGCCGGCGCATGTGGGCCAGATAGTAACTTCGGATTATTTTTACGGCAAAACTGAAGACTATCAGGAACAGCTGAAAAAGCTGGCTGATTACGGAGTAATGGCCGTGGAAATGGAAACAGCAGCGCTTTATAATCTAGCAGCCAAATACGGCCTGCGGGCAGCAACAGTATTAACTGTTTCGGATCATGTATTTGACCAATTGCGGGCAGATAAAGAAAAAATTCAGCAGGGCGTCGACCGGATGACAGAAATGGTACTCGATACTGCCACTAAATTTTAAGTGTAATTGTAACTTTGCGAGAGGAGGTTCAGGCGAGGCAAGAAAGCTTTTTGAACCGGTACTAAACCCTCACCTCCAATCTAAAATTAAGCAAGCTAATTTAATTTTAGAAATTAGCTAATTCTAGATTAATTTTAATTTCCGGTGAGGCTAAGTACCGCTAACAAAAACCTTTAAATTATTAAGATCCTAACCGGATAAAAACCATTCGGTTTTTAGGAGCCCTGGTAAAAAAATTGTTTGGTTAAACTTGAAAATAGCTTAGGAGTGTGGGACAAGTTATAAAATTTATAAATTATCAAAATTTAGTTTAAGTTAATGCCCATAGACAGAAGAGAGTAGGAGGGGTCAGGTTGGAAGATGAGGAATTAATAGAACGAGCTAAACAGGCGAGGGAAAGTGCATATACACCTTATTCCAATTTTCCCGTCGGTGCTGCCTTATTAACGGAATCAGGAGAGGTTTATACTGGCTGTAACATAGAAAATTCTGCTTATAGTGTAACTAACTGTGCTGAGCGGACGGCTGTTTTTAAGGCAGTTTCCGAAGGACACCGCCAATTTAAGAAACTAGCGGTAGTAGCTGATACAGAAGGGCCAGTTTCACCCTGCGGTTCCTGCCGGCAGGTGCTGAATGAATTTGGAGCCGATATAGAAGTAATTATGGCTAATTTAGACGGAGATATAGTGGTTAAACAAGTCAAAGAATTATTATGGAGCGGTTTTAATCTGGATTCTAAGTCAGAGTAAGTAAAAATTTCAGCATTGAGCAAAAGTCTTCCGGTTTCCGGGAGACTTTTTATTTTTTGA
>CAYFUT010000129.1:0-1559 GCA_964346395.1 uncultured Halobacteroidaceae bacterium
ATTAACAGAGTAGGGGAAGATATAGCAGAAACTTATCAGGCAAAGTTGGAGAAGATTGGTGGTTTTGACCAAGCAGGCTCAGAACTAAAATATTTAATTAACCATTCGGTAGCAAGTGATAAGCAAGAAAAGATACTTGCAATTATAAGTGAAATTATTGAGAGGATACGGGAAAATGGTTTAAGAGAGTGAATTCAATTTCTCAGGGTCATCTGCCGTAAAGCAGTTGGCCCGGTTTATTTTACAAGGGATGAATTTAGAACGTTAAGTGAAGTTAGGCAAATTACGGTTCGGGATTTTAATAGTTTTTACTGGGATTATAACTTTGTTAGGGAAAGAAGAAAAGTTTAAAAAGAATAAATTCCACGAAAAACGAGGTATATTTTACATTGCTGTAGAAAAATCTATATGGGGATTCGTATATAAAAAATTAAATTCAATATAATGCAGGGAGTGAATATAATTGTTAATTACATCTTTAGATGAAAGTGGAAAATTTACTAATAGTCCGCGGGAGCTAAATTTTATCGGCGGGTTTATTTACCGCGGGGAAGATGAAAAAGCAGAAGCTAGACGTTTAGTCAAAATGCTTAAGCAAGGTTGTGAAAAAGCTGGACTTTCTTTTCCGGAGGATTTACATAGGAAACAACGGGATGAGAAGATGGAGATACTGGAAACAAGGGTACAGAAGTATTTAAAAGAGAGGGGCAATTATCAGCTGGTGGTTAAGTTAAATAATAATTTAGCTCACCGCAGTAAAAATGTAGGGTTAGCTAATCCTCGAGATGATCGAGAAGCTGAGAATCTGTATGAGAATATGCTGCTGGAGACGCTAAAGAATATCATTTTTAACAATCCAGAAGTAGAAGCAGAGACAGAATTTAATTTAAAAATTGCTACTCGAATGATGAGAGTAGACCAGCATAATAGTCATAAAATAAAGGAATATGATAAGCTCTATCCTGCTCATTATAATAGAGAGAATGAGTTTTATATAACCGGGAAGCAGACGGTTAAAGCATACGTTAATAAATTAGTTGAAGATTATCAGTTGGGAGAAGAGATTACTTTTACCTGTGATGTCAAGAAGAATAACTATTATCCTGATCAAGCCCCGACTCCCTTTTTGAATTTAGCCGATATTATTTGTGATTTTATCCGGGAGGAGTTTAAAGCAGGAGCTGATAATCAGTATCACAGCCGGATTAATCGGGTGGAGAAGTTGGCTGAGAAAATAACTGGGCGGCCGGTTTTGCTGTGGGCCTATGATGATATAGATGACTTATGGCAGAAAGCTATAGATCATTTCCGCGCTTTTGAATTGGGGCGGGGGTTAAGTTGCCTGTATCAGCTAAAGAATTCAAATTCTAATTATGCTGATTATTATCGGCGGCAGTGGGTGAGTAAGCTAGAAACTGATTTAGCTGCTGCTTTTAAGGCGGAAAAAGCTGAAGAATATGTAAACCATCTGGAGAAGGTACTTATCATAGATAATAATTATCAGCAGGCAAAGTTGGAGAAGAACTAAAACAACTGATCGATCGAGCAGAAAATTTAGA